>CAZOAP010000001.1:0-62693 GCA_964577645.1 uncultured Ignavibacteriales bacterium
CCACTTACCGGAATAATTTCCGGCACCGCACAAATCACTTATTACAATTCAAGCCCCGATACTCTGGATAAACTTGTTTTAAGGTTATATCCCAACATTTATAAAAAGGACGCTATGCGTGATTACCCTTTCAAAAGCAGTGAAGAAAATAAGGGAATGATACTTCACTCAATTTCTGTTGGCAAAAAAAATTATGATACTAAAACTGATACTTCACTTGAATATTCAGGTACAAATTTATTTATCAAAAACCTGAATATTAATCCGGGCAAACAAACAACAATAAATGTTTCATGGGAGTTTAAGATACCTAAAGAAGAAGGTATCAGGATGGGTCAATACGATTCGACCGTATTCTTTATTGCCTACTGGTATCCGCAGGTATCTGTATATGATGATATCGACGGCTGGGACCAGACAGAATATACCGGTAATGCTGAGTTTTATAATGATTTTAATAATTATGATGTAAAGATAACTTTGCCAAGCAACTATTGTTCATGGGCAACAGGTGAGCTTCAGAATCCTGAAGAACTATTTTCACAATCAATACTTTCAAGATACTCAGAAGCAACCACATCATTTAAAACTGTAAATATCATAACAGCAGATGATTATGCAAATAAAATCCCGATACTAAACACAGGTGCAGATACAAATATATGGCATTATATCGCAAAAGGTGTACCTGATTTTACTTTTGGTACTTCAGCAAATTATTTATGGGATGGAAGAATGGCAGATGGCGGCGGGAAAAAAGTATTTGTAAGCTCAGTATATGATCAAACATCAATTTCGTTTTACGAGGTTTGTGATATAGCAGCAAAAACCGTTGAGATGATGTCAAAGGATATGCCGGGTGTTATGTTCCCGTTCCCCAAGATCACTGTGTTCAACGGGAGAGGCGGGATGGAATCACCCATGATGGTAAACATGGGTGCAGGCGAGCAGAGAATTTGGACAGTACATACTGTTGTACATGAAGTTGCGCATTCTTACTTCCCTTTTTACATGGGAATTAACGAACGTAAATATGCATGGATGGATGAAGGCTGGACGCAAATGCTTTCTGAAAATATACAATATGAAATTGATAAAACAATCGATTTCCGCGCAAGGAATGTAAAAAGGTACCTGGATTATTCCGGCCAGTTTGATGAGGTACCAATGATGTACCCCAGCTATATGATACGAGGAGAAATGTACGGCAACCACGCATACTTCAGGCCGGCAAATGCCTATAACATAATGAGAGACTTTATGGGTGATGCTGCATTTAAAAAGGCTTTGCAGGAGTTCATAAAAAGATGGAACGGCAAACATCCTACCCCGTATGATTTCTTCTTTACTTTTGATGATGCCTCCGATGATGAGCTTGCATGGTTCTACCAGCCATGGTTTTTTGAGCATGGCTACCCTGATGTTGGCATTGATACTGCATATATAAAAGATGACATGCTTAAAATATCAGTTATAAAAGAAGGTGAGCTTCCTATTCCGGTTGCGGTCACTGTAAAATTCAAAGATGGAAGTGTAAAAAGGGCATACCGCTCAGCAACTGCATGGAAAAATGAAGAAGATGAAACGATCTGGATAGAGATGGAAACTGACAAAAAACCCGCCTCAATAGAGCTTGGCAGCCAATATATACCTGATCTTGATTCAGCCAATAACTACTGGCTGTTTAAGTAAAATTTTATGGATACTTTTAAAACTGATGATAAGGAGAAGTTTAATTATCTTGTTTTAATTCCTGCAGCTTTATTCTTTATTATCCAGATATTTTTTACATCAAACTATCCAGTTTTCAGAGATGAGTTTTATTATCTTGAATGTGCTTCAAGGCTTTCTGCCGGGTATGTAGATCAGCCTCCGCTATCCATAATTATTTTAGCTGCATGGAAGCTATTCTTTGGTGATTCATTACTCTCTATACGCATACTCCCTGCATTATTCGGCTCAGTATTCATTGTTATTACAGGATTACTTACCAGAGAGCTTGGCGGTAACAGAACTTCCCAGCTGTTCAGTGCCATTTCGGTTTTTTGTGCCCCTGTTTATTGGGGTATATGCAGTTTTTATTCAATGAATTCATTGGATATTTTGCTCTGGGTGATCTTACTGCTTATCCTTGTAAAGATACTTAATGACCCCAAACCTGTATTATGGATCCTTCTGGGTGTAACGGCCGGTGCAGGACTTATGAATAAAATAAGCGTTGGTTTTTTTGGCTTAGCTTTAATATTTTCACTTCCCTTTACGCCTTACCGAAAATTCTTAAAGGATAAATATTTCTGGCTATTTGGTATAATATCATTCATTTTTTTCTTACCATATATTATATGGAATGTTACACATGACTGGGCAGCAATTGAATTTATGAAAAATGCATCCTTATATAAGAACGCTCATTTATCACCCGGTAATTTTATAAAAGAGCTTTTTTTGCAGGTTAATCCGCTCAACTCCATTATTTGCATAACAGGAATAGTATCATTATTCATTGCAAAGGATGTAAAAAAATACCGCATTCTTGTTCTATTATTTTTATTTTCACTTTTGATAGTATATCTTTCAAACGGTAAGCCTTATTATATGGCGGTAACTTATCCTGTCTTAATATGTACCGGCTCCGTTGTTATAAGCAGGATCTTTGGATCCCGAAAACTAAGAATAATACAATATTCATATTCTGTTCTGCTGATAACCGGTATGTTATTTCTTTTACCTTTAGTGGTTCCTGTACTTCCTCCCGGTGAAGCAGCTGCATATATGCAAAAGCTTGGCATTGTACCTTCAACAGGAGAAAACCATAAGGCTGCATTATTACCGCAGACATTTGCTGACAGGTTCGGCTGGATTGAAATGACAGCAGAAGTCGCAAATGTTTTCAGCTCGCTGCCCGAAGAAGAAAAAAAGAATACTTATATATTTACCGGTAATTACGGAGAAGCAAGAGCAATAAACTATTATGGAAAAAGCATGAACCTGCCGCGCGCTATAAGCGGTCATAATAATTTCTACTTCTGGCCGCCGGATAAAGATAATATAACAACATTAATTGTTATAGGGGTTAGCAGAGAAGATATTCAGGAATTTTTTGATGATGTTACTGAAGCAGGAAGAGTTGAAAGCAGTTATTCTGTTCCTTATGAAAATGATATCCCGGTTTTTATTGCAAGGAAACCTAAATATAATATAAAGGAGATCTGGCCAAAGTTAAAACATTACATTTAATTCTGGGTGTATTTTCTCTGTATAATTTCTTCTGTCTTATCAAGCAGCCACTTTCTGCTGCTGACCATATCACACTCTAAAATATTTTTTTTAATATCTTCTGCCGATGTTTTGAATGAATATCTTGCTTTACATATCATAGATATGAATTTTATGAAATTAGCTGAAAATTTCCTGTGATTTTTACTAAGCAGCTTATCGTTCATTATATATTTTCTGTATGTTTCTATCTGCATAAGTACTTCTTCAATATTTCCAAGCTCGTAATATATCATAATAGAGGTTATCCTTGCATGAAGCTTCAGCTGCATATCGGCGTTTGAGATATTATCAATATAATATTTAGCTTTATCATATTCCTTTGTTCTCAAATACAGCTTTGCTTTACAATGATTATAAGAGCTTTCCTGGTTCTCCGGTGCCAGCTTTTTATGGTATTTTTCTATGAATTCCTCTACCCATTCAACCTCATCAAGCTTAAGCCCCAGTGTCACAACATTGCTGAATATCTCCTTATCAAAATAACCGCCTTTTACCCTGCTGATAAGATCCCTTGAAATAAGATATTTATCCATTTCAAATATAAGCTTAAAGAATTCTTCTTTGCCTTTATAAGCTGCATTAATGCTTAAATTAGAGATCACGGTCAACCCGTCTTTTCTGTCATCATCATCCAAAAGTATATCATCATTACATAGATCATTCTTTATTTGTTCCAGAAGATCCTCTTTGGAATTATCCTTCAGTACAAGTATTTCCTTATAAAGCAGTTCAAGAGGTTTATTTTTCAGGAAATGACTGCCTTCGTTTTCAAGGAATTTGATAATATAATCCAGAAGGTCAAGATCAAAATCAAATGATATAGTAAGTGATTTATTCAGTAGGTACCTGTAGCTCTGCAATATTGATATCAGGAAGAATGAAGTTAAATACATGGATTCATCCAGCAGTTTTTCATCAGGTTTATCCTTAATTGTAAGCGGCCTGAAATACCTGGAATAAATAATATGTTTGAATTTTTCGAGCCTGTACCTTGTTTCATAATAGCTTCTGTTCTTCAGTTCCTGTTTATCCAGTGATTTTTCAAGGTTATTGATATTCTTTTGGGCTCCTTTATCAGCTCCAAGCTCAAGCAGTGCATTTATCAAATGCATGTTTTCAGAATTTTCCTGTGTTTTCATATCATTGTATGCAAGGTATTGCTCAGTCAGTTCGGTCAGCCTGAATATTATCATTCTCATGAAACTGTCATTATACTCTGCAGGAGAAAACAATTTATGATAGATAAATTCCTTTTCTATTTTTGCCGGTTTAAACTCCGGATGATTTACACGAAGGTATTCGAAAAGTTTTTCAGCACTTTCATTCTTATTGAAAAAAGGTGACTTAACAAAATCGCTAAGCTCTTTCATCTGTTTTGATGACAGCTTAGTAAGAAGCTCTACAAGATAAGTTTTTTTCATTATTGAAAACTTTTAGTAATTTTAATCCTGCCAAATTATTGCAAATAAAACGATTTTTAGCCCTTTTTTTGTGCCTGAGGCACTCTTTTAAGTTTCATAAAGAAACATTGAAACAGAATATTCCGCAAGTCCTTTATGGTAACAATTCAAAAAAACCTTCTTGAAATATTCAAAGAAATAAACCAAAAAAAGCACTTACCGCTTATGAGGTCTGTAATGATACGTAAAAATCCTTCAATATGTTTCTTTGAAGAACAGCAATGCTTACGGCTATCTTTGTATCGAAAATAATTATTCTCAAATCCAATAAAAATGAAAAACAGTTTTTTAGCACGGGAGGTTTACAGCTTTGAAGAAAACCAAATACCGGAAGCTCCGGATTTTCCGGGGTCAGTTTACGCAGCAACAGGAAGCATGAAAGGTGAAATACTGCTTCAATGGGATGCAGTAAGAGATGCAAGCAAATATATCATACAGATCTCCAAAAAAAATTCAGCTGAAAGTACCTGGGAACAGTATGATATAGTTAAAGACCCGCTTTACTGTATTACAGGATTAAAACCGGGTAAAGTGTATTCCTTCAGGGTTGCAGCAGTATATCAAGGATGTATCGGCAGGTGGAGCGGTACTGTAACAAAAAAAGTAAAATAAATAACATTAGCATTAATTATAAATAAATATCAAAAGAAAGAAAAAGAAATGAAACACGAAACAACACAATGGTTCACATTATTTTTAGCTGCATTAGTATTGGGGATTTCTCTGAATCTGTTTGCACAGGTTAAAGAACTTCCCCCCTTAAAAATTCAATATTCAAATTCAAACGGTGATGTTAATAATCCGTTATTAACAGATATACAGCCGCCTGCAAAGGAAAAAAGCGCTCAGCTTATAACACTTGAAAATCAACTTGAATCAGCAAGGCTCTCCGGTAATGTTATGGCAGCACGCCAGATACAGGAACAGATAAATATATTACAGGGAACTACTGAAGTTCACCAGCCTATGCTGAATTCAGATTATCATTCAGGTACTGTTGAAAACGGTTACGAAGGAGATTATAACCAGGCAACAATACATTCATGGAGCATATATTCACATGCATTTGGTGTTGCGCCAACAGGCTCAAATGTTGCCGGTAGATTGTTTTACTTGCTTACACAGGATTCACAATCAGGATCAGATTCCCTGAAGCTGATGTATTCCACAAACAATGGTGCATCATGGTTCACATTAATGTGGACAAGTATGACCGGTTATTCATTCAATAAGGATGAAATGGATCTTGAGGTTGTTTATGACGGTACGAATACATGGGTTTTCGCGGTTGTTGGCTTAACGGATAATTCCGATAACAGGAAAAAAGTATATTTCATGCGGCAGAAGGCTGATGGTGCAGGTTATTACTGGACTATCCTTAACTATCCCGGCAACGGTGCAGGTATGAATTATTATAACCCCAGAATTACAAGCGATAATACAAATTATACTTCCAATGCTTATGTTATGATGATATGCTCGATGGATTCACTTGCAGGTGCTAATCATTTCACCAAACAGAAATACTTGTATTCAAGCACACCGTTTGATGCAACCCCCGGACTCAACTATATTCAGCCAAACGGTACCACAGGATTTTACTGGAATACCGCAAACAATACAAACGGTTCAACATACCTGAATGGTGATATAGCTTATTATAAAGATGATGGCGGCACAGGCGGAGGAAGGGTAATGACAGTTTATAATTGTTTCAACAGCGGATATAACAGTATTTATATAGCCTATTTAAACGGTTACAGCACTTCAGGCGGCAATATGGTTGTTACCGAAACAAATGTTAACAAAGATCTGAGAATTGCTTTTAATGGCGGGGCAAATATACGAACAGGTATGATAACTTATGTAAGGCAATTCAATTCATCAAGTGACTGGGATATTTTTGGATTAAGAACAAACAATGGCGGCAGCACTGCCGGTGACTGGACAAGAGATACACTGGATTACTCCGGTGACAGGGCAAGAACTTGTGATCTAATAGCAGTAAGAAATACAGCAAACCAGTATAAAGTGTGCTATGCTCAGGATAACCCTACAGCACCGGCCGGATATTACACACAATACACCGGTTCAGGCTGGTCACCCAAAATACAGATGACATCATCTGTTCCTGATACAAACTGGGCGGAACCAAGAGCAGGATATATACTTGGCAGCGGTGATAATGGTATTGGAATATGGTCATTAATGAATGGATATAACGGTTACTGCTCAAGAAATATGACATCTACCACTGGTATTATTAATTCAGAAATTCCCGGCGGTTTTTCATTGGCACAGAATTATCCAAATCCTTTTAACCCAAGTACAACAATTAAATTTGCTTTACCTGTAAGCGGCCTTGTGACCTTAAAAGTCTACGATATAACAGGAAGGCTTGTTTCTGAAATTATCAATCAGAATTTACAGGCAGGTACACATGAAGTGAATTTTAATGCAGCAAATCTTTCAAGCGGTGCATATTTCTATAAGCTTGAAACCAAAGGATTTTCAGATATTAAGAAAATGATGTTAGTAAAATAATCATTCACTCATCCGGTGACTTCAGGTCACCGGATGAGTTTAATTTTAAAATTAAGGAGAACACAAAATGCTTGACGATTTAACAAGATCAGTAAAAGAAGCCGTAAGTGACGGCATAAATAATCCGGAACATACTTCCGGTTCGGGATTTTTTCAGAACATATTAACAAGATTCAAAGGCAGGCTGATATTTTCTGCTATATTTTTCCTTGTTTTCGCAGCTGTTGCTATAGGAATAATACTCATGGTATTGTTCTTTGTCTTCAAAGCAATGTAATTTCATATAACGGAGAATAAAAATGAGAACATTAAAAATTTTTCTGATACTGCTTGTGATACAGGGGGGAATTTATTCACAGCATATAACAAATACGCTTGGCACAAACGGTATATTTAAGATAAAAGATAATACAAATGAATATTTTACTCTTAGCCAGTTAACCGGACTTGTTACAATTTCAAAAACGCTGGAACTTGGAAATGTTCAGGGCTCTACATCTACAATTGGTGTTATAACTAAAGGCGGTGATAGATTTATTCATAATTATTTTACCCCGAACTCAAATGGAAATAATACTTTTGTGGGAATATTTTCAGGAAACTTCACAATGTCAGGTGCAAGCTATAATACAGCTATGGGGGTCAGCTCATTGAGTTCCCTGACAACAGGAAACTATAATTCCGGTTTTGGAATCAATTCATTGCGATTTAACACAACCGGAGGCCAAAATTCAGCTTTTGGTGTACAATCCCTTATGTCCAATACAACAGGTTCTACAAATTCTGCATTTGGTTACAATTCACTTTCAGATAATGTAAACGGAGCAAATAACTCTGCTTTCGGGTATTTTTCTCTCACAAAAAATTCATCAGGAAGTTATAACACAGCCTTTGGACACTCTTCATTGCAAAACAATATTACCGGTAACTCTAATTCATCATTCGGATATTTTTCCTTGAACAGTTCGACCGGAACTGGTAACTCAAGTTTTGGGAATTCATCACTTTCTTCAACTACAGGAAATAATAATACTGCTTTGGGTTATTTAGCAGGCGATGGCTTAACAACAGGCTCAAATAATATAATTCTAGGGTATAACTCTGATGTACCAACCAGTACAGCAAATAACCAGGTGAGGATCGGCAATACAGCTATTACATATGCAGGAATACAGGTTGCATGGACCATTACCAGCGACAGAAGATGGAAATCAAATATTACTGAATCTAACTTAGGTCTGGATTTTATTTCAAAACTCAGACCGGTTTCATATACACGTATTAATGATGAGAAACAGAAAACTGAATATGGTTTTATTGCACAGGAACTGGAAGAAGCGCTTAACAATTCAAATGTACAAAACCCGGGTATGATAACAATAGATGATAAAGGCAATTATGAATTAAGGTATAACGACCTGCTTGCTCCTATGGTAAAAGCTATTCAGGAATTGAAAGCTGAGAACGATAAATTAAAGGAGGAAAACTCTATGTTAGCTGATGAGATTACTAAGCTAAGATCAATTGAAGAAAGACTTGCAAAACTGGAAGTAAAGGTTATGAAAGAAGAAATATTAAATGAAGTTAAAATGTCAGAAAAATGAAAGTAAAGCTGTTATTATTTTTCATAATGTTTACATTCATTAACACAGTTTATTCACA
Organism: uncultured Ignavibacteriales bacterium; assembly: GCA_964577645.1. Taxonomy (GTDB): domain Bacteria; phylum Bacteroidota; class Ignavibacteria; order Tepidaquicellales; family OLB5; genus OLB5. The sequence continues at coordinate 8,946 of CAZOAP010000001.1, forward strand.
GGTGAACAGCAATATCACTTACGATGCAGGAGCATCTATAGATATACAGATAAATGCTGATGTATGTGCGGATAACATTATTATTAATGGTACGTTTTCAGGCAGCGGAACCATATGTACCGGGGCATTGCCTGTGACAATATCACTTTTTAATGCGCTATCTGTAAAAAATAATGTAAAATTATCATGGAAAACTGAGACTGAGCTAAATAATGCAGGTTTTGATATTGAAAGAAAAACTGATGAAAGTGTATGGCTGAAGATAGCATTCATTACCGGTTCCGGCACAACAAACCAGCCTGTTGAATACAGCTACGAAGATAAAAAGCTTCAGCCCGGAAAATATTTCTACAGGTTAAAACAGATAGATTATAACGGCAATTATGAATATTTCGATCTTGCATTGCCTGTAATAATAACCAAACCAAAAGAGTTTGCCCTTGGACAAAGCTACCCAAATCCTTCCAACCCCATTTGCAGCATTGATTTCCAGCTGCCTGAGAGAACAAAAGTAAACATCAGTGTTTATAATTTGCTAGGGCAGCTTGTATTAATATTAGTTGATAAAGAGCTTGAGGCAGGTATTTATACTGCGGAATTCAACGGTAACAATTTATCAAGCGGTAATTATGTTTACAGAATTAATGCTGGAACTTTCACTGAAGTAAAAAAGATGATCCTTATAAAATAGATAATTCATATAAATAAATTGATGTGATCATTTAGTTGTTCTCCAATTGCATCATTATTCAAAAAAACTGAAGTCCCCCTTCAGTTTTTTATATTTATATACTTATTTCCCTCTCAAATTATTGTAAATATTACATTAAATTCGCTTAATGAAAAACAGAATTTCTCTGATTGCTGCAATTTCAATCGGTATTGGCGGAATGATCGGTGCAGGCATCTTCTCAATATTAGGAGTTGTAGCCGAAGCCTCAGGAGCAGGAATGTGGCTATCTTTTCTTATTGGTGGTGTTGTTGCGCTGTTCTCAACATACTCCTATGCAAAGCTTGGCGCTAAATTTCCATCTGCAGGCGGAGCTGTGGAATTCCTTGTTCAGGGCTGGGGCAAAGGTACAGTATCGGGTGGACTTAATCTTTTCATGTGGATAGGTTATGTAATTGCAATAGCGCTTTATGCCCAGGGATTTTCATCCTACGCTATGACATTCATTACCGCAAACCCTTCACCTCTTCTCATAAAAGCTGTTGCAGCTGCCGCAGTTATACTGTTTACTTTGCTGAATATGCTTGGAGCAGGTGATGTTGGAAAAGCTGAAACATTTATCGTCGCGGTAAAAGTATCAATACTTGTTTTGTTTGCAGGTGCCGGCCTCTTTTTCATTCACCCTGCAAACTTAGCACCTGTTCACTGGAATTCAACTGAATATATTTTCTTCGGTGCCGGTGTATTATTCATTGGCTACGAAGGCTTTGGCCTTATAACCAATGCAGCCGGTAATATGGATAACCCGGCCAGGTCACTTCCAAAAGCATTATACCTTGCCGTCTTTATTGTAATACTGATCTACCTGGCAGTATCCATTACTGTTACCGGTAATTTAACAACCGGCCAGATAGCAGCAGCCCGTGATTTTGCACTCGCAGAAGCTGCAAAACCATTTCTTGGTATGTTTGGTTTTAAGCTGATAGCAGTTGCAGCGCTCTTTTCCACAGCATCAGCAATTAACGCAACATTATTCGGCGGCTCTAATGTAAGTTATATGGTTGCAAAAGATGGCGAGCTTCCCGCGGTATTTGCAAGGGATGAGATCAAAGGTGCAACAGGCGGATTGCTTATAACATCACTGATGGTAATTTGCTTTATTTTATTTTTTGATCTTGCAGGTATTGCAATGATGGGTTCAGGCGCATTCTTATTTGTTTACGCCGCTGTAAATGCGGGTCATTTAAAGATACTGAAACAAACCGGGGCAAAGGGCTGGGTAGTAGTTATATCGCTGATATTATGTTTGATAATGTTTGTAATTCTAGAGGTCTACACATTCCGAAAAGCACCTGAAGCAGTATATACTATGATTGCACTTCTCATCGTTTCATTTATAGCTGAAGCGGTATGGCAGAAATTCAGAAAGAAAATTGAATAAACTTTATTGAAGAAATTTTAAGACTTTAAACTTCCTTCACAATTTGCTATTTTGCAACAATTCACAAAAAACGGCTCATTTCAGGCAAATTTCCTTAATTTCCCGGGTCATATCATTCTAAAATTCTATATATAGTTTACTATAATATCATGTCAGCAGAAAATAAAGAAAGTATCAGTAACGAGTACACAGAATCACCTGAAACCAATCCTGTAATGGAGTCACTTGAGCGTCCAAAGGTTGCCGCTCTTGATGAAGTTCTGGGTAAACCGTTCAAAGTACTTGATGACGGCTTTATACGTGTGATTGATTACATGGGCTCTGATGAATCAATAGTTCAGGCAGCACGTGTATCATATGGCAAAGGTACAAAAAAAGTTCATGAAGACCGAGGGCTGATAAGATATTTAATGCGCCATCATCACACTACTCCATTTGAAATGTGCGAAATAAAATTCCATGTGCGTGTGCCTATGGATTGCTGGAGACAGTGGATCCGCCACCGTATGGCAAATGTGAACGAGTATTCAACACGTTACAGCGTTGCTATTGATTCAGCTCAAACAACCCCGGAAACCGAGTGGAGAATACAGGCTTCAGGCAACCGCCAGGGATCAGCAGGGTTTGCAGGTGATAATGAAGGCAAAACGCTGACAGAAAAAGAACGTTACCTGCAGTCACTTGCACGCGAAATTTACGATGAGCGCTTAAAAATGGGTATTGCCCGCGAGCAGGCAAGAAAAGACCTGCCGCTTTCAACTTACACAGAAGCATATTGGAAAGTTGACCTTCATAATCTTCTACACTTTCTGTATTTAAGAATGGACTCTCATGCACAGTATGAAATCAGGCGTTATGCTGAAATTATGGGACATGAAATAGTTGCAAAATGGTGTCCGGCAGTATGGGAAGCATTCATGGATTACAGGGTTAACTCAAGCAGCTTAACCAGGCTTGAAATGGAAGTCTTAACCGCGCTTACCAAAGGTGATAACCAGCAGGCAATAGAGCTTGGCAAATCATTTAACTGGCTTGATAAAACAACCGGTGAGCCCAAAAAGAACCGCGAGCGCGCTGAATTTGAAGATAAGCTCTCAGGTTTAGGTATAAAAGCCCCGTGGCAAAAATAATATGAAAATAAAAAGAGAGATTATTAAATCTCTCTTTTTTGTTAATATTAAATTTGATGAATTTTATAATCTTAAAATTGAAAGGTTACATCCCGCTGCTGATAAACTTTAAAACAAACTCAAACGGCGCAGGCGTTACCTTCATATAACCGCGGAAAGGATTATCAAGCATTAATATCATATACAGAATGAGCGCATTCAGTACAGTAAGCGCTGAGGTCATTACAAACTGGTGGATCATGTTCTTTGCAAAGAAGAAATAGGAATAAGCTACAATAACCACTGCGCCAAAAAGAAGCACAACCCATATTATCCCCGGTATATTATTTCCGCTGTCAAATATCCTTACTCTCCTGTTCTCATTGGCATCATTAAGATGTTTAAGAGTTTCCTGGTATGCATAATCATTCTTAATCTGTGAGCGGTCTATACTAACAAAGAAATTCCACAGCTTATTAAAGCTTTCTCTTGCCTTATCACTGTTTTCTCCGTACTGCAGCTTTTGCCATTCATCATTTATTACATCTTCTGTGTACGCTTTTATCATCGGGGCTACCTGTGAGCTTAATGGTTCCGGCAGCGCTTTTGAATCCCTGATTATATCAGTAAGCTCAATTGATTCCCTGTCAACATTTTTCTTGGAGTCATCATATTCTGTCCATGTTGCAAACACTACAAATGCAATTAGCACGGCATATATGATACCAAACGCGTTAAATATCATACCGCCGACTTCATGGTTCTGCCGCAAAACCTCTTCAGGAAACCGTTTGCGGACAAGCTTCAATCCTGAGTATGTGATGATAAGTGTTACTGCACATATCATTAATATAGATAAAGCCGGATGCCAGTTTAATATAAATTCCATAGCTCAAAAATATATGTAAATTAATACTTAAACAAGTAATTATTGCAATTAAATAGACATATTGAAGTTCGTGTCTTTTTATTACAGGTTCTGCAATAACGCCGCTTAGCTATTTCACTATTTATAAAGTCTTTACCCTGCCAACTGAATTCATTCATTTTTTCTTCAATCTTTTTCAGTTAACTTACTCCTCTTCAAGAATTTTTGCAATTAATATTGATGTTTTCCGTTTGGCAGCATCAATACTTTAGAAAAACACTTAAAATTTGTCATTTTTAGATAAAATTACCATTCAGGGTGCACGGGTTCACAACCTAAAAAATATAGATCTCGAAATTCCGCGCGATAAGTTTGTTGTAATTACAGGTATATCCGGTTCGGGTAAATCTTCTCTTGCATTCGATACAATTTACGCTGAAGGCCAAAGGCGGTTTGTTGAAACTCTTTCTTCCTATGCCAGGCAGTTTATTGGGGGAATTGAAAGACCGGATGTTGATAAGATAGAAGGACTTTCGCCTTCAATTTCAATTGAACAGAAAACTATTTCCCACAATCCGCGGTCTACGGTAGGTACTGTAACAGAAATATACGATTTCCTCAGGCTTCTGTTTGCCAAATGCGGCACACAGCACTGTACAAACTGCGGCCAGCCGGTTCAAAGGCAAAGTGTTCAGCAGATAATAGACCACATAAGAGAAAACCACGATACAAAAAGAATAAATATTCTTGCACCTGTTGTTAAAGGCAGAAAAGGCCATTACCGCGAACTTTTTGAACAGATAGAAAAAGACGGCTTTACCAAAGTAAGGGTTGATAAGCAGATAAAAGAAATTACCCCAAAGATGAAGCTTGACCGTTACAAAATTCATGATATCGAAATAGTTATCGATAGAATTATGGTAACAAAAGCTACATCGTTAAGGCTGACTGATTCCATTGAAACTGCCCTGCGTTTTGGCGGAGGAATTGTTATAGTAACTGAATCAGACAGCGATGGCTCAATGGATAAGCTTTTCAGCGAGAAGCTTGCATGCCCGACATGCGGTATCGGTTTTGATGAACCTGCACCCAATTCATTTTCATTCAACTCACCTTACGGCTGGTGTCCTGATTGCCTTGGGCTTGGTGCACGTAAAGAGCTTGATGACAGGCTGCTGATTACTGATCTTGATCTGTCAATCGGAGAGGGTGCCATTGCACCTTTGGGAAAGCCGCGCACTAACTGGACCTTTACAGTATTAAAGCAGCTTATTGAATCCTGGAAATATGATTTTGATACCCCGTTAAAGAAATTTTCAAAAGAGCAGCTTGATATAATAATAAATGGCGATAGCCAGAAACGTGATTATAAGTATGTTGATTCCCGCGGAATACAACGCGAGTACTCGCATAGATTCCAGGGAGTAAAGAAGATCATCCTGGATTATTACCGTAACCAGACATCGGAGTACATATCCAACTGGGCTGAAAGCTTCATGACCTCCAAAACATGTGATACATGTAAAGGCGGCAAGCTTAAGCAATCAAGCCTTGCAGTACTGGTTGATTCCACCGAAGGCAAAAAAAATATATACCAGGTATCGCTGCTTTCAATTAAAAAGGCACGCGGGTTCTTTGATACCCTAATACTTAACGAAAGACAGGAAATCATTGCCAAACAGATCTTAAAAGAGATCAAAATGAGGCTTGAGTTCATGTTAAATGTCGGACTCGATTATCTCTCGCTGGATAGAAGCGCACGTACGCTTTCAGGAGGTGAGGCACAGAGAATAAAGCTTGCTACACAAATTGGCTCCCAGCTGCGTGGTGTACTGTATATACTTGATGAACCCAGTATTGGCCTGCATCAGCGCGATAATGAACTGCTGATAAAATCCTTAAAAAATCTGCGGGATATCGGTAATACAGTTATAGTTGTAGAGCATGATAAACAGATGATGGAAGAAGCTGATTTTGTTGTAGATCTGGGTCCGGGTGCCGGTGAGCATGGAGGACATGTAGTTGCCTTTGGTAAACCGGGTTCACTCAACGGAAGCTCACTTACTTCATTATATATATCAGGTAAAAAGAGCATTGAAGTTCCTAAAAAACGCCGTATTGGCAACGGGCAAAAGCTGGTTTTAAAAGGCGCATCAGGTAATAATTTAAAGAAAGTTAACCTTGAAGTCCCTTTAGGGAAGTTTATCTGTATAACCGGTGTCAGCGGTTCAGGCAAATCATCTCTGATTAATGAAACATTATACAGAGTACTTTCAAGAAAATTCTTTAAGACACCAGAACCGCCATTGCCCTATGATACAATTGAAGGATTAAAGAATGTTAATAAAGTAATAGAAGTTGACCAGTCGCCGATAGGCAGAACACCGAGAAGCAATCCCGCTACATATACCGGTTTGTTTACCTTTATACGTGATCTTTTTGCAACACTGCCTGAAGCTAAGATCCGAGGGTATAAGGTTGGCAGGTTCAGCTTTAACGTAAAAGGCGGAAGGTGCGAAGCGTGTGAAGGCGGTGGGCAGAAGAAAATTGAAATGAATTTCCTGCCGGATGTATATGTAACTTGTGATGTTTGCAGGGGGAAAAGATATAACAGGGAAACACTTGAGGTCCGCTATAAAGGAAAGAATATTTCTGATGTACTGGAAATGACTGTTGAAGAAGCTGTTACTTTCTTTGATGCAATTCCTTCACTTAAGCGCAAGCTGCAGACCTTATATGAAGTTGGTTTGGGATATATAAGGCTTGGCCAGTCAGCTGTAACACTCTCAGGCGGTGAAGCGCAAAGGGTTAAGCTTTCCACGGAGCTCTCGAAGATCCAGACAGGGAAAACTATTTATATCCTTGATGAACCCACTACCGGCCTGCATTTTGAAGATATCAGTATGCTGCTTAAAGTTTTAAACCAGCTGGTTGATAAGGGTAATTCAGTGATAGTAATTGAGCATAACCTTGATGTAATTAAAACTGCCGACTGGATAATTGATCTTGGACCCGAAGGCGGAGAAGCAGGCGGTAAAATAATTGCAGAAGGGACACCTGAAGAAATTGTTAAAAATCATATCAAAAACTCTATTACAGCAAAATTCCTTAAGCCTGAATTGAAATAATTTTTTGAAGCTGTAATATTTATTGTTGTTAATCTAAAATCTTTAGACTTTAAACAAAACTCTACACTATTCCGCCTTTTTTATAAAGATCATAACCCTGTTTTAATATGTCCTTTATCTGTATTTCCAGTTCCTTATCCAGTTTTTTTATGTGAAAGCATGACTTTCCTTTCAGGCATTTTCTCAGTTCTGCGGGTAAGTCAGTAAAGTTTTTGGGATTTGTATATATCGGAAAAAAATAAAGTCCCACAAATCCCCCCTGGATAACCGCTGAAGCAAAATACAGCCCGTCAATTTCTTTATTGAACATTGTAACCTTTTTTTTGCAGTACAGCTCATACACCTTTTCGTTATCTTTTGTAACTTTCATAAATTTACTGTACTTTGAAAGTAATTTTTTAAGAGATGCTAATATTTCCTGTTTTTCAGTTATCATTACTTTTTAGTTTGTTATGTTTTAAATTATTTCTTCGGCCATTGCAACTATTCTATCGGGGCTTAGATCAACCATACATTTAAAATGCCCTAGTGGACATTTTTCCCTGCCGTGATCAGTACATGGCCTGCATTCCAGGGAATCAATTTCCGCAATTTTATATTTTGATGTCAGCGGGTAAAATCCGAAAGATATATCAGTTGAGCCGTAAATTAATAATATAGGTATTCCGCTTGCAGCACCAATATGCTGCGCTGCTGAATCACATGTTATCAAAGCTTTAGAGCTTTTCATTACTTCATATGACTCAAGTGGACTTGTTTTACCGCATAAATTAACTAGTGAACTATCGTTAAGAGTGTTTTCAATTTCTTTGCAGTAATCAATATCGTTTTCTCCTCCCAATAAAGCAACGTTATAGCCTTTAAACAGCAATTTCTTTGTGATTTCTACAGCCTTTTCTATTGGCAGCTGTTTGGTAAACCATTTAGAACAAGGGGCAAAACTTATAAGGTTTGATTTATTTACAAGCAGCCGTCTTACATTCTCTTTTTGTTCACTAGATGGATACAGGTCCGGTTTAAGTGCTGCTTTCTTTTCATCGTATATAAGCCCCGGGATCTGTTTAACAAGCTCCAGATTTCTCAATACTTCATGCTTATCTTTTATATACTTAATTTTATTGGTGAGTAAAAATGCCAGGGCATTTTCTTCAAATCCAATCCTTATTTTTGCCTCAGAATAATATGTTAAAAGTGCACTCCTCATATACCTGTGGGGGGAAATTACAATATCATATTCTTCTTCACGTATTTCAGAAAGCACCTCTATGAACTTATCAAGCTTATCACCGCCTTTTTTATCGTAAGGAATCACTTTATTTATTGCCGGGTGGTTTGCAAGGACACCTGCAGTTGCAGGTATGCAGAGAAAATCTATTAATACATCACGCAAATGGTTTTTTATAGTCTGTACCATCGGCAGGGCAAGTATTACATCACCCAGGTAAGCTGTTTGTATTATTAATATTTTTTTGTTTTTCATTTAAAGCTCACCCTGCATTTTTAAATCTGCGGTGGAACCAAAGCCAGTGATCGGGTCTTTGTATAATATATTCTGCAAGAAGATCAGTGTGTGCCTGCGTTAAAGCTTTAACATTTTCATCCCCTGCATCATGATATTTTGAAGTATCAATTTCATGCAATTTTAATTCATAAGTGCCGTCATCATTCCGGGTTGATACTCCAAATAACACCGCAGCCCCGGTTTTAATTGCAATTTTTGCCGTACCTTCAAATGTTGGAACATCTTTAACAAAAAAATTAACCTTAACGTTTTCTTTTGGCGCAGCCTGGTCACCCAGCATTGCCACCATTCCGTTATTTTTAAGTACAGTTAATATCTCTCTCAGCGAATTTCTCATATCTATCATTTTGTTCCCGCCTGATGATCTGATCTTTTCTATTCCCCGGTTGACCATTTTATTTGTTTGTTCTTTTACCACAACATTTAATATGCTTCCCAATAGCTTTGCCGTACCATATGCAGTAAGCTCCCAGTTCCCAAAATGTCCGCTTATGAATATTAATCCTTTTCCGGCTTGTAGTTTTTCTCTTACCAGATCAATATTGTGAACATGCAATATACCTTCAATCTTTTCGTTTGTTAGTTTTTTCATGTAAAAAAACTCAGCTATAACCGTTAAAACATTTATATAACAGCCTTTAACGATGGCTTTGATCTCTTTATCAGATCTGCCGGGAAACGCCAGCTTTAGATTATCAATTGCTGTTTTTTTTCTTATTGGTATGATATAATAAAAGAACTTTCCTTTGATCCTGGCTGCAAACTGGACCAGCTTTAAAGGAAAAAGCGGGATAGTTAAATTAAGAATGATAAATAAAACGTAAACCAAAAAGTCCATTAAGTACTAAATTACTTCACTGAAATGCTTAATTCATGTTAACAAAACTAACCATAAATCATACATATAGCAATTAAATATACTTTTCCATTTTATTATACTTAACCATCTCCGGTATCAGTAAAATGACTATAATAAGCATTTGTGAATTTGTATATTTGTAACTTATACCATAAAAAATCATGAAATACAGACAGCTTGGCAAACACGGCATAAGGCTCTCGGAAGTTGGAATCGGGAGCTGGTTAACTTACGGAATGTCAATTGAGGATAAAACAGCCTTAAATTGCATAAAAACAGCAATAGATTGCGGTATTATCTTCTTTGATACAGCAGATATATACAATAAAGGGGAAGCGGAGCTTTCTCTTGGTAGGATCTTCTTTGATGAGCTTAAGATAAAAAGGGAGGATGTTGTTATAGCAACAAAGTGTTTCTGGCCAATGTCTCAAAACCCAAATGACCAGGGACTCTCCCGCAAACATGTATTTGAATCAGTTAATAAATCTCTCAACAGGCTTAAAACTGATTATATTGATCTTTACCAGTGCCACAGACATGATCCTTATACGCCGATGGAAGAAATTTGCCGTTCGTTCAATGATCTTATTCAGCAGGGAAAAGTTTTGTACTGGGGTGTAAGCGAGTGGTCTGCAGAAAATATTGATGAAGCAGTTACAGTATGCGAAAAATACAACTTATACAAACCTGTAAGCAACCAGCCGCAGTACAGCATTATCCGTCCCCACATTGAAACAAATGGCGTAATGAATGCCTGTGAAAAATACGGGATGGGTGAGGTAGTATGGTCACCGCTTGCACAGGGGCTGCTTTCCGGAAAATATTCTGGCGGTAATGTGCCAAAAGATTCACGTGCAGCAAACGATAAGGTCAACCATTTTATAAAGGAAAGTGTTAATGATAAGAACCTGCTGGCACAGGTTGATAAGTTTGCAGAGCTGGCACGCAGTATAAACGTAACTCCTTCGCAGCTGGCACTTGCATGGTGTTTAAGAAAAAGTAATATTACCAGCACAATTACAAGCGCTTCTAAACCTGAACAGGTAATTGAAAACTGCGGTGCTGCAGATATTGACTTTTCTTCTGCTTTAGAGCAGCAGGTTAAGGAGATATTTACCTAAGTGAAACTTGCAGTGATTGGTGAGCCATGTATGGATTATATTCACAGGGGTGATGAAACTACTTCAAAACAGTTTGGCGGAATATTATATTCACTGGTTTCTCTTGCGGTATTATCAAAAGATTCAGCAGCAATTTACCCGGTCATGAACCTGGGTGAAGATGAATATGATAATGTTACAGGCTTTTTAAGTACATTTAAAAACATCGATCTTGGGTATATAAAGAAAACTTCCCATAAAACAAGAGTTGTGAATCTTTTCTATAAAGATAAAAGTTCTGTATTGAATATTTCCACAAAGAAAACATATGACAGGGAAGAAAACTCAACCGATCCGACCCTGCCTGTTGAATATGAACAGTTAAAAGATCTGCTTGGTTCACTTGACGGGATACTGGTAAACATGGTTTCAGGCGTTGATCTTACCATAGATGCCTTTAAAAAAATACGTGAGAATTTTCAGGGTTATATTCATATGGACCTTCATAATCTTGTTATGCAGACCTTCCCTGACGGCACAAGAAAACAAATGCCGGTAAAAGACTGGCAAAGCTGGATAGGCCAGCCCGATACTCTTCAAATGAATGAATCAGAGCTATCAATTGTGACCGGCGATAATGTTACAGAATACGAAACTGCGGAAAAAATTCTGAAAGAGAGCAGGGTAAGCTCACTTGTAGTTACCCGCGGCAGGTCAGGGGTAAGTATGTACAGGCTTGTGAATAAAGAAGCCGCAGGTGAAAAATATTATGATCTTGATAAAACTGATTTCGAAAGAATAGACAGTCCGGAATTTGTTGATTCTACAGGCTGCGGTGATGTATTTGCAGCCGGTTTTTTCTATAAAAGTGCGGAATTTAACAGGAAAGACCAGCATTTAGCTTTAAATTTTGCAAATAAAATGGCAAGTTTAAATGCTTCGCTTCATGGTGTAGAAGATCTCTATAAACTGAATAATTGAAAACACCTTCTTCCCTGTTTCCGGATGAAGTGAAATTTGTGTAAATGATACAACCGAAAAAAATACTTGTAACGGGCTCAAACGGTTTGCTTGGACAGAAAACTGCTGAAATTTTCAGGCATGAATCTGCACATGAGCTGATATTAACTGACCTGCATGATAATGCTTTTGATTCCAAGGGCTTTGATTACTTTCCCATGGATATTACCAAAAAGGAAGAAGTTAAGGAAGCGGTAAAGAAATATATGCCGGATATAATCATTAATACGGCTGCTTATACAAATGTTGATGGCTGCGAAACAGACCGGGAAATGAGCTGGAGAGTTAACGTTGATGCAGTAAAGCATTTTATTATTGCTTCAAGAATAAATTCTTCAAAAGTCATACACATATCAACTGATTATATCTTTGACGGTAAATCAGGCAACTACAGCGAAACATCAAAACCAAATCCGCTAAGCTATTACGGAAAGAGCAAGCTTGCCAGCGAAAACGCTTTAATAACAAGCGGTATAGATTTTGCTATTATCAGACCGATGATCATATACGGTACGGGTAAGAATTTAAGGCCGAATTTTGCAATATGGCTGATAAATATGCTTTCCGAAAAGAACCAGGTCACTATAGTTGATGATCAGTTTGGTATGCCTACAATGGTTGATGACCTTGGGTGGGCTTTGGTAAAGATGGTTGATCTTGATAAATCCGGTATCTATCACATATGCGGCAGTGAGTATTTAAGCCGTTATGAATTTGCTGTAAAGCTGGCTGAAATTTTCGGATATAATGAGAACCTTATCAAACCGATAAAAACTAGTGATCTTAACCAGGCTGCTGAGCGTCCTATGAACTCAAGCTTCATTCTGCTTAAGGCTGAGACCGATCTTGACCTGAAAACACTGAATGTAACAGAAGGGCTTAATCTTCTGAAGGTACAGCTTGGCTTGTAATATTATATGATATATTAGTATTGTATTCTTTGTAATTCGTAATTTTTAATTGATATAATTATGTTAGATCTCAAAATAATACGTGAAAATCCCGAACTGATGAAGCAAAAGCTTGAGGCACGCAATATGACCTCTGAAAGTATTGAAAAGATACTTGCTCTTGATATCAAACGCAGGGAATTTATTGGTGAAGTTGAAAAGCTTAAAAGCCTCCGCAACAATGTATCACAGGAAATCGCCAAAATGAAAAAGGAAGGCGCAAATGCTGATGATAAAATTGCCGATATGAAAAAGGTTTCTGATGATATCAAAGCAATTGATGATAAGCTTGCAGAAGCTGAAAAGGATATAGATAATATCCTGCGTGATATCCCTAATATTGCAGAAGATTCTGTTCCATTAGGAAAGTCAAGTGATGACAATGTGCAGTTCAAAATATCAGGAGAAAAAGCATCAGGGGATTTTAAATATCTGGATCATGTTGAGATTGGCAAAAAGCTTGATATACTTGATTTCGGCACCGGTGCAAAAATATCCGGCAGCGGTTTTCCTTTTTATAAAGGCAAAGGCGCTATGCTTGAGCGCGCTTTGATAAATTTCATGCTGGATACACATAAAGGTAACGGTTATACTGAAGTCGGTGTACCATACCTGGTAAACCGTGAATCGATGGAAGCCGCCGAGAAAGTACCAAAGTTTGAAGAAGACATGTACCGCACTGATCCGGATGACCTGTTTGCAATACCAACAGCTGAGGTTCCGATAGTTAATATTCACAGGGATGAAGTGATGGATATTAAAACTTTACCTGTTAAATACTGCGGCTATACAGCATGTTTCCGAAGGGAAGCCGGAAGCTACGGAAAAGACACAAAAGGTTTCCTGAGAGTTCACCAGTTCAATAAGGTTGAGCTTATCAACTTCTGCCTGCCGGAAGATTCATATTCTCAGATGGAAGAAATGCTTACTCATGCCTGCGGAATACTCGAAGCACTCAATATCCATTACCGCGTTGTGAATGTATGCACAGGTGATATGGGCTTTGCAGCAAGCAAGCAGTATGATATCGAAGTATGGTCACCTGCTGAATCCAAATGGCTTGAAGCATCAAGTGTAAGCAATTGCACCGATTTCCAGTCCAGAAGGGCTATGATACGCTTTAAACGGGATAAAAAGACTGAATACGTGCATATTCTTAACGGTTCAGGCCTTGCTACTTCCAGGCTGTATGTTTCTTTGATCGAATCTAACCAAACACCTGAAGGAAAGATAATTATTCCCAAAGTACTGCAAAAGTACACCGGGTTTGATACAATTGGCTGATTTTAGCCTGTTTTTACAGTATTTTATTGGAACATTTACTTATCGTTACAGTTAAACATCTAAGTACGGTAAGAACATATAGATTTAAAAATGGTCATAACTTTGTACTTGAATTGTTGTGGCCATTTTTTAATTTTATATACAATCATGAAAGAAAGAATTTATACAATTTTAAGGCTTCGGATTTTACTGATCATGTTATTATGGTCTGGTACCGTATTTACTCAAACCAATTCAAATAAAGAGGTTTACAACAAAACTGTTGCTGCAATCGGTTTAATAACCGACAGAACCGGGGCAGTTGCAAGCGGCTTCTTTATTAATCCAACTACATTTGTAACCAATCATCATGTAACTGAAGATCTTGACGTTAAAACGGCAAAGATAGAAATGAAGGATGACAGGGTATACAGGGTTAAGCGGATTGTTAAGGAAGTAAAGCTTTGTGACCTGGCAATTGTGGAAATTACCAAAGAGTGTGATGATATTCTTCCATTGGCAGATGAAAGCATAATAAAAGATTACGATGATGTCTACTCAATAGGTAATCCAACTGATAAAGATATGAACATCGATTATTTTCACTTAACAAAAGGCAAAATTAAAAAAATTGATGATGATTCATGGTTTTATGACCAGGATGAACATTATACCCACGAGGCTTTTGTAATTCAGCACACTGCAATGATAAGGCCCGGCAACAGCGGGGGTCCGTTGCTTAACAGCCGCGGCGAAGTTGTTGGAGTTAATACATTCTTTTACAGTGATTCAAGCAACTATGCTATTCATGTTAGTGAGCTGGTTAAGATACTTGAGAGCAGCAATATAGCCTACAATAAATCCATAACCGAGAAGAAATTCACAAAGAAGGAAAAGAGATCAAGGAATATTGGCGAAAGATTTGAAAGTGTATTTGAGCGCCAGTCTGAAATAATTGAAGATTATTCATATGTTTTCGTATCTCTTGGAGCACTTTATTTTGCATTTGTATTTTTCGGAATAATAATGATTATTGTATATGTCACAGCGTTCAGAACTGTGAAACGTACTAATTATTATTAACGGTCTATGAAAAATTACTGGATAACAACCGGAGCTGTTTTTGGCTTCCTGGCAGTTGCAATCGGTGCATTTGGCGCACACCAGATCAGGAATATTGTTACACCTGAAATGCTTGAAATTTACAAAACCGGGGTCCAGTATCATATTATACATGCTGTTATTATTACAGCGATCGGCTTTTACGGAAACCCAAAATACTTTATGGCTGCATTTTTCCTCTCACTTGGTATATTACTGTTTTCCTTTTCACTTTATATTTACGCTATAACCTGGATCACACCAATTGCAATCATAACTCCATTCGGCGGAGTAAGCTTCCTTATAGGCTGGCTGCTGATAATTATAGCATCTTTAAAGAAAGATAAATAGTATATAAGTCATTCCCGCATTCAGGGAATGACTTATTAAATTTTTCCCCGTAATAAAACTCCTCACTATACATCTAAATAATACAGGATTTCAAAAGACTAACTTCATAAAACATTTATAAATATCTTTGTAAATGAAAAATTCAGCCGGTTTTAATGGATAAAGAGCCGTTTTTTAAGCAGGTACTTGAAGAAAATAAGGACAGGATCTACAGGATTTGCTGTGCTTATGAGCGTGACCCGGATGAAAGGCAGGACCTTTACCAGGAGATAGTCATAAATATTTGGAAGAACCTCGGCAAGTTTGAGGGGCGCTCCATGATAAGCACATGGATATACAGGATCGCAGTGAATACATCCCTGATGCATATAAAAAAGGAAAGCAGAAGGAACAGGGATAAAACTGACCTGAATGAGAATATCATTTCAGCTACGGCCGAAAATACTTCTGAAACGGAAGAAAAGATTGAAACAGGTAAAAATATTGATAAATTATACAGCAGTATTAATGAATTACCTTCCCTCGATAGAGTGATAATTTCGATGGTGCTTGAAGAACTCTCGTATAAGGAAATCGCAGAAGTCACCGGTCTGACTGTAAACAACATAGGTGTCAGAATAAACCGCATAAAAAAAGAGCTTTCACAGCTGATGGAGAAAAAAGAAGATGGAATTTGACGAACTAAAAGATATCTGGAAAGAAAATAAGGCAAAAGATATATCAATAGAACCTGCTAAATACGATGGCCTTATTTCCCAGGTAAAAAAAGCTGAGAAAAAAGTTATCATCAGGTATATTGTTATGACATTCTTTATGTCATTTGCATTTTATGTGTTCATAGGTAAGCTAATAAGCTATAAACGGTATGATGACTTGACTTATGCAGGTATTTATTTATTGCTGATCGCTATGACATCTGTAGGAATTATGGTGTGGAGCACAGTTATTATACTTAAGAAAAACAATATCAGTAATCCAAGCATTGAGTTCCTTAAGAATATAAACAGAAAACTAAAACGCAGAACATTAATCAAAAAGATCATTATACCCATTTACCTGGCAGCAATTACTCTTGGTATAACCCTTGTATACATTGAAGTACTCGAGCCTTTTACAATGTACATGCGGATCTTTTTACATATCCTTGTATTAATTTTTATATATGGCGTGAGTGTAATAGCTACTAAGCGTGAAAATAAACTTTATGAAAGAACTTACAAGCCTATTGAGCTTAAAATAAACGAACTCTTAAGCGAATATGAAAAATAAATACACAATAATGTTACTCTGTATTAATAAAAAAGCCCGGCAATAACCGGGCTTTTTAATGATTAAAATTATTATTTTTTGCCTACTTTATCTATCAGCCATTGAGCCATTGCGTTTGCTTCTTTTTTCTTTAAGCCCTGGTTTGGCATTGGCGGGAATGCAGGATCAATTTTCTGCGGGTTAAAAATGAATTCAGCCAGTTTCTGTGCATCGCCGTTATACTTGGGGATGGTCTGCTGGTAAGGCGGACCCACCAGCTTCTGGTCAAACTTATGGCACGCAGAGCATTTTTGTGTAAAAATTGCCTCAGCATCTATACCGGTTGACTGCATTGTCTTGCCTTTAAGCTCTTTCTCTTCATCGGCTGCAAGCTTGGTTATTTCAATAGTGTTTTCATGTATTGCATTTCCAAATGCTATCTGGTCTTTTATGATATTGAACAGAACAAGTGTAAATACCAGTATGAATACTGCAGTTGCTGAACCTGTATCTGAATTCTTGAACATTGCATAAACAAAATTACCCACTATCAGAGAGATGATAAGTACAACTACCATATAAAAGAAAACAGTAGGTGATTGTGATACATGCGGCAGGTATGCATAGCTTATTATAAGCATTAACGGGAAAAGTATTCCGGAGGCAAGTGATATCTTGCCTGCAGTATTTTTAACAAGCGAAGCATACGCATTATCCATATCCTTTAAGCCGCCATCCCAGGTAAAGAAATAGAACATAATTGCGCCGCCTGATATGATACCTGAGAGAGAAACAAGTGCTCCGAAGCTGAATAATGTTTGCCATGAAAATATTATCTGCAGAATATTTCCTACACTCGCCCATTTATCAGGTGTTGAAGCAAGCGCCATTGCACCTGCAAAGATATATGATGCTGCAAGCAAAAGCCATTTGCCGGCGGTACCTGCAGTTGAGTTTGTGAGAACAATATTCTGTTCAAAATCCTTTATTTCCTGTGTGTTTTCGTTTTCTGTATCAAGAGCATCTTTTGGTGAAATATTCTTAAATGCCTTCATGATACCTTCAAGCTTGAAAGTACCGCGGTATTTGTATATGAACACAAATGATAAAATAAAAAGTACTGCAGAAAGCGCCATCATGCTTACTGTAATGGTTTTGGCTGTAAATAACAGCTGAGCATAAGCAAAGAATATTGAAAGCACCGGGATAGTTCCCAAAGCCAGCTCTGCGCTTTTGGTAATTGTAAGCTTTTCCACAACATCCCTGGCAAACCTTAAGTAAAGATTGTTGCCTTCTGTTTTACCCTTTTTATTGAAATGTGTAGAAATAAAAGTAGCTCCAAGCATCATGCTGATATACGGTATAAAAAGCAGCAGTGATATCGTCAGCATGTACTTTACAAGCATTACATGATTATCAGATGGCGGAATTACAAGTTCGTCGAAAAAATTCATTAGAATACTTTAATTAATTTATCAATTGATAAGATAGTTATTAATAGCAGTGTAAAAAAATTAATTGCTATAAATGTGTTCCTTATATCTTTTCTTTCAGTCTTACTCTTCAGGAATTTCAGGGTAACATAAATCATCCATATGGATATCAGGCAAAGCCCGATAAAGCTTGCCATGTAATTTATATACAGAAACAGCGGTATCATCATAGCGGTCATTACATTACCTACAAGCCACATTACTGTTATTCTTTTCAGCTGATCAGGTGAAAATACCCTGTTAAGCGTGGGGAAGCCGCCTTTTTCATAGTCATTGCCATATAGCATTAGCAGTAGCCAGAAGTGCGGTATTTGCCAGATAAAGAAATATGCAGCTATCATAATAATTCTGCTGTCAAGCAGATCGCCCCCTGCTGCGGTCCAACCGGCAACGGGCGGTAATGCACCAACAAGTGCGCCGGGAATAATTGCAAAAGCGGTTTTACGCTTTAAAGGAGTGTAAACCCCGTTATACCAAAAAAATGTGAAGATACCCACTAAAAAAGTGGTAAAATTAGTTGTAAAAAGCAGTATAACAGAGCCGCTTATAAGCAGACCAAGAGAAACATACAGCGCAAATGCAGGTTCAATTTTACCGGAAGGTATCGGACGGAATTTTGTCCTGTCCATAAGTGCATCGGTATCTCTTTCCTGCCAGTGATTCAGCGATGAAGAAGCTGCAGCCAGTAAAAAAATACCCGCAATAGCATAAAACATCGTAAAGCCCAGACTTGGGGCAGCAAGTATGTACCCTAAACCGGTTGTAAAAGATACAAGTGCCGTAATTTTGAATTTTGTCAGCTCGCTGAACACCTTCAATATCTCCGTAAATGAGCCGGCAATACTATTATTGCTGATCTGCTCTCTAACTGCCGTACCTGTATTTATGCTGCTTCTCTTCAAATGGATATTACTGGTTACTTTTTTTATTTTTTATTTCACGCCTGCTTTACCAGGAAAAGTTTCTCGTCTCACGTTTGACGTTTCACATGATTATCTTTCTTTTCTTCTTACCGTATCTTTTGGATTAACCTTAAGCGAATCTTTCTTATTTCCAGTAGTTTTGGAGCTATCTGTTTTAATATCGCCGGTTTTAATCTGTGTGGTTTTTAGCGAATCTGTTTTTGGTGTACCTGTGGTTAATGAATCAGTTTTTTTAACTGAATCAATTTTATTTACCCATTCCTGGAATTCATTTTCAGGTACTACTTTAACTTTGCCAAGCATGTATGAATGGTTCATACCGCAGTATTCAGCACACTCAATATCAAACACTCCAACATTTGTTGTGTGGAACCACATGTGATTTGTTCTTCCGGGAATGCAGTCTTCCTTTGTTCTGAAAGCAGGAACATAAAAGCTGTGGTTAACATCTGCTGACTGAAGCTCAAACCTAATATCCTTGCCCTGCGGAAGTACCAGCAGTGTATCGCTTGTCTTTTTATTTTCGTATTCAAAATGCCAGAACCACATTTTGCCTGTAACCTTTACAAGCATAGCATTTGGCGGAATATTTCTCATTTCCTTAAAGCCCTCATAGCCATAGAAGAACATTGCAAGCACAAGCAGTAAAGGTATTACAGTCCATAATATTTCAAGTGTGGTGCTTCCGGTAATTGACTGGTCAGGCTTGGGGTTGTTCTTTTCACTGTACCTGAACACAAAATATATCATTACGGCGGTCACGCCAACTAAAAGGAGAACCGATATTGCTACTATGAATATAAACGAATTATCTACTATTTCTACTATTGGATTCATTTTTTATTAACTGATGTATTACCTGAATGATAGATCACTGAATGTCAAGATCCAGAATGTTAAAAATATTACAAGACAGACAAGTATGAATACTTTAATTATTACGTTATCATATTTTATATGCATAAAGTGGTAGCCAACCAAAGTGGTTTTTACTGCAGCAATAAGCATTGCAGCAATAAGCGTTAAGCTTCCAAGATGAATACCTGCAATAGTTACGGTTATGGCTGTTAATGCAACAAGTCCAAGCCATACAATAAAATATGTACCATAACTGACCATGTGCCCGTGACCTGCGGCATGTTCATCACCGTGCGCGGCAGCATGTGCCTGTTCTGATGTCAATTCTGCTGTTTGTGTCTGTTCACTCATTATTTAATGATCTTATATTTAAACTCTTATATACTTTTTTGTTTGTATTAATGCAGCAAATAGAAAAGGGGGAATAAAAATATCCAGATAACATCAACCAAATGCCAGTATAAACCTGCATTTTCAAGCTTCTGGAAGTTAGTGCTTGTTATCTTATCCCTTGCAATAAATACCATGATAAAACTTATGAATATCAATCCAACAATTACATGCAGTCCGTGCAGTCCTGTCATAACGTAATACAGCCCAAAGTAAAGTACTTCGCCGTTTGACATATTCTCTAAGCCGGGTCCCCCGGGATAAACACCATTGTGGATCTCGTGGCTCCACTCAAAATATTTATTCACTAAAAAGCCAATGCCGCATAATATAGTGAACCAAAGCATTGCAAGAGCAAGCTTTTTCTGGTTACGCTGCATTGCAGCTATAGAAAGCGCTACTGAAAGAGAGCTTGTTAAAAGTATTATTGTGTTAACTGCGCCAATGAATGAATTCATCTCAGCGGCAGCTACTTTAAAGCCATCGGCATACTCAAACCTGTAAGCTCCGTATAAAAGGAAAAGACCGCCGAATAAAAGCAATTCGGTGAAGAGGAATAGCCACATAGCCATTTTTGAACCTTCATCATCACGGTGAACATGGGCCGCGTGTGTTTCGCCCTGGTTCAGCACCTCGCTATGCTCTGTCATAAAGCTGCCTCCTGGTTTACTGTTTTCACTGCTCCGTTTGCATTTATACCTTCTTTGCTGGGATGCATAATATATGTTGGTTTATCGTGTACATACGGTCCGCCTGTTACTATAGGTATTTCGTCAAAATTTTCAAGCGGAGGAGGCGAAGGAACCTTCCACTCAAGTGTTGTTCCGCCCCATGGATTCATAGAAGCTTTGGGTCCTTTTAAAAGCGCATAAAGTAAATTACCGTACATAAACACAATTCCGCTGACAAGTATCCATGAACCTACTGTTGAAAGTATATGCCACCCCTGGAACTGCGGAAGGTAATCGTAATACCTTCTCGGCATTCCCATATAACCCATAATAAAGAACGGGAAGTAAAGCATGTTAAAGCCTATTATAATTACTGTACATGCAATTACTGCCAGCTTTTCATTATACATCTTGCCGAATACTTTTGGGAACCAGTAATGCATTGTTGCAAAGAACATGATACCCATTCCGCCGAACATCACATAATGGAAATGCGCTACAACAAAGTATGTATCGGTTACGTGAATATCCGTGGCAAGCGCACCGAGCACAAGACCCGTTAAGCCGCCGATAGAAAATATGAAAATGAATCCAAGCACGTAATATAACGGCGCTGAAAATTTAATAGAACCTTTGTATAATGTTGCCACCCAGTTAAAGATCTTTACACCTGTAGGTATAGCAACAAGGAATGTTAAAAGTGAAAAAACTATTCTTGAAGTATCGCTCATACCGCTTACGAACATATGGTGACCCCAAACAAGGTAACCTATGAGTGCAATACCGAGCGAGGAAATTGCTATCTGTTTATAACCGAAAATATCTTTCCTTGCAAATGTGGGCAGGATCTCTGATACAACACCCATCGCCGGAAGGATCATAATATATACTGCAGGATGCGAATATATCCAGAAAAGATGCTGGTATAATATCGGGTCGCCGCCTAATGCAGGATCAAAAACACCGATACCCATGAATCTTTCAAGCATTATAAGCGCAAGCGTAATACCAATTACCGGTGTTGCAAGTACCTGGATCCAGCTTGTAGCATACAAGCCCCAGACAAAGAGCGGCATACGGAACCAAGTCATTCCGGGTGCTCTTAAACGGTGAATTGTTACAACAAAATTTAAACCTGTTACAATTGATGAGAACCCGAGCACAAACGCAGCCATAGTTGTCATGGTTACATTCTGTGCTGAACGGATACTGTATGGTACGTAGAACGTCCAGCCTGTATCAGCAGCTCCGCCGCCTACAAATAGAGATACTATTGCAAGAATAGCACCTGCCATGTAAAGATACCATGAAAACAGGTTCAGCCTCGGGAATGCAACATCCTTTGCACCTATCTGTATAGGCAGCATAAAGTTACCGAAAACAGCAGGAATTGCGGGAATAATAAAGAGGAACACCATGATAACTCCGTGAAGCGTAAAAACGGAATTATATGTTGATGGCTTCATTATTGTTTCGCCCGGTGTTAACATTTCAAGTCTCATTAAAACACCAAGTGTCATAGCAACAAAAAAGAATACCATGATCCCCATCAGGTACATCAGACCGATACGCTTGTGATCTACCGAAAGGAGCCAGCCCATGATACCTTTGTGCTTGCCTTCGTATTCTAAATAACTTACTTCATTTGCTAATGATCCATTAGCCATTGTTTATACTTCCTTTCCCGTTTAGAGTATTTACGGGTATATTATGATTTTTTTTCTTCTTCAGTGTTAATATCAAAACAAATCCGGCAATTAAAATAAGCATTCCGCCGCCGACTATCCTTGTAAAGTTCAGAACATAAGTTCTGCCTGCGGGGTCATAGCTGTAACAGATCTTCAGCAGCTTGTTTATAGCCGGTGTTGATCTTCCTTCTGATGCTTCGTTTAAAGCAAGCTTAATATCCATCGGCAGAAATTCCGTGCCGTATAAATATCTTGCTATCTTGCCTGTTGGTGAAAGAACGGTTAAAACTGCACCATGCATGTAATCTTCGCCCTGTGACTGGTAGCGGAAGCCTACTGCATCGGTTATCTTTGCTATTGTTAAGCTGTCACCTGTTAAAAATCTCCAGCTTTCTTCAGGAATTTTTTTCTGCATGTTATCAAGGTAGTTTCTCTTTTTACCTGATGCCATTATATAATCTTCCCTGGGATTAAAGCTTATGGTCACAATATTAAAATCCTTGCCCGCTTCCATATCCAGCTTATCAACTGCAGATGAAACACCGTTCATTAACGGGCTGCAGATACCCGGACACCTGTAATAAACCAGCGTTAATAATGTGGGTTTTGTTATCAGGCTTCTTAGTGTCACAGGCTTTCCTGTTTCATCTAAAAATGAAAGATCAAGCGGTATCGTTTCTCCAAGCTTCTCATCAATTCCAACCTGCAGCGTTGAAGTATCAACAGCTTTTGTTACTGAGCATACGCTCAGCATAATAAATAATAGAAGGGCTCCTATTTTTATGTACTTAAACAAATTATTATTACTTCCTTTAATTTGAATCAAAACTCTTTTGTGAAGAATTACAAAAACTAACCAATAACTCAATGCACTCTAAACACTAAATACACTCTATACACCCGTAAAAAGCTTCTTCAAAAATGCGTGGAGCTGGGTTAACTGCTGAGCATTAAGCATATATGATGCCCGTGCTTTAAAACCGTTCTGTACCGGGTTATTATCAAAAATTTTAACCAGCGAGGCTTCATTATTCTGCCATAATGAATCCTGTGCAAGCACTGTTAATGCCTTGGAAATATTTGAAGTAATGCCTCTGAATACTATTGCAGCAGTATCTGTTTTATTTTCATTTATTGATTTAACCATTGCATCAACCTTCTGGTCAATCGTCATATTTTCTTTTAAGAGCAGTTCCATTGCAAGCTTAACCGGTATCTGGTTAGGCTGTTTAACGCCTTTTGTAAGGCTGTATTTCTGGTCAATTGAATCAAGCTGCACCTGTGTTACGGGCGGGAAGTCAGGACTGAAAGTTCTGATATACATTATGAGATTCAGCCTGTCTTCAGGGGGTAAGTTTGAATATGATGCCATTCCCCTGTTCGTAATACCTTCCTGCAGTGTCTTGAACATCATTGTTATGGCAGGGCCGTTTGTCCAGCCTGTCATCTCATGAAAATTTCTTGGCTTGGGGTTCAGGTTTGCACCTGCAACTCCGTCACCTTTACCCTGCTCACCATGACAGCTTACGCAGTTCATAGTAAAGAGCGCTTTTCCTTTATCAACCATCTCAGGTGTTGAAGTAAGATACTTCATCACTTCTACCGGTGGAGAGAGTGTTCCTTTTATCATCGGCAGGTCCGCAGTTTTTCCTGTTGAGTCTTTTGTGGAATCTTTTACAACAACAGGCAATCCGCCGATCCTTTCCTTGGTGACATTTGGAAGATCGTTAATATACATCGTTCCCATAACAATAATTCCTATTATGAAAATAATGTAGACTGCGCCGTAAAATTTAAAATAATCTTTCATTATAATATACTATATATACTTCTAAACTTTCTTTAACTTTTCTGTCGTGCTTTCCGATTTAGAGAAGCGCTGAATCCTCTTCATGTCATGCTGAACTCGTTTCAGCATCTGTTACTTTTAGACCCTGAAACAAGTTCAGGGTGAGAGGAGCTTTTTTATAAATGAAAATCGAGTCCTGCCTGCATTTTAGGATCTTTTACTGCCATCAGGTTCTTCTTGTTTGCACTCATCTTAAATACTACCATGCTTAAGCCTATTACTATCAGCGGGAAGCTTAATTCCTGCCAGCCGAATGATGCATTGCCAACAAACAATGTCGGGAAGATCAGCCAGTAGAGATCAAGCGCATGAGCAGCAAGCATCCATGGTGCCATAACTTTCAGCAGCTGCAGATTTGTCTTTGCGTTTCTGCCAACCAGAATCAAAAACGGAATAATAAAATGGAAGAACAATAAACTAAGTGATACGAACTTCCATGAACCGTCCCAGCGGTGAATCATCCAGAATGTTTCTTCCGGCAAATCAGCGTACCATATTAATATGAACTGTGAAAATGCTATGTATGCCCAGAATATATTGAAAGCGAACATTAATGTTCCGAGAGAATAAAAACTATCATTACCTAAAGCTGAATCAAGATAACCGCCTTCTTTCAGCTTTACACTTGCAAATGTTGTCGCAGCAAGCGCTGCTATAACTGTGCCTGCAAAATAATAAACTCCGAAAATTGTGCTGAACCAGTGCGGCTCTAAGCTCATAGCCCAGTCAATTGCTGATATTGTTATTGTAACAATGAAAAGCGGTGCAAATATTGTTGAAAGTGTAATGTTCCTTTTTGTATATTTTATATCTCCGTCCTCATCCTGTTTCTGTGAGTTCCTGGTGATAAGGAAGAAGAACATTATCCATATCAAAAGGCAGAATAATGTCCGTGCTGTAAAGAACTCAACATTTAAGTAAGGTGATTTAGCTGTAAGTACAGCATCATGCTCAACAACTTCAGCATGTGACCAGTGGAACAGATCATGTATACCGAAAAATAAAGGAATAGCCAGTATTACCAGTACAGGTATCATAGAAGCAAATATTTCCGATATTCTCCTGAAAGGTGTGCTCCATGTTGCTCCGACAAGATACTCCAGGGCAACAAGCGCAAGTGAGCCGACAGCAATTGATACCATGAAAAGATATACCCACAGGTAATCAAAAAATGCGCGCTGCGGCGTAAAGATAAACGCCATTATCAATATCAATACTCCCATAACAAGCATAATGCCGCCTGTTTTGGTAAGTGAATCCGGTAATTGTTTTTTAATATAATCCATTTATAAAACTATATGTAAAATTCTTATTATCTTATAATTTATTCTTATTTGCCAACCAGATCGCTGTCCAAAGCATTCTGTGATCTCTGCAATACTCTTAAATAATGAATGATCGCCCAGCGGTCATCCCTTGATATTGAGCTGGCATAACTAGGCATTGTATTCTGGCCGTTTGTAATAACATGATAAATATTTGCATCTTTCCAGTTTGTAACTTTTTGTGAATGAAGTGATGGCGGCGCAGGAAACTGTCCCCTTAACCTGCTATCACCTTTGCCGTAATAACCGTGGCATGGTGAACAGTATGTATCAAATCTCTTTTTGCCAAGATCCAGAACTTTCTGAGTTACAGGAAGCGGGTTTGGTGTTACTACAACCAAACTATCCGGCATGCCTTTAAATTCATACGGCATAAAGCCTCTTGCCACTGTACCTTCAACCGGTCTGCGCATAGAAAAACCATCTTTAAAGAACTTACTGTCAGTTTGGGGGTCGACCCTTGGCTGGTAATGCATCCAGCTGTACGGTGGCATGAACAATAGTACATTCAGTACAAAATATGTTACTGCAACCGTTACAAGGCTTGTGCCAACAAGTGCACCTATGAACTTTATGTTGAGCAGCGGGTTCTTTGTATCACCAAGATCATAAACAGCTTCATGGATATTGCTTACTGATGAAGAGCCAAGCTCTTCAAACATAGCCCTTACTTCTTCAAGCTTGAATTTTGCATCTGATGCTTCAATATATATACCGAACTTATCCGATGTAACTCTCTTAACGAATTCCGTATCCATTAAAGGATTTGCGTTATTCGGAAGCTTCATGAAAATTGCGATCAATGAACCAACAAGCGTGAGCGCAGAAATAAGTACAGTAAGCTCAAACATGATTGGTATTGATGCCGGCAAATTAAAGAACGGCTTTCCGCCGAATATATTTGGGTAATTTACCCCTACCATCCACCATATCATAAGGAAGGCAAGCGAAGTTCCGCTAATACCTGCAAGCAATGCCACCCAGCCTATTTTTGACTGCTTAAGTGCCATTGCATCATCCATTCCGTGAACCGGGTATGGAGTGAGTACATCAAACTTTTTATAACCCGAAGATGATACTTTTTCAGCAGCATGTATTATCTGGTCAGGTGTATCAAAAAGAGCGGATACAGCAAACAGGTCACCTGTGCGCGGTTCACTCTTTAAAAATCTGTCATCAAACTTCTTTAATATTTTACCTATCATGCTTATTTAATTGGTAACTTCTTTTATTCTTCCTGAACTCTGATTCTCTTTACTTTAAAACTTTATAACTTTAAAATCTTCAAACTTATTCATGCTTATGCTTATGTGTCGGCTGTGCGCCTTCTGTTACTGCCTTAATTTCACTCATTGCCACAACAGGCATCGTCTTTGCAAACAGCAGTACAAGCGTAAAGAACATTCCAAAGCTTCCCAGCAGGATACCGAAATCATACATTGTCGGGAAGTACATGCCCCAGCTTGAAGGAAGGTAATCACGGGTTAATGATGTCACAATAATTACATATCTTTCAAACCACATACCAACATTCACCAAAAGAACCAGGACAAATGTTATAGGAATATTACGTCTTATCTTTTTGAACCAGAATAGCTGCGGGAAAAATACGTTGCAGCTGAACATTATCCAGTATGCCCATGAGTACGGTCCAAAAGCCCTGTTAATGAATGTAAACTGTTCTATCGGGTTTCCGCTGTACCAGGCAATGAAAAACTCCATTGCATACGCATAACCAACCATTGTACCAGTTGCAAGAAGTATCTTGTTCATCTTCTCAAGCGTATTCACGGTTATGATATGCTCCATATCAAAAACCTTGCGTACTATAATAAGTACTGTTGATACCATACCGAACCCTGAGAAAATAGCACCTGCCACAAAGTATGGCGGGAATATTGTTGTATGCCATCCGGGTATTACCGATACGGCAAAGTCAAAGCTCACAATTGTATGCACTGAAAGTACCAGCGGTGTTGAAAGTCCGGCAAGTATTAAATACACTCTTTCGTAATGCTGCCAGTGGCGGTTAGAGCCTCTCCACCCCAAGCTGAGTGCTGTATAAATCGCTTTCTTGATACCGCTTGTTGTCCTGTCACGCAGCGTTGCGAAGTCAGGTATTAAGCCGATGAACCAGAACACAAATGATACTGTGAAATATGTCGATACTGCAAAAACATCCCATAACAGCGGTGATGTGAAGTTAACCCAAAGACTGTGCTGGTTTGGATAAGGGAATAAATAACCATCTAACCACGGGCGACCCGTATGTATAGCAGGAAAAATACCTGCAGTCATAACCGCGAAGATCGTCATACCTTCGGCAAAACGCGCAATACCCGTTCTCCATTTCTGGCGGAAAAGGAATAAGATTGCTGATATAAGTGTACCTGCATGACCGATACCGATCCAGAACACGAAGTTTATAATATCAAATGCCCATCCAACCGGCTGGTTATTGCCCCATAAGCCAATACCATACCAGAATGTTAAACCAAGGCAAACAGCCCCGGTAAGCAGTGCTGTTGAGCTTATTCCAATGGCTATGAACCATTTAATATTCGGCTTGGTCTCAGTTGGCCTGGCAATTACATCATCAATTTCCTTGAACGAAGTTTTTCCCTCAACTAATGGAAGCTCGCGTGTATAAGTTGCGTCAAGACTCATTATATTAACTTATTTCTATAATTATAAAATCGAATTTCTTTTTCTTTTTCTCCTTTGCGAGGAGCGTTAGCGACGAAGCAATCTCTTTGTTAAATCTTTATGCTGCTTTTTTACTTATTTCTTCTCGTCGGTTTTCTTCTCTTCGGTCTTCTTCTCGTCTTTTTTGCTGTCCTTCTTTGTCTCTTCAGTATGCATCGGTTCATAAATGTTCCTTAATTTAGCCATGTAAGTTACATTAGGCAGTACTTTAATTTCCTCAAGTACGCTGTAGCCTAATTCATGTGTTCTGTATTTAGCTATTGTTGATTCCTTATCATTTATATTGCCAAACTCAATTGCGTATGCTGGACATGCTTCCTGGCATGCTGTTTTTACATTTGAACCAACAACTCCGCGGTTCTCAGCAATTGCATCCTGTCTTTCCTTCATAATTCTCTGCAGGCAGAATGAACATTTCTCCATCACACCTCTTGAGCGGACAGTTACTTCCGGGTTAGCCATCAGGTCCATTGGCTCAGCATACTGGATACCATCACCTACTCTATCCCTGAAATCAAAATAATTGAACCTTCTTACTTTGTATGGACAGTTATTTGAGCAGTATCTTGTACCAACACACCTGTTATAAGCCATTGAATTAAGGCCGTCATCACTGTGTGTTGTTGCTGCAACCGGGCAAACGTTTTCGCATGGTGCGTAGTCACAATGCTGGCAAAGCATCGGCTGGAAGTTTGCCGAAGGTGCATCAGGTGTGCCATAATAATACCTGTCAATTCTCAGCCACATCATTTCGCGGTTTGCTTTTACCTGTTCTTTACCAACTATCGGAATATTATTTTCAACATTACATGCTGTAACGCATGCACCGCATCCTGTACATTTATTCAGGTCAATTGCCATACCCCACTTGTAGCCTGTAAATCCTTCCCTGTCATAAACGGGAGGTGTATTTATCGGCTGCATTTCAAGATGTCCTTCATCTTCCTTAAGGAATTTCGGGTTCTTTTTGAATTCTTCAACAGTACCCTGCCTGATAATTCCTCTTCTGAACTGAATATCCTTTAAAAGCGGATCGCTATCGATAGCAAAATGCTCCTGTGTGGAAACAAGCTCATACTTTCCGCCGGCTGAAGCTACCTGTGCATTGTTATAAAGCCTTTCGGATAAAGCAGGTGTTTTTGCAATGAGGGCATTTGCATTAACGCCTATCCCTGTGCCTATAATTCCTGCAGCAGTTCTTCCGTATCCTAATGATATTTCTATTGTTTTATCTGCAAGCCCGGGCTGAACAAATACCGGGAATGTCTGTTTGCGTGAACCTATTGTAATATCTATTGTATTGAATGAATCAATGCCAAGCTCAGCAGCTGACTGAACTGAAATTGCAGCATAATTATCCCAAACTATTTTTGTGATGGGATTAGGTAATTCCTGCAGCCATCCGTTGGAAGCAAAACGTCCGTCACCAACGCTGTTGTTGCTCTGCAGCATTACTACAAAATCGTTTGATGCTTTCATCCTTGATGCTGATGAAAATGCATCCACTGAAAATGCTCCGCCTGCAGCTTCAGGTTTTTCATTCATGAAAACAACACCGTCATGCAGTACTGAATTCCAGAACTTTTTGAAAGGTGCTGCTGAACCCATAACCGGGTAAATTGCTTTCTCCCAGTTCTGGCTTAAATAATCCCTGTATAATGTTTCAGTAAAATCTTTCGGTTCTTTCCAGTTCAGCAGAATTGCTTCCTTTTGTCTTGTATTATATAAAGGTGCAATGATAGGCTGCTGCATACTGTAGAAGCCTGTGCGAGTTTTATAATCACCCCATGATTCAAGCGGGTTATGGATAGGCAAAACATAATTTGAAATTTCCGATGTTTCGTTCACAAGTTCTGTCATTGTGATAGTCATCGGAACTTTCTTAACTGCCTCTTCATACTTATATTCCGGTGAAAGATTGTATACCGGGTTAGTATCAAAATGAATAACAGCTGCAACTTTTCCTGCAGCCATATCCTGTACAAGGTTATCCATTTCAGCGGGGGTGCTCAGCGGCATCAGTTCTGTGTTATCAGCTTCTGCGGAATAAATTTTGTTGTTGCCAAGTACATCGTTCAGTAAATTGATCGCTATGTGCGTTGATTCCGGAAGCTTATCGCCGCCTATAACAATTGCTTCACCCTGGTTCTTAGCAAGGTCATCAATTAAATGATTTATTACTTTTTCATCAAGCTTATATTTTGCAGCGAACTGTTTTATATCGTTCTGTGAAAATACCGTTGTAACTCTTGAATCAAGAGCAAAACCTGAGAGCTTCTTTTTGCCAACAAATTCATTAAGCAGGCACATTACCAGCTCTTCAATTGCATCAGTACGCAGGCGAAGCCTGTAATCAGCATTCATACCTGTATTTGTAACTGCTCCTTCAACAGCGTAAAGCCTGTTGAATTCATTCTTGCTCATTACATCACGGTTCTGAGTGAACATCCTTGTGTATTCCAGCATATTGCTCTCATTACCAAGGAAGTCAGATTCCAGTGCAAGTATTATCTTTGCCTTATCAAGCTGAAGTACCGGAACTGAACGCTTGCCGTATGATTTCTGCCATGCGTTAACACGGTTGTTATCATTTATAGCTTCGTATGAATATACTTTTGTGGTTGGGTAAGCTACCTTAAACTCATCAAGCAGTTTTTTGAGTGTGGGTGAAAGTATTGCACCTGTTACAATTGCAATTTCTTTTCCTGAGCCATTTGCAGCACCCAGTGCAGCGGTAACATTTTTATTTACATCGTTCCAGTTCACCTGAGATTTGTTCATCATAGGTTCCCTTAAACGTTCAGGTGTATAAAGGTTCATAACACTTGCCTGGCCTTTTGTGCAGATCTTGCCTTTGTTCACAGGATGATCTGGATTTCCGTCAACTTTGATAGGTCTTCCTTCGCGTGTTTTAACAAGTATTCCGCAAGCACTTGTGCAGCCGGTACATGTTGAAGCATAATAATTCGGCAAGCCAAGAGTTACTTCTTCAGGCTTTTGGTTATATGGTACAACAAGCCCTTTATCATGGTAGCTGTTGCATCCTGCAGCAGCAAAGGCTGCAGAGGCACCCATCAGGGCAAGGAACTTCCTCCTTGATACTGCGGGCATATTTTTTACATCAGGCTTTTCAAGCGCCTCTTTCGAAAATTCATTCTTTAAAGTTTTATCAAAAGCAGGGTCGTTATATAATTCACCAAAACTGCGCCAGTAACCGGTCTCTTTTTGTGAATTATCTTCTGCAGAATTATCCAGAGGTTTATTATTTTCATCCATACCCGGCATATTTATCTTATCCATTTAAATTTCCTTTCGTAACTGCTGAACCTTTGGTTATATCACGCTTAACAGCATACGGATTCGCCTTAACCTTTACGCCTGTTTCAGCTTTATACTTTTCCTGTATAAATTTAAAAGGAAGCCTGGTCAACGCAAGTGCACCAAGGGCTCCTGCGCCAAGATACACAAAGAAGTTTCTGCGTTTTATTTTTTTTGGATCATTTGTACTGCTTGAATTTTTCGAATTCATTCTGGTATAATTTCTATACTATAATATAGGATATTCTTATTTTTAATATTTGCGATGAGCGAAGCGAAGAAGCAATCTCATCAAAAAACAAATTTTTATTCTATTCACTAAAAACTCAATTCACCATTTCACTACTTTGCCATTTCACATTCAATTCTATCTGTGACAAGCCGAACAGTTTTCCGGTCCTTTGTTCAGGTTCGGAAGGTTCGGGAATTTATCGTGTGATGTACGGTGACAATCAAGACAGGCACCCATTGTAAATGAGTTAACCTGGCCTGTTGATTTATACTTATTATTGATTAGGGTATCCATCGCCTGAACCTGCCCATGGCAATCCTGGCAAACAATGCCTTTATTTACATGAACACTGTGGTTAAAGTAAGCAAAATCAGGTACCCTGTGAATTCTCTGCCAGGGTATTGGTTTATTTTCGTTGTAATATTGGGTAAGTTTCTGGATCTCAGGCTGGTCTTTCCTTGCGATAGAATGGCATCCCATGCAAACATTCACCGAAGGAACGCTGGCGATCCTTGATTTTTCGACACCTACGTGGCAATACTGGCAATCAATACCCATATCACCTGCATGCAGCTTATGTGAATATGCTATAGGCTGCTCGGGCTGGTACCCTATACCCGTGCGTTCAGCGTAAGTAATATAGTAGGTTAAAGCAAATGAAGCGGCAGCTACAAAGAGAATTATCGGCAGCCGTACCTTGATGCCGTAGTCAAGTAGAAATTTTTTCATTCAGTTTTTTATAATACAGATGGCAAAATTATGAAATTATAATTAAAATTGCCATATATTTTTTTTAGCCGTGCAATTTAATCTATACTTTTTTGGCAATTTTAAAACGTAAACAGGTAATTTAATAGGATATCAGGCATATGAAACCATGACATTTCACTCTATATAGAGAAAAATTTTTGCACTAATTTTGCCGCTTTAGAGAACTATTACTTTTAAAATTAGCCCGAAAACTATTTACTTATTATTCTTTATTTTCTTTTCCAGCCAGGTTAAAATATTAAACGCGTCAAATGCATTTTCTTCGAACGGGTCGTTTTGGATAGCCTTCAGGTCGCGGTGCATGAAAAAAAGCATCTCATTAATTTCACGGTTGGATCTTACCCTGAATGCCTGTCTTATATATTCAAGAATTATCTTTTCATATTTATATATTTTATTTCTTTTGGTAAGGAAATAATATGATCTTCTGAGCTCATGCTCGATCCTGTCCGGGTTACCAGATTCATAAGCCACAACAAGGTTCATTATCCTGGCATAACACTGGTAATCCTGTGATACATCAATGTTCGGTATCTGTATAAGCCTGTTCAGCCACCTTCCGGCATCTGTATATGACGCTTTAAAAAAACAAAACCTGGCAATAACAAAATACCATACTATCCTTTGCTGAATGCTAAGTTCTCTTTCATATTTTCTGAAATTCTCATCTGCATCCCTCAGCATTTCATCGCCCCGCTCGGGATGGTAGTTATCTGCGCTTGCAGAAAATACTGATAATCCCAGCATGTATGAGGCTTCAAGCCTGTCGCGCTCTGTTGCATCAGGAAAGCGTGATTGAAAATTTGCCAGTTTGCTGTAAGCAGTTTCATATATTTCCATATTATGGGTCCTTACCGAAGATGTTAAAACAGAATACTGCGAGATACTGTAAGAATGCAGGCTGTATCTGCTTTTCATTACATCTTTTTCCACTTCATCAGCATATTTTTTTGCGTAATAAAGTGATGCTTCATGATCTCCTTCCCACTCATTTAATATAACGTTCAAGTTATAAAATCTCTTAAGGCTTGTGCTGCTTAACATTTTACTTTCATCACTTAAGAGTGGGTTATTAAATACTTCGTTCCTTTCTTTCATATCCTGTTCATCCCTTGTTTTTGATGTAGGGTACTTTTGCAGTAGAACAGTTATCCTGTTACCAAGATCATTTACATCTGTAAGATTTTTCAGTTTTTCCAGGTTTTCACTTTGTTCTTTGTGGACTCTTTCTACAACAACAGCAAATCCATCTCCATTGAGCATATATCTTGCAAGCGTTCTTTCTCTGTTTAGAATATTATTTATCTCCATGAACATTTCATTTTCCACTGCTATTTTCTTTGCCTTCTTTAATACTCCTTCAGCTTGGTTTAAAAGTGACATTGAAAACAGTATATCATGCTGGTCGAGCAAACTTTTAACTTTATTTTCATTATTGTTTTCCCGGCGGTACTCACTTAAACTCTTAAGTATCAAGTTATACAGATTATTTTTTGTAACCGGAAAGTGCCTGAGTGTATTTTCATCAACAGAATTCTTAAGTTCATTTTCGTTATAAATTTCATTATTTAAAGAATAATCCACAAATTTTTCAAATAATTTTAAAACTGCCCCATCTCTTCCGGCAGAATTAAGTCTGAAATAGCGCCTGAAAAAGGATTTTTCCTTCCTAGTCATAAACCTTATGATATCGAATAATTCGTTTGAAACAGGCATTTTAAATTAATCCTGAGAGTTTTTTATTATTGAAATTTTATAAATATTGTAAATATTATGCAATTTATATATTCTTTTTGAATTAATCCACTTCTTAAATTTGTTTGTACAGCCATACCAAAAAATATATCTTCGCTGAGTCTTAAAACATGTCGTCCACAGATTTTTATTTTCCCTCTGAAAATGTTTTCCAGATCTGAGACGACATGGGAAGGACTGATACAGGTAAGTTCATCCGGAGAGCTTACCCTAAGGTCCTGCAAAAAATTTAAAAAACCATTCATTCTATGACTTCTGGTTATCAGATGAATACAAAATCAATAAGTCTCAGAAAGGCAATTCAAATGAAAATAATTTCAAAGTTTCTACTGATCATCATCACTATTTCACTTTTTCAGAATTTCACAAGTTCTCAATGGGTGCAGGCTACATCAGGCACCACAAATTTTTTAACCAGTGTTCAGAGTATAACAGGTACTATCAATTATGCAGCCGGATTTTCAGGGACTGTATTAAAATCAACCAACAGCGGGCAGACATGGCAAACTCTAACAAGTCCCTCCGCAAACAATATTAATAAAATATTCTTCCCTCCCATGGGCACTGCAACAACGGGCTGGGTTGCAACAACAGGGGTTTATAAATCTACAAACGGCGGAGTTAACTGGGTTCAGCAGATAGCAACAGGATCATTCATCGATCTGGCTTTTATAGATCTTAATACCGGTTTTGCCGTAAGAACCACAATAGTCAGCAAAACTACTAACGGTGGTATAAATTTTACAAACATCAATTATACTTCTAATTCCGCAATAAGCGCTAACAGGATAATATTTGTAACGGGACAGACAGTTATGGTTCTGGGTGTTGATAATGCAAATGATACTACCTTTGTATTTAAATCCACAAACCTCGGTGATACATGGACACAGATCTTTAAAACCCCGGGAGTGTTCTTTGATATGAAATTTGTAAATACAACTACGGGGATCATGTGCGGAGATAACGGTTTGGTAAAACGAACAACAAGCGGAGGGACATCATGGAACAATATAACAAGCTCCACTTCAAACGATTTACTGAATATTCATTTTGCGTCATCAAATATAGTTTACATGGTTGGATCTGCGGGTACAATACTTAAATCAACTAATGCCGGCGTTAACTGGTTTACCCAGGTTTCTCCCATTACAGCAAACCTCAGGGCTATCAATGTATTTCCTGCAGATGATAACGGGATACTTGTTGGCGCAGGCGGAAACATTTTAAGAACAACAAACGGGGGAAATATTCCAACCGGTATCCAGAATATTGGAAATGAGATACCTGAGAGTTATTCTTTAAGCCAGAACTATCCAAATCCGTTCAACCCGTCAACTAATATCAAATTCAGCATTCCCACAGCAGGAAATGTATCAGTTAAGGTTTATGATATAATGGGAAGAGAAGTTGCAGGTTTAGTTGATCAATATCTGACACCGGGAATTTATAATATAGATTTTAACGCATCATCGCTGCCCAGCGGTACATATTTCTACCGCTTAAATGCAGGGTCATTCACTGACACAAAAAAACTGGTATTAATAAAATAATAATTACTATTCAACTGGTGACTTAAGGTCACCAGTTGAATAAAACAACTTATATAGAAAAAATGGATACTACAAAAATAAAAAGAAATCAACACTTAAGTACCAGCAGCATTAAAAATAACATGCTTGATTCCGATAAAATAAACATCAACGAAAGCTTAAGAGATAAACTGAACAAAATGATCCGAAATACAGGTACAGCGGAAAAATTGAAAACGGCTGA
This sequence comes from uncultured Ignavibacteriales bacterium, assembly GCA_964577645.1. Classification (GTDB taxonomy): domain Bacteria; phylum Bacteroidota; class Ignavibacteria; order Tepidaquicellales; family OLB5; genus OLB5. The sequence continues at coordinate 45,331 of CAZOAP010000001.1, forward strand.
AAAGATAGCTGAAAACACTGTAAAGCTTGGTTTTGAAAAAGCTGTCGCGCATTTTGAAAATCCTGCAATGTACCCGTTGCCTGCTGAGAGCAGAAATCTTGAAACAGCTGTTTTCAATCTTTTGAATGTAATGCCGAAGAAGAAAAGAAACAAGCTTATAGATAAAGTAAATGAATTACTAAAAGCTCCTGCAGAAAAAAGAAAACAGGTTTATGGAGAAATTGTAAATCTTGATTTCCGTTCAAACAAACCAATTGCCGAGCAGGTTAAAGGGCTTCCTGGGCTGAAGAAATACAGCTTGGATGCAGGTGAGCTTGAAGATCTTGAAAGATCATTAAATAATATTATCAAGAGCGAAAAACAAACACCGCTTCCTCAACAGGCAGCAGCATCAACAAAACTATCTCTCATAGTTGATAATATGACATGTAAAAATCCGGATGATATTTTAAAGGATGAAATAAGCATTGGGGGATTCATACTTGATAGCCTCGGAAATACAATAGAGCTGGCACCAAGGTTTATTGGAAAATTCAGGAAAGATGAAACTATCAACCTGGGTGCTAACAGTACGCTCTTCACTGTTAACATCGATCCGTTTTTGGCTGAACAGACATTTTCTGCAAATTTATTTCTTATTGAAAGTGACCTTGTTGAAAATCAGGATTTACTTGATAAAGTTGTGATCGTTTTAGCAATAATTGGATTTACACTGGCTTTAGTAAGTCTTGGAATTGTTATTGCCGGAACCCTGGGAGCCGCCGTTACATTGACCCAGTTTTTTATAACATTCTTCGGTGGTTTGTTGATCTCAGGTATTGGTTCAAATATCATCCCTCTGCTGGGTGATGATATTTCAAACGTTACAACAGATACTCTTGTAATAAACGGGATTATAGGTATCGGTACGGAATTTACGCGTACTCTTGAAATTGGACAGGGATTTGATGCAATCAGCACTTTTGATGGTAAATACACAGCTAATGCAAGGTGGGTTGGCCAGGCATAGGATATGCCTAACAAGCATTTGGTATTAAATAAAAAAAGGGCATTACTGCCCTTTTTCTGTATTATAATGCCATAACTGAATGATATGACACTTTTAAATAGTGTTACGGAGGTAGTTTGTAATCAGCTATTTCAAAGTTAAACTATGCAGTACTACCGATAAGTTCCCGCATATTAAAAATAAATATGTGGATAATTTGTAATTAAATGTAAATGATGCTTAAATGTTTTAAAACGCTATTTCACCATTCACAATTTCTCTGTTTAGGGGCAGCCTGTTCCGTTGCCGTTATCAACTACATCATGGCATAACGGACCCAGTATTGCAAGAAGCTCATTCTGTTCAGTTTGGGGAACCCCGAGTGTTGTCATTGAAGCGACAAGATCATTAACTAATGCAGTAAATTGAGCAACGGTAATACTCATTCCTCCATGAGCAGTTCTCATATCCCTACCCATGTAAAGGCACGGTCCGCCTGTTACCATACAAATCTGCTGATCAAGGTTTTGTCTTAATAATCTGTATCTTACACCTGTGGTATCTGCAAGTACCGGCGCAAAAAAGAAATTGATCTGGTTATCAGCAGCAACATTATTTATAAATACAGCTACTACCGTATCAATTGCAGTATTGCCGCCAAGACGGGTATAAAGTGATTGAGTTGTTGGGGTGTTATTGTTCATTGTATTGTCATCGCTGCAGCTTTGGAAGCTGATAACTGCCACTATAGCTATTGGCAGCAAAAAACTGATGAATTTTCGCATGTTATCTCCTTTAAAGATGGTTTTTGGTTAAAGTTTATTAGTAGATATGATCTGCCTTTAACCAATCATACGAAAACTATACGGTTTTGGATTTGTTTAAAAAAGACTTCAAATTAACAGTTTAAAAAAAACGGGTCAATTGACCCGTTTGTACTTACAAAATATTTATATTTCTTATGATCGTATCACTTTTCACGTTTCACGTTTGTCCTTTCACGTCTCATATTTCTCTTTTCGACCTATCTTCTGAACTTTCTCTTATAAGTTTCATGTGAACCCTTTGACCAGACAATTATTGCAACAACAATGTGTATCCAGAACCACGGGTTCTGCCAGCCCATGTTATCATAAATGTAAATTATCATAAGCAGCCTGGGAAGAAAAACGTAAAGCAATATATCGCCTATGAACGGAATATTGTTATTCGGTATCTGGTGGCTGAAGTAAGCAATTGCAAGCGCAATTCTTGGAATGAATAATGTTACAACTAATATCCAGGTTTCTATCATTATAGTATTTGGTTATTTATACAAATATAGCATATTCAAAAAAAAATTATAAGTAATATTTTTAGTAACTTTTATTTAAAGGTTATATGTTTATATATAGTAATCTAATGTTGTTTTGAATAAATTAAACAAACTAAAGTATATATGAACATTTATGAACTTATTGCCGCATTAATAACATTAACTGCAATTCTTGCGTTCATTAATCAAAAATATATTAAGCTTCCATCTTCTATTGGATTATTACTATCATCAATGTTTATTTCGTTTATTATTTTGATCCTTAATTATTATGGTTTTACTTTCTTAACAGAGATTTCAGCAGTAGTTAATTCTGTTGATTTCAATAATGTTCTAATGGGTGGAATGATCAGCTTTATGCTTTTTGCGGCAGCTATTCATATACCCCTAAAAGATCTTTTACCACAAAAAGGACCTATTTTAGTGTTTTCAACAATAGGGGTTATACTCTCAACGTTTATTATTGGAACGCTTATATTTTATTCCTTCCCGCTAATCGGATTTGAACTCCCTTATATAAACTGCCTGTTGTTCGGCGCGCTTATTTCGCCAACCGATCCTATTGCTGTATTAGGTATAATAAAGGAAACAAAGCTTCCCCGATCTCTTGAAATGAAAATATCCGGGGAGTCTCTCTTCAATGACGGTGTAGCCGTAGTTGTATTTGCATCATTATATCAAATAGCTGCTTTTTCCCCGGGTGAATTTAGTTTTTCAACGTCTGCATTGATGTTTCTAAGAGAAGCCCTTGGCGGTGTTCTATTCGGCGCGGCTATAGGTTATGCTGGTTACCTTATGTTAAAAAGGATCAATTCATATAAAGTTGAAGTACTTATAACCCTTGCTATTGTAATGTGTGGTTTTTCTATTGCTCAATTTTTACATATTTCCGGTCCCCTTGCGATGGTTGCAGGTGGGCTGCTTGTTGGGAATTTAAGCAAAAAGGATGGTTGGTCTCAGCAAACACAGGAATACCTGGAAAAATTCTGGGAATTGATCGATGAAATTTTAAATGCAGCATTATTTGTTTGGATAGGACTTGAGATTTTGATTATCCATCCTCCTGAAAATTTTATTATAATAAGTATTGTCATTATATTAGTTATTGTTATCAGCCGCTGGTTATCAATATTTATTCCATCATTCATTATTCCGTTTAAGGAAAAAATTCCGCAAAAAACCGTTGCTGTAATGGTTTGGGCTGGTTTAAGAGGAGGTCTATCGCTTGCTATGGCGCTTTCCTTAAGCAGTAATATGAGCAGGGAGCTTTTTATTTATCTGACATATATAGTTGTGATATTTACTATTGTTATCCAGGGTTTGACACTAAAAAGATTTGTTTTAAAAGTGTTCAATTAAAATACAGAATACTTATAACTTCAAAACTTGAATTCACAACTCACTGATAAACCAATTTATAATATGAATATTCGTGTTATTTAAATTGTTGTTTTTTGAGAATTATATGTTTTATTTGTTCTATTTACCTTGTTATTTTCTGTGAAAATTTTACATTGTATGAGATTAAACACCCATTACAAACATAATAATTTAATTTTAATTACATTCTAAGGAGATTTATTATGGCAAAAATCAGGAACACTCCAAACCGCACAGAGTTTTATGAGACAGCAGTATCAATGGGTTTTTATGGTAATGAAGAAGCAAGTCTTTTCGGGAAAAAAGATAATGTAAGAAAGTTCTGGGAAGATATGGTTCTGAAAACATATTGCAGACCTTTTATTGAGGGTTTTCTGAAAAAGCACGCAACAATTACTATACTTGATCTAGGCTGCGGAAGCGGTGAAGGCATAGAACTACTAACCCATATTCCGCCCTCAAATCCAAAAGAAATGGTTAATAAAAACTTCATTCTTCTGCCAATAAAGATCCGTGAATATTACGGACTTGATATAAGCCCTTCAATGATAACACAGGGCAGGGCTAATTACAGGGGTAAACAAAATTTCAAATTTGAATACGCTAATCTCGAAGAAGGGTTACCGCCGGGAATCCTGAATCATGAACCATTTAATATTTATTTTTCATCCTATGGTGCACTTTCACATCTTGAGCCTGATACCCTGGAATCGCTTTTCAGACAGATCTTTTCACATGCTCAAAAAGATTCAGTTTTTATATTTGATGTTCACGGAAAATTTTCGCCGGAGTGGCCGGTACACTGGAAATCAGATAAAAAATTATTGCCTTACTCTATGGCATACCTATACAATAAAGAAAAAAGGAAAAAGAGTAAAATTGAATGGTTTAATATTTGTTACTGGAAACCCGCTGATCTGAAAATGAGAATTGAGCGGGCTGCAAAAGATGTTAACAGGGAAATAGAAATAAGTTATATGCATGATAGAAGCATCTTTGTTGGAAGACATATGGATACAGGGCTTTTAAGCCCGGTATCTTCACAGTTAAGATACCAGGTTAACAGGCTTATCGATCACGGTTACCGCGGTGAACCTAAACATCTGAAATTAAATATAGAATATCTTGAAAAATATGTACCCGATAATGCTGCCTTTTGGGATAAATTGGTATCATACAAAAATAGCTGGAACAGGGTTATATTTTTCCTTGAGGCTTTACTTAATCACAAGGATAAAAGGATCTCTTCTTTTATAGAAAGTGAAGAGATTGAAAATATGGAAGATGAGTTCAAGTTTCTTGCATGGTTATTCCGAAATTCAGATAGATTTCCTGTTGCAGATTTCTGGGCAAGTGTAATTGGTCCTCAGGTTGCAATGATACTTAGAAATATTGAAATGTCATATGAGGAAGCAGAAGGCATAGGTCATGGGCTGATGTGTGGTGTTAAAATAATAAAATAATATTATTTTACCTTTTAAAACTAATAAATACTGTTTATGTACGGTCCGGCAAACAGCAACTTTCATAGATTTATTTCTAGGTTTCAGGAATATTTTGACCTGAAATCAGGTACCGATAAGGATAATACTGTTACATCTATAAAAGATGCCATTCCTATGAGGGGGGCTAACTTATGGTACCTAATCTGTTCAGCTTTGCTTGCCTCGATAGGACTTGACGTAAATTCACCTGCAATAATAATTGGAGCTATGCTTATTTCACCCCTTATGTCGCCGATTTTGGGAATTGGACTTGCATTCGGGATCCATGATAAAGAAACCATTCTTGTTTCTGTAAGAGAGTTCACAATTGCGGTAGTTTTAAGCATATTCACCAGTACTGTATATTTCCTTGTTTCACCTCTGGGCAGCCCTACAACAGAGATCCTTTCAAGGACTAATCCAACTTTGCTGGATGTTGGTGTGGCTTTTTTTGGCGGTGTAGCGGGTATTGTAGCCGGTTCACGTTCAAAGGCAGCCAATGCAATTCCGGGTGTAGCAATAGCTACTGCATTAATGCCACCGATATGTTCTGCAGGATTTGGAATTGCCGGCGGGAATGCCCACATTTTTTTTGGCGCTATTTATCTATTCTTTATTAATGCTGTATTCATAAGCCTTTCTGTATATTTCATAGTCCGGTTTCTGAAGTTTCCTTATAAGGTCTATCCTAATTCAGCAACCAAAAAAAGAATGCGTTTTGTTGTTATGGCATTAATTTTACTTATCACAGTTCCAAGCATATATATATTCTATGGAATCATAATAGAAGCAAGGACGAACGCAAAGATCAATACTTTTATAAACAGAAAAGTTGCTTCGGATAAAACGAATGTACTTAGGTGGAATTCCATCAGAAAAGGCGACTCAACAACACTAAAGATACTTCTAGCTGGTGAGCAGTTAGATTCACTTAAACTAGATTCATTGAGTACTCAATTAACTGCATTTGGCTTAAATGATATGAAATTAAGCATTATTCAAGTTGGAATAACAGATGAACACGACGGGGAAGAAACCCGTAACACAGTCATCGAAATAGCAGAACTTAGCAAAAGACTGGATGATTACATAAAAAGAACTGAGGAGCTGGAAGGTAAAATAAATTACTATACCCGAGATTCTGTTTTCTTTTCACAATCTGCAGCTGAATTAAAGAATAATTACCCGGAGATATTGAATATAAAGTTCGAAAAATCAATTGAAAAAAATTTCAGCGATTCATTAAAAGTAAGAGAAATTCCTGTATTTACAATTAATTGGAGCAAAAATATTTCAGCAAGAAACCGGATAAATGCAATAGAAAAGATTGAAATATATTTAAAGGAAAAATTCAAGACCGATACAGTTGTAATAAAATAAAAAGGTTTTGCAGTTAACAGTAAAACTAATTAAGGTATATCTATGGCAATAACCGGAATATTAGTTAACCTGCATACTCCTTCTGCAATCCTGCTCCCCAAAATTCTGGATGCGCCTTTTTTTCTTTTTAGACCAATAGCTATCAGGTCTGCCTTTATCGCTTTTGCAAATTTTACAATTCCTTCATCTATTTCGTAACCCGCCCTTATATGCGGCACAAAATTCCCTTTAAATCTTTTGTTAAATTTATTTATATCATTTTTCAATTCATCAAATGATTTGAAATTGTTTTTTGTATTTATTCTGAGTAAATGTATGACGGGATTAAATTCTTTAACAACGTTATTCAAGACAGGATATACTTTATAACAATCTTTTTCAAACAATGATGCAAACACAATTTTTTTCAGATTATTCGGTCCCCTCCGTTCACGAATTATTATTACCGGAATTGAAGTCAGCCTCATTATGCGCTCGGTTTTAGATCCAATTAATGTTTTTTTGATTGATGAACTTCCGTTTGAGCCCATTATGATCAGATCTGCATTATTTTGTTCTGCAAATGATATTATATCGGAATAGATATTGCCGCCCTTTACAACCGTACTTTTGACTTGAACCAATTTTAAAATATCCGTATTTTCTAAATACGATATTCTCTCTCTGTTTTCTTTCATCAATTCTGACACCATATTCCTGTGAGAGTTTAAAACCTGCGCTGAAGTTATGCCGGCATCCGGATATGCAAAAAAATAATTCAATCCGGGTATAATATTAACCAAATGTATTTTTGAATTGTGTTTTTTGGCTATGAATGCCGCATATCTTAATGCTTCTATTGATGATTGAGAAAAATCAACAGGAACAATAATATTTTTTATTTTTTTCATAAGTTAATCACGGTTTGTATTTTACAAACTTAATAATAAAAGGAACATATTACTAAAGCATAATTTAATCTTTATAATTTTTTATATTGAGGATTAAATTTTGCTCTTAATCAGAAAAGGACACCAATATGAACAAACAAATCTTAAAAGATCTTAAAAACAAAGAAACATTTCCCTGTGTTTCAATATTAATGCCAACACACCGGAGCTTTCCTGAAAATCAGCAGGATAAGATAAGACTGAAAAACCTTGTAAATACAGCGCAGCATAGGCTCAAAGAAGCATCAGGAAAAAGTGATATTTCAGGTATTCTGCAAAAACTTAATGAACTTACTGAAACTATAGATTACAATAACCTTCTTGATGGTCTGGCTGTATTCATAAGCAGAGATCATGATCTTAAATTCAATTTCGGTTTCCCTGTTGAAGAACGGGTAATAATTGATAAGACATTTGCGACGAGAGATCTTGTATTTGGTCTGAATCGTTCGCAGCCTTACTTTGCATTAATAATCGATGAAAAAAATACCCGGTTCTATTCAGGAGTCAGAGAAAATCTTTTTGAAATTAATCATCCCGAACTTCCTTTAAAGAATTTTGTACACGATATTAAATCAGGTGAAATAGCTGATACTTCTTTTAATGACAGGATACACGAAAATGAAGAAAGATTAAAAAATTATCTGCGCGAAGTGGATTTATTGCTGATTGAAATAAGCGGTTCAGAAAATATACCGTACATAATTGCTGGTACCCAAAAGCAAATCGCTCTTTTTAAGGAGATCTCAAAGTCTAAATCCGCCGTACTGGGTGAGCTTACAGGTAACTATGGAAATTCATCACGCGATGAATTGGCTAAGCTTATCTGGCCAATCGCCAAAAACGGATTTGCCGGGATAAGAGCTGATATCCTGAAAGAAGTTGAAAAAGCTGCAGGCGCAAAAAAATTGGCAGCCGGAATTGATGAAGTATGGAAACTGGCAAAAGAAGGAAGAGGATTAACTTTACTTACGGAAATAAATTTTTCAATGATTGGAACAATTACAGATGAGGGTTTTGTGCCTGGAGGTCAAGCTGCAGCCGGCGATGTGCACACTGATGACGCCGTTGACGAAATTATTGAGAATGTTGTTTCAAAAGGAGGCCAGGTAGTTTTTTTTGAAAACGGAAAACTGGATCATTATGGCAAAATAGCCATGATCTTAAGATATTAGACAGGAGGAACATTTATGAGTAAGTTAAACCTGGATCAATTTGAGAAAAAACTTAAGTTAAGACTTCTGGAAATGAAAGATTATGAGGCTATTACCGTTCTTCAGAAAAAATGTTTCCCTAAAATGAAACCCTGGTCAATGGAGCAGTTCAAAAGCCTGATATCAATATTCCCGGAAGGACAGGTATGCGTTGAATATAAAGGTATAATCATTGCTTCATCCTCCAGTCTAATATTGAATTTTGATGAATATTCAACAACTCACAACTGGAATGAAATTACCAATGGAGGTTTCATAACCAACCATGACGCCAATGGGGATACTCTCTATGGAATTGAGATCATGACATCCCCTGATTTCAGGGGTCTTAAGCTTTCCAGAAGGCTGTATAATGAAAGAAAAAAGATTGCGCGAAATTTTAATTTGAAGAGAATTGTAATTGGCGGAAGAATTCCCGGATATGCAAGGTATGCTTCTAAAATGAACGCCAGAGAGTATGTTGATAAAGTAATTTCAAAAGAACTGGTTGATCCTGTATTGACACCTCAAATCTCCAATAATTTTGCTTTGATCAGACTGATTCCGGATTACCTGCCAACCGATAAAGAATCAATGGGATATGCAACTTATCTTGAGTGGACAAATATTGATTACGATCCAAATTCTTCCAGGTCTTTCAGTAATAAACCCGAATATGTAAGAGTCTGTGCCATACAGTATCTTATGCGGCAATTAAAGGATTTTAAAGATTTTGCGAAGTACTGTGAATATTTTATTGATGTTGCATCTGATTACAGGTGCGATTTCATTTTATTCCCCGAAATGTTCACAACCCAGCTGCTTACATTTATGAAACCTGAAAGACCCGGGGTAGCAATGAGAAAACTTTCCGATTACACTCCTAAATATCTACAGGTATTTACAAAGCTGGCTATTAAGTATAATATTAATATTATCGGAGGCTCGCATTTCACACTTGAAGAAAATGATCTTTACAACATTTCTTATCTTTTCAGACGCGACGGGACCATTGGAAAACAATACAAAATACATATAACACCAAGTGAACGTAAATGGTGGGGGGTAAAGCCCGGAAACAAAGTTGAGGTCTTTGAAACAGATAAAGGTAAGATCGCAATATTGATATGTTATGACATTGAATTTCCGGAACTATCCAGAATAGCTGTTGAAAAGGGAGCTAACATAATTTTTGTCCCTTTTAATACAGATGAAAGATCGGCTTACTTAAGGGTAAGGTATTGCGCGCACGCAAGGTGTGTTGAAAACCAGATATATACAGTTATTGCAGGATGTGTTGGAAATATCCCGGCGGTTGAAAATCTTGATATTCATTACGCTCAGTCTGCTATTTTAACACCATCCGATATTCCGTTTGAACGTGACGGGATAGCAGCAGAATGTTCACCAAATATAGAAACACTAATATTCCATGATCTTGATATAAACCTGATTAAACGTCAGCAAAAACTTGGAAGTGTTTTAAACTGGCAGGATAGAAGAAAAGATCTGTATTCTATTCATTTTAAAGAGGATGAAAAAGATCTGGAAATGTGACCGAACGTGTTTTTGCATCCTCCTACATAAGTTTAGTGCGGCTGAAATGAATTTTACTCAGCCGCATTAAACTTTTTTTAATTCCTGGTAAATCGTTCAATTATTCCCTTATACTTCGGAAACAACTTCAAAAGCTCATCACGTTCTGCTAACTCAAAATCATCAAAATGGAATCCCGGTGCGACTGTGCAGCCAACAAGCGAGAATGAATCCGAAATATTGACTTTTGCCCCAAACCAAACTCCGTTTGGAATAACACACTGCAAAACTTCACCGTTTTCAATATTTCTTCCAAGAGCAATTTCGCTGTAATTACCGGCGCTGTCTATCATGTAAATTGTTACAGGCGAGCCCTCATAAAAATGCCAGAGTTCATCGCTTTTTATTCTGTGTAGTGCGCTGAATGTATCGCTTGTCAATAAAAAATAAATTGAAGTTGAGTGATGCCTTGAACCTGAAAATCTTTCAGGTAAATGTTCTCCCCGAATTTCCTCAGCTGACCTGTATACTTCCTTAAACCAGCCTCCTTCAGGATGCTTTTCAAGTCCCAGTGTTTTGATATAAAAATCTTCGTTTTTCATTATACTTTGATTTAAATCCCCTTTTGGTATATGTGACTCGTTAGAACCTGGATCTGTAATAAATGAATTTTCATTTATAAGACTTCAAAAGTCTTATAATGCATAATAAAACATTTCACTTAAAAAATAGATCGTATATTTATATCAGACTTTTGAAGTCTTATGTATTTATATATTCGAATTTATTTCACTAATTTTGTACGGAACAAAACATGTGAAATTTCAGTAATATAATTAACTGATAAATTTATGAAAATGAAAATGAAATATCTGTCATTAATTATTATTTGTTCAGCATTTATATTCAGCGGTTTTATCTGTGCAAAAAGTACCGGAAATTCCGATGGCTCTCCATTACCCGATAAACGGCCTGATGATATCAGGTTCAGATATTCACAAGACGGCGGCATGATGTATTACAGCGAAGAAATATTTATCTCAAAGGATTCATCTTATTACTCAATTAATGATGGCGGCGCTATAACAAAGGCATATTTCAAAATGAGCTCACAGGATCTTGATAAACTATACTCTGTTTTTAAGGATAATAATTTTGACGAAATAGAATCCTACGAAGAAAAAGTTTATGATCGCGGAGGCGAGAGCATTTACCTTAACTGGGATAGAAGCAAATACGCAAGTGTAAGCAACTCAGGTATGACGTTTGTAAAAGATTCATGGAAAAAAGAGTGGTCTGCCTGCAGTGATGCGATTGAAAAGATCGGGAAAGAAGAGCTTGAAAAACAAAAGAAAGATTATAATGTAATAATGGATAAGTCATTATTCGGAAAAGAATTCTATATGCAGATAAACTTAAAAGTTATTGTTCCCCTAAGCACTTTAATGGCTGAGCGTGAAAGTGATAAAGAAATAGTGAGAACTATTAAGCTTTCACCAGGCAGCCACAGGGCAATAGTTACACTTGGAAAAGCCACATACAATATTCCCATAAACTCTGACAGCACAAAAACACTGAGGATGTACCTGGCAAATGATTCACTTAAATATGAATATTTAAAATAAACATGTCTTCCAAAAAAGGGGCAGGTAGCCCCTTTTATTATTCCTCTCAAAATAATTTAAATTCTACCTATTCTTTGAAACTCATATTGGTAAATAGGTGTTACAACACATAACTAACCACCAACTAATTAATTATCAATATGATCAAAAATTTTCTTGATAAGTACAGAGATGCAGGTATTCTTTTTATAAGGATCGGCATCGGATTCTCATTTATTTTCGTTCACGGCTTGCCTAAAATTTCAGGTGGACCGGCTTTGTGGGAAAAGATAGGTAGCGCTATGAATAATTACGGATTAGGTTTCGCGCCAACTTTCTGGGGATTCATGGCTTCAGCATCGGAGTTTGGAGGCGGTATATTGATACTGCTTGGATTATTCACAAGACCTGCTTCGGCATTCATGGCATTTACAATGCTCACAGCATTTATGATGCATACATCAAAACTTGACCCGTGGAGCAAAGCTATTTACCCGATGGAAATGTTCGCGGTATTTATGGGTCTCTTGTTTATAGGTGCAGGTAAATACAGCATTGATGCTTTGATATCAAAAAAGAAGTAATTCAATTCAGTGTTTTTTGAAATGCCTTCAATTTTAGAGCTCTCGTTCCCAAGCATCCGCTTGGGAACATATGAAATTACTATCCCACCTCATTCTGTTCAACAAATTTGATTCATTTTCAAGTCAGCTTTTTTGATAACAGGAAATTAATATTTTCTGTTTATTTTTGTATATTAATAAATTAATTATTCTAACAACATCATGCTGAAAAAACTATTTTTCTTAATGATTTTGCTTGTACCATTTGTAACAATGGCACAGTTTGAAGATATCATCAAAAAAACTGTCGTTCCTGATATCCTCGAAGAAAAAAATATCACCACATCAATTGATGATGCGTACCCGGTTTCCTTCTGGATAAACGATATTGATAAATATTACGATCCCATAGAACCAGCTGATTACAACGCACCACTGGGGCCGGGTTATTACCGTATGACGGTACAAAGCTACTGCCTGAAGGCAGGGACCCACGGTCCGACCAAAGGTAGCGGCCATTTGATAGCTCCCATAAAAGGCAAGCTTGATAACCTTGTAACAAATATTCTGACCCGTTCAGCGGAGCATCCGGAAATTGCACAAAGGGATATTCAGCTTCTGTTATGGTCAATTATATACGGCGCTAAGTTTACTGACCTGCAGCCTGAGCTTCAGCTTCGTGTGAAACCGCTTCTCACGCCTGCTGAAATTGCGGAGCTAAGCATCGGTATAAGTGATGTTCCGCTTGACCTACTGCCGGATGAAGTAAGATCAACCGCCAAGTTCTACAAAGATCTCCGCGGAAAAATTACTGACCCCTCTTCAAACTTTGAAGAAATTGAAAGTATGGCTGTCTTAAGCGGAGAAGCTCCATCAAACATGCTGAAAAAACAAGTTGACCCGGGTAACTGGGCTTATATTGGCGATGGCTTTTATATGAGAATGATGCCCGAAGGCTACCAGAAATCAATACTTGAGCTATACCGCCCTCAGTCTGTAAACGTTACACGTGACTCAAAGGGAAGAATTACTTTATTCGAAAAGAACGGCGATAAAATTGAAATAAGTTACGTTGATGAACCGGGAAGCGATGTAATGAAAGCCGACGACGGAAAATTCTACCCGATATACAGGTTTAAATCAGTAAGGTTTATTGGTACTAACGCCGGGGAAGAAGAACTGATAGAGAACTTCGGGTGGATGATACGCGGTGACGGCAAAGAACTTAAAAATATAACTGAGTTCAAAAGTTACCCGCAGGACCCGTCAGCTTCATTATACAAAGCACGGCTTGTAACTGCGAATGATTTTTTCAAAAAAATAGCGAAGTACCGCAAAGATTCCAATAATCCCGGAAAAGGCAGTGAACCGGGCAATATGGATGAATTCAATGCCGATAAACATATCAAAGACGGACTTGATGCAATAAAAGATCCGACAGATTTTAAAGATAAACGTGACTGGATTGATAAACATCTTGATTACGTAAAAGACTGGTGGAATTGCGCTTCAAATTCACTTGCAGGCGGTTCCTGCGATGACGATGATACTCCCAGAAAACCAAATCCACAGAAAAAAACCGCGGCACCAGGAAACACTAAAGGCCAGCGAATTGCCCCTTCTCTCAGAAAATGGGGCGAGTAGTCTCCTTAAAACTTGATTTTTAATTTTCGCAGGGTCTTTATATTTATTAAGGACCCTGCATTTTTTTCAGGAACCATTACCTGTTTTGTTCTGTATAACTCTCAAAACCACAATTCAAATCATACTTCTATATTATGCTAAGAGCTCAATTTAAACGATATTTAGCAGGTTTTTTGTTATTTTCCGGAATCACCTTTTCGCAAAATCCGCAGCACCTGAATAACAAAATATTTTTTTCTGATAACTATTTTTTTAATATTGATTCACTGAAGATCGAAAACAAGCTTGATATAAAAACTGTATATTACGGACAAAATGATACTGTTGTGTTTGCAGGCAATACAAAAGATATATCTGCGTACAGTAAATTAGATTTCCATAAATATAATGATCTTGATACATCCCTTTTCTATGAGCTTAACTCCACTGGTACAGCTATGAACTGGAATATAGTTTACCTGAACGGCAAGAAATTTTTTCTGGATTACAAAACAAATATAATATCAGTTTTTGATGGATCCGGTAGTTTAATCATGGATATCCCCTCAAAAGAATCAACAATTGACCGTGATATAAACGGCAGGGATATGCTTTTAAAAGGAAACAATTCAGTAGTTCACGTAAAAGATCTTAATGGAGATGGCGGTTATATAATAACAGCTTATGACGCCTCAGGGTATGAATTATGGACAGCTAAAACCCCACATACTGATATTGAAGCTAAAGGTGATACCCGCTACTATAAACGCTACCTCAATTATTACAAAAGTAATTCCAAATACTTAATCTTCACAAATAACTGGTTCTATAAAGATAATCCCAAATCTGTTATTATTAATCTTTCCACTGGCGAGTTAACAGATCTTCCTATATTAATTAACGGTATTTTATTCGATAATGATAATAATATTGCTGGCTTAATGCAGTATAATGAAAAAGAAAACATTGTTACTTTCTCCAAAGGTATAAATAAAGAAGCGGCATGGGAATATAAATATAATGATAGACAGGTCTCTCCATACAGCATAACTGCGTTGGTTAAAGATAACATTTTAGTACTTGCCCTATACTATCCTATTTCTACGGGGTCTGATCTTGTTGCTGTAGACTTAAATAGCGGTCAGCTGAAATGGCATGCTAAAGTTGACCAGGTAAATGCATCTCACTCCAAATATTACAATCACGTGAATTTATTCAGCTATAAAGATAAGGTACTTATGGAAGGAATTGAATCTTACGGCAGGTATCTTCAGGTTTTTGATGTTAATGCGGGCACAAAACTCTTTAGTGATATTAACACAAGATAATAATTAGCAGATAAAAAATAGATCCTTACAATAGATTAATAGCAAACCCGCATATGAAAATTTCCGTTAAAAAATTAGCTTCGCAGTATAAACACAGGAAAATTTGTTTGAGTCCGGCAGCCGCAGGACGAGTTATTTTCCTGTACGGCGAAGATAATTTTAGGAAATTTTCAACAGCGGGCGATTTTTCTTTGGTTACTTTCTTTTCATCGCAGAAAAGAAAGTAACACTTTTTATTTTATGGTTTTCAATTGCTATTTTCAGTCCTAAAGCTTCAACCTAAAAATATATGTAAAAATGATCATTTTAAACCTAACAGGTTTTTAGCTATCTTTGTGTTATGAAATTCAAAATATATCTGGAATACGCCGGGGCAAATTACTCCGGCTGGCAAAAACAGCCTAAAGAATCAGCGGTAAAGACCGTACAGGGCACACTTATGAAAGCTATTGATACGGTTTTCCGGAAGAATAAGGGAACGAATAAATTTATTGATCTGCAGGGCTCCGGCCGAACAGATGCAGGTGTTCACGCTATTGAACAGGTTGCGCATTTGGAATGTGAAACCATGCTTGGACCCGAAATATTGAAAATGAAGATCAACGATGAGCTTCCCGGGGATATAAATATACTTGAAATAGAAAAAGCTCGCCCTGATTTCCACGCAAGGCACACTGCAAAATCACGTCAATACCTGTATGTAATTTCAAAAAGAAGAACAGCCTTTGAAAAACGGTTCGTATGGTGGGTTAAAGATAAGCTGGATGTAAAGAAAATGAAGAACGCATCGAAGCTTTTTGAAGGAATGCATGATTTCAAATCGTTTTCAGAAAAATCACCTGATGATAAATCTACAAAATGCCTGGTTGAGTCAATTGAGGTAACTGAGGATACCAACAAAATTTACATCCGCATCAAAGCATCACATTTTTTGTGGAAGATGGTAAGGCGTATTGTCGGAGCGCTTGTTGAAGTTGGCAGGGGCAAAATGAACAATGAAGATATTTCTAACCTGCTTGAAAATTCGGGCGTAAAAAAAGCGGTCGCTGAATACACCGCCCCTCCATCGGGATTATTTCTTGAAAAGATCGAGTATTAAACAGACAATTGCTTTTGAATCCCCCTTATAAAGGGGGAGTACAATCCTGAATATTCAAGCACCCCAGAATTGAACTATCTTCAAACCTTTTGTTAAGTTATAAAGGGGATTTGAAATCATCCATTAAAGTATTTTTACACCGGTGTCACAAATTCAACATCAACTTCAAAAACCTCTTCAAATAATTTTTTCTTGCTTGTTGCACCCCAAATTTCAAGCTCCATATTGGTTTCATCTCCATGCAAAATGAAAGTAACTTTGTTACCATCTGTATTACATTCAATTTTCTTTATCGATGATGTATGAGAGCGGTCAAGGCCATCAGCAACACGCAAAATTGCTGCAAGCTTGCGTATTACAAGCTGGTCCTCGGGGTTTAGCTTCGCATAATCAGGATGTTTAAGCTTAGGATGGCTCTTCCTGTGATATCGTGCAACATTGGCAACAATTTCCTTTTCATTTTCGGTGAAGCCAAGCATTTCAGCATTGCGGATAATGTAATATGAATGCCTGTGATGCTGGGAGTGGGATACGAACCCGCCAACTTCATGCAGTATTGAAGCAGCTTCAAGGTACTCACGTTCCGTGCTGCCAAGCTTGTGAAGTTTTTTTGTGAGGTCAAATATTTTAAGGGCAAGTCCGGTAACATGTGCTGAGTGTTCCTTCTCTATCCTGAAATTTTCAGCAATATGCATAACGCTGTTATATCTTATGTTACCAAGGTGGTCCTTATCCTTCAGCAGGAATTCTTTTTCAATAGTATCGAGAACAATGCCCTCTCTCAGCGCATATTCAGAAATTATCATCTCCTTTATCTTAAGCTCCTTAAATATCTGCTCAAGTAATATTGCACCTGCAGTAATGATATCTGCCCTGCCGGGGTCAAGTCCGGGGATCTTCAGTTTTTGTTTAACAGATCTGGCTTCGATTATATCATTCAC
>CAZOAP010000002.1:0-43379 GCA_964577645.1 uncultured Ignavibacteriales bacterium
TAGATGCGGTTATTTTCCAGGCTATCCCATGTGTTGAATGCAATTTGCCCGCCCGGCTTAAGCACACGGTACGCTTCATTCATAGCTTTTTGTTTATCGGGAAAGAACATTACTCCGAACTGGCAAATAACAGCATCAAAGCTGTTATCTGCAAAATTAAGCTCACACGCATCGGCTATCTGCCATGAAACATTAGGGGAGTTAACAATGCTTTTGGCTACATCAAGCATACCGGGATTAATATCAGTAGCTGTTACCTTAGCACCGGGGAAACTTTTAATAATATTTCTTGTAACCTGTCCCGTACCGGCAGCAATTTCAAGTATACTCTTTGGCTCACCGTTTAAATGTGTAACAAGATCTTTTGAGGTTGAGATGAAAAATACCGGGGCAAGATATTTTTCGTAGTTTTCAGCAATACGCGCTGTAAACTGAATTGAATTTTCAGACATAGTTTTCGGTTTAGATGGATGAATGTTTTAGTGACGACAAAATTAGGGTATTATTTTAAATATAAAAATCTAAATAGTTTGAATAATTGCACTTTAAAGATTGTGTAAATCAATTATTTAGGGAAGGAGCGGGGATCTATCCTGATCTTTCTTGCTTCAAAATCCTTATTTTGCCACACCATATCAGCAGGTAAAGTGATCTTCAGCCAATTGGAACTTTCATATATGAACCCGCTTAAAATTTCATAGTAACCTTTTTTAAATGGAACGGTACCGGGATCTATAAATGTAACAAAAGATTTTAATAGTACTGGCATAACAATTATCATAGTATCAGTTATTACAGGCTTTTTGTTTTTAGTATCAGCTCTTTGGCGGGTGATAATAAATGTTATAATATTTTCCCATACCATCTGCTGGTTGCCGTATTCAAAACTTTTACCCGTGGTTGAGGATAGTTTTTTAACGCTGCTGGAATTAATCAATGAGTCAGGCAGAGCGTTCCAGTTCAGCACAGAAGTATCCTTTCCGAACCAGTAATCACTCGAAGGCACAACAGGCGTATACTGAAAGCTTATATCGTAAGCGGTTATATTATAATTGAAATTATTTGCCGAGGTATCGTTAACAGATAATTTTAGTGAGAAGTAAGGTGATTGAGCATGCAAAGTGTTTACTGCACTACAACAACAAAACATTGAACAGATAATATATAAATTTTTTATATTAAACATCAATGAGAGTGTTCTTCCTTTATTTTTTCAGATATAAACATTTTCATGAGTGACTGGTATGGTATATCTTTTTTATTAGCAATGACCTTAAGATCATTTAACATTGCTTCCGGCAATCTTAGGGAAATTGATTTAACTGATGGCTTAAGGTTAGGAAAAGATACTTTTTTTGCGTTCTTCCAGTCAACAAAAGAAGTTGTATCATTTTTATTCCAAAATTTTCGTTCTTCAGATTCAGATCTGAATTTTGGAATCTTTTTAAGTTTTTTCATGGTAAAATTCCTTTTCTTTTTTAGACATTAATCTTGCCGATATAATCCTGATCAGATTTTCTCTAATTGTAAAGACCACAGTCAGCAGTTTATTGCTGTCAGTTTTACCTAAAGCAAAATATCGAATTTCTTCGGATGTAGAATGAATAGTATCACCGGCAACTATTAACGGTTCATTAAAAAATATTTGTTCAGATTCATTATTTGAAATTCCGTGTTTTTGAAGATTTTTATCAATATTACCTTTATCCCATTGAAAACCTTCAATTTTATCGAATTCAATCAATTTCGATCTATATTTTGTATATGTTTAACATATACAAACAATATATATAATTATGTTAATGAAATCAACAAGTAAAAAAGTTCCATTAATTAACGACTAATAAAGGATATTTAAGTTGAAATTTTCATCCTGAGAAATCCCTTTTGAGAAGATCACCGCTTTTGAAGAAAATATAACTTACTATTATTATTGTCATTGCTCCTCCGAATATTACCGATGGTACACCACCCATAATTTTTGCAGCCAGGCCTGATTCAAATGCACCCACCTCGTTTGAGGTGGAAAGGAATATTCCGTTAATAGCGTTGACCCTGCCGCGCATGTTATCAGGCACAAGCAATTGCAGCAGCGTTGAGCGTATAACAACACTTACGCTATCAAAAGCGCCGGTTGCAAAAAGCGCTGCAACGGAAAGTATAAAGTTTTCCGAGACTGCAAATACAAGCGTGGCGATACCAAAACCAGCAACAGCCCATAACAGGTTGCGCCATGCGCGTTTCATTGGGGAGTATTTTGAAAGTACAAACAGTACCAGCACAGCTCCGATAGATGGCGCTGCGCGCATAATTCCCAATCCCTGGGCACCAACGTGCAGGATATCTTCAGAGAATACGGGAAGTATTGCAACAACTCCCCCGAAGAGAACAGAGAACATATCAAGCGAGATTGAATAAAGGATAATTTTAGTTTTAAATACGTAGGAAAATCCTTCCTTTATCTTCTCAAGCATAGTGCCTTCGGTAGCAGCATCAGGCGTTCGATTCTTAATAAACGCTACAGCAATTATTGAAAGTAATATTAATGCTATTACAAATAACAGTGTGCCTGAAAATCCGAAAATTGTATATAAGAAGCCTGATACACCGGGTCCGATTATGACACCTGTTTGCCATGATGAAGAGCTCCATGTAGATGAATTGGCATAAGCTTCACGGGGAACAAGGTATGCTTTAATAGAAGTTGCAGCAGGGAAGAAAAACGCTTTGCATGTACCGATAAAAAATATCACGCCCCAGATGACATATTTAAGCTCATTTGCATGTTCAACATTCAGCAGGCTGAAAGATAATATATACAGGACAATTGAAGCAAGCATGGTAAAGGCAAGCGACCATATCATAATATATTTTTTGGAAAGCTTATCGGAATAGTGACCACCGAATAACGATAACAAAATGAACGGAATTGCTTCGGCAAGACCGATGAGACCTATAGCGAGCGGGTCATGGGTAAGGCGGTAAAGCTCATAACCGATTATGACCTCCTGTATCAGCAGGCCGACAGTTACAAAGAAATTAGCGAACAGATAGTTGCGGAACTCTGCATATCGCAGAGAGAGGAAGGGGTCTTGTTTTACAGGTGATGGATTATCCGGCATTTATATTTTATAATACAAAATAGTTTTACAGGGATTTTGTTACAAGGAAGAAAGAAAAGGAACCACCCCTAAATCTGGCATTCACCGGATTTTTTCCCCTCCTAAAAACAGGAGGGGAGCGGTATAGTATTAAAGTTAATGTCTTTTACTGTTAGTTGTACAGCTATTTTCCACGGGTATGACAGTAGAAGAAGAACAATTACAGCAAGTGCCTTTTTTTAATGATTCAGCCAATTTTACCTCCGGAGGTTCTGTTCCATTTTTCCTTAACCTTTTCCTTCAGCTTTTCGTTTTTGATATCGCTGTCCCTTATGAATTCCTTAAAGTAGCCGCAGCTTAAACAGACATAAGCTTCAACCCCAAAACTGTACATAGGGGAAACAGAAATGTATTTTCTATCGCCAGACTGATTGGAGTCTTTGTTATCGTATACTTCAAGCGAGCCGCAAACGGGACATTTGCCGGTTTTGATGGTTTCAACATTCATATATATTTATTATTTTTTACGGTAGGTATTGAGATATTCAAGGTCAAGCTTATCCTTCGTACGGTTTGCAGCAGATTTATTTTTAATTAAATCTTCAAGAGAAATGTAAAATATTTTTTTCAGGTCAGCGTATGTGCCTTCAGTTTTATTCAGAACAGCATCTTCAAATTCAACGCCATCAATATTATTTAAAATTTCAATTCTTAAAGGAGGGTTTCCGATACGGTATACTTTGGGCTTATTAAGGAATTCGTCTTCTTTGATAAATGGTTCAGTAAAACCAAAATCTGATAAAACCCTTAGAATATTTTTCAGATTTTCAGGAGTAGGATTGATCCAAATATCCAGGTCATCAGTATATCTTGGGCGGGAATAAAACGAAACCGCATATCCGCCAACAATCAAATACTCTACTTTATGTTCTGTCAGCAACTTCAAAAACTCGCTGAAGTCGTCGCTGTTTTTCTGTAGCATTTATTGAATTTAAATAGATTTCACGGATAATTTCTAATTCCTTAATCTTTTCATTAGGGTCAAGATTACTATAATATTCAATATCATCTTTATCAGCATCTTCAAAACTATTGTACTCTTTTATTACTTTATCCATATTACAAATTAATCAAAATTTGAACAATACTAAACACAAATAATACTAAGGATTACAATTTATTATTTTAATTTATTGTTTATTGCAGAGAATTCGTCAGCGGGGAGGTATTTTTCTGCCATTGCCATAAGTTTTGTGAACTGTTCAGGTGCTGCTGTTCTCATTCCGCCCATCATCATTACAATATCACTCTGTGTTATAGCGGGCATTATGTAGCTTTGCCATTTTTCAAAAACTTCGGGTGTGAATTTACTGATTATCCTTCCGCGAATTGCGTGAAGCTCGGGGTCAGTGAAGTTTTCCCACAGCAAGCGCTGTGTTTCTGTTTCTTCTTCGACTGTATGCAGCAGGTACTCACCGTGGAATTTTGAGAACTTCATATAAAGTTCTGCTCCCATGCCCAGTGCATCTTCACCTTTTGTATTAAGCTCTTTGATCTCGTCCAGCAGCTTTTCTATGGCATCCTGGTCACGCTCAAGACGCTCGTGGTCATCCATATCATGTTTTGATGAGCCGGGAACTTTGGCTTCAAGCTCAGCCAGTATGATATTGTTCTCATCATTTGCGTGGATATTAAGAAGCATGCAGAGATCTTTGCCGAGTGAATGTATCCGGTTCACATCATTTGTGCTGTTGAAATCACATTTGCCGAGAGAGAATGAGAATTGTGAAAGGGCATTTCGCAATCCTTTATGAGCTGCTTCAAAAAGTTTTACTCTTTGCATAGTTGTATATGGTATTTAAAAGTTCGTTAAATATTAGTTTGCAAATTTAAGTGGAAAGTTGGAAATATGAAGTGGAAAAAGGGGAGTTGTTTTCTGTGAGGCTCGGGCATTCTATTGTTTAGATTGTGGAATTATTGCATATAAAAAAGCAGAGAGGTCAGAGACCTCTCTCTACAGAAGTGTTGTTTCTGCTTAATAATTTCTTAACGGCAATTTTCAAAGACGGGGGAGAAGTAATGCAAAGGGGTAATTATAGCAAAGCAATCTTTATTAACATGGAGATTTTTTCCGTTCCCAAACTGGAGTTTGGGAACCAGGTGATGAAGGAATTATTATATATAAAAAGCAGAGAGGTCAGAGACCTCTCTCTACAGAAGTGTTGTTTCTGCTCAAATAATTTCTTAACGGCAATTTTCAAAGGCGGGGGAGAAACAATGCAAAGGGGTAATTATAGCAAAGCAATCTTTATTAACATGGAGATTTTTTCCGTTCCCAAACTGGAGTTTGGGAACCAGGTGATGAAGGAATTATTATATATAAAAAGCAGAGAGGTCAGAGACCTCTCTCTACAGAAGCGTTGTTTCTGCTCAAACAATTTCTTAACGGCAATTTTCAAAGGCGGGAGAGAAGTAAAGAATATTATCACCAATAAATGCAATTCATTTATTTGCAGGGTCCCTTATAGGAGACTCTGCAAAGTACAAATTATTTAAAGGCAAACCCCCGACAATATTTTTGTAAAATTTAAGCTTTATCTTTAATTGCAGCGGTTCAGTTTATTGAAGAAATACTCCCCCCTTTTTAGAAGCAAAGGGGGGGATAAAGAATGGAAACTGCTTAGAAGCCTATTTTATCGAGCTGTTTGAAATCCTCAGGGGAGACTTTGGTTTCATCGCCCAGGTAATTCCATTTTATATTGCCGGTGTTGCTTGTGAATACCCGGTTTATATCAGCTACCGTTACGGCGCTTACCAACTTTTCGAAATCATCAAATGCATGCAGGTTGCCTCTTAAATACCATCTGCCAATGTTCAGTGACTGGCTTGATGCAGTTTCAAGCCGCATAAAATAACGGGTTAAATATGCATCTTTTGATTTCATTAATTCTTCATCAGTAAAGCCGTTCTTCCTTACATTATTTATAATATCAACCATTACCTGTAATGCTTCCTTCGGGTTATCTGTGGTAATATAAAAAACACTGTAAGGATTTGAAATAGCATCGCCGTTCATATATGCCGCAGGTGCGTATGAAAGTCCGCGTTTTGAGCGGAGCTCAATGAAATATTTATCATACATAATATTCATTGCAACCATCATTGATACTGCGTCAGGGGAATCCCAGGGAATACCTGACATAATACCTGCCAAATAGTTGGTTGAAATATTGCGCGGAACAATATCCTGTCCGGGCTGTTCGATAGTTGTTCTTGTTTCAACAGTTACCGGTGAACCCTCGGGCAGGTTGGCAAGTGAGCTTTTAACTTTTTCTATGATATCACTTTCCGATACATTACCGGTAACTACAAGGAATGCCCGTTTTTTGCAGAGATTGGCTTTGATGAATGCTTTTATGTCATCAAGCGTTAATGAAGCAAGTGAGCTAGCGTTACCGTTTGGATCCTTTTCGTAATTTTTTCCTTTGAATGCTGTTTCAAGCGTAATACGATCAAGCCTTGAATCAGGATCGCCTTCATTCTGCTTAGCAAAAGAAATGAACTGTTCTTTTTTATTTTCAAACTCACCGGGTTCATACGCGGGATGCATCAGTGCATCAACAAACAGCAGCCATGACTTATCCCATGATTCTTTTAAACACTGCATGTTAAGCTCACCGTAATCAAGCGAAGCATCACTGCCGAAAGTTGTACCTATTTTTTCGGCTGCTGCAAGGAAATCACTTTTTTTAATGGACTCAGTACCGCCTTTAATAATATAGCTGTAAGAAAGTGCTTCAATGCCCTGTTTATCCAGAGGGTAATTAGCGGTGCCGCCTGTAACAAACAGTCTAGCGCTGATAACATCCTTGCCTGTGTTCTTTATCACGACCTTAAATCCGTTCACATCAAGCTCTTTTAAGCTGTATTGTGAGTACAAGCTCATTGACGAAAATATAACAGCAAGCAGTATTATATAGAAGGCTTTTAATATTTTTATATTTCTCATTTTCCCTGTATCCCGTTTAATTTAAAAGGTCTTCAAATTTTTTGATGCCCATAGTCTGCTGCATTGAAGGGGATAGCAGCAGCCCTGAAACCCTTGGTTTATCCTTAATATATTTCTGTACATACTTTTTGATATCTGCGCGGGTAACCTTGTTGATGTTCTCAATATATTTAAAGCCGTAATCAAGATCTTTGATAGCCCAGAAGAAACCGAGGGAGTGTGAAAAGCTTGAAGTCTGCTCCATCTGGTATTTTTCCTGTATAGCAAGCTGGCTTTTAGCCATTTCAAGCTGTTCATCTGTGAAGTATGAATCGGAATCCCACATATCAATATGTTTATCAAGCTCAGCCAGGCATTCTTTTATCTTTTTCGGATTTGGTACTATCCTTATCTGAATCGGACCCGTATAAATATCAGTTGAGTACCCGATGCCTGCTTCTAGAGCTAGACCCGCATCAACAAGCTCTTTGGAAAATTTTGATGATTCCAGGTTCAGTATATATGAAAACACATCGGCGGTGTAAGTGGCGGGTACGTCTTTCCTTGTATCGGGTCCGTGCCAGCCGATATAAATAACCGGTGCCTGCGCATTTTCATTGGTAGTAACAAAATAAATATCTTCCTTAATCGGTTTAAACTCCGGTATCGGGTATTTCTTGAAGGGATCAAAGCCTGAGGAGGCCCAGTCACCGAACACGTTCTGTACTTTTTCAAAAACTGCATCGTGATCAACATCACCTGCTACAATAAGCAGTGAGTTATTAGGCCAGTAATATTTCTGCTGGATAGCCTTCATTTTCTCAGGTGTGGCTGAAAGTATCACGTCATGATCACCGATAGGTATCTTACGGCTTTTATCTGAACCCCACATTTTTTCTTCCCACGCGTAATACAAGCCAAACTCCGGGTTTGATTCACCGCGCTGGAATTCACCGTTGACCACAGGATGCTCTTTTGTCATTTCATCCTCAAGAAAAAGCGGGTAGCGTATTGCGCTGTTCATGAACTTTAAGCCTTCATCCAGGTTACGGGAGGGCAGTGTGAAGAAATAATTCACCCTGTTGGTTGAAGTTGTGCCGTTCCATGCCATGCCAAGAGAGTTTGCTTTCTTAAGATATTCTTCCTGTGAGGGGATATCCTTATTTGCTTTGAAGAACATATGCTCGTAGAAATGTGAGAGCCCGCTGAACTCGGGTGATTCCGTATAAGCACCGTTCTTTACATTAATTTCAATGGTGGCAATTGGAACGCTTTTATCTTCAACTACCAGTACATCAAGTCCGTTGGCAAGTGTTTTAAAATAATAGCCTGCGGGCATTGAAGACTGCGAAAGCACCAAAGATGCATTAATAATGAAGGCAAGAAGCGCAATAAAAGTACGTTTCATGTTAAATTGTTTGATTTATTTATAGATTACTGTGGTGATACTGAAGAGGACTGTATGTGCAAATATAATGAAATTTAATTATATAGAATAATGAAAATATTCCCTAATATTGATATTATACAAAGTATTGTAAAACTTAAATATGTTCTTTTTGTCTTAACACCCCGCATCAAGTGCGGGACAGGCGCCAAGAACCAAAAAAGTCAAGGCTGATGAAAAACAGCTAAACTTTTCGAACGCATTAGATGCAAAAAATAACTCGACTTCGTCTCAAACAGATTTTTTGCATCTATTAATTGCGTTCTCAAGTTTTTAACGCTGTTTTTCATAGGCCGCTTAAAAAAGCATAACCAATGTTGAGAATTAGGCAGTATTGCGAAATCTGCCACAGGCAGACCAATTATTAATAGTTTTAATGACGCCATTTTTCGACGGGATCGGCGTAATGCTCAATGTAACCGCAGTTTGCGCATTTATAGGGAGTGACCGGGTATTGCGGAGCGGAAGCTTTTGTACCCATGAAGCTTGTAATTTTATCTTTTTCACCCTCAACCCATACTACATAGTTATAGAATATGGGATGCTCGCTGTTACGTACATAAAAAAAACCTTTCTTCATTTCAGCCGAGCACTTTGGACATTGTTTTGATTCCATATTATTTTCTCCCTATAAATTAATTTAAAATCTTCCGTATTTTTCTGCCAGGTATTCCTTCCATGTAATGCCCGATGTATCTTTTTCACTGCAGGTGTTGTAACCATTTATGAACGCATGCGCGCGTTTACCCGGCATTGGCAGGTTTATGACCCACGCTTTTCTTTTTTTTGCAAGGAGCCAGTCCTTATACATTTCACCGAACGTCAGTATTTCGGGTCCGCCAATATTCACAGTATCATTTAATGCTTCATGCTGAGATATCTCGTACAGCTTCTGTGCAACGCTCTTTGGATCGATGGGTTGGAATTTAAATTTCTTTGGCAGTAATGCAATTGGGAATTTTATGGAATTGCTCAAAAAGAAATCGATGAGCTTATGGAACTGTGTTGCGCGTAAAATTGTGTAAGGCAGGTTACCGGATATGACGAGGTTCTCGGAATGTAATTTCTGCTCATAATACGGGTAGGGAATTCTGTCTATTCCCACAATTGACATATATATAAAATGCGAAACATTTATTTCACGGGAATATTTAAGGATATCGTTGGTAAGCTCAGGATCACTTTTTGAATATTTATCAGCGGCATTTGATGCCAGGTGAATCACAGTATCGATATCACGCGGCAGGCCATTAACACCTTCGCCCAGGTTGAAATCAGCTTTTACCCATTTAGCCGGGGGAGTTACATCAATTTCCCTGCGGGATACAGCAGTGAAGGGGATGTTGTGTGAAGCCATAACTTTGCATAGTGCTTTGCCTAGCGTGCCAGATGCGCCGGTTATGAGAATGTTTTTCAATTATACTTATTAGCTGCTTTAGGTTGAATGAAATGCATTAAACAATAGAACAATTAACAATGAAAAGTATACAATGGAAGTTTTTGGAGTGCATTGACTGTGTCAATGCATGCATCAACAAAGTTGATGCACTCCATAAAAACAAAACCAGTTTAATATTAATCAATAAAACGAGAAAAATGTACGGAACAATAAACAATAAATATTAAGTAACACACCCCGTCCGGCTGGTGCCGTCCACCCCTCTCAAGAGGGGAATATAATACTATGTATTTTCTTCTGAGAGTTTTTCTGCTCTATCGGCAATTTTAAGCTTTTCGAAGAGCTCTGAAAGATCGCCTTCCATTATCTGCGAAAGATTGTACATTGTGAGCCCGATGCGGTGATCGGTCAATCGGTTCTGGGGAAAGTTATATGTGCGTATCTTATCGCTTCTATCTCCTGAGCCGACCATGAGCTTGCGCTTTTGTGAAACAAGCTGGTTCTGCTTTTCAATTTCAGCCTCAAGCAGCCTTGAGCGCAGCACTTTCATTGCCTTCTGCTTGTTCTTCAGCTGGGAGCGTTCATCCTGGCACTGCACAACAACACCGGTGGGAATGTGCGTAATACGGATGGCTGTTTCAACTTTGTTAACATTCTGTCCCCCTGCGCCGCCGGAACGGAATACATCAATTTTCAGATCGTTGGTATTAATTTCAACATCAACTTCATCAGCTTCAGGCAGAACAGCAACTGAGGCGGCAGATGTGTGAACGCGACCCTGTGTTTCAGTTTCAGGTACGCGCTGTACACGGTGTACGCCGCTTTCATATTTTAATGTACCGTAAATATCTTTACCGGTTACGTTGAGTATTACTTCTTTTAATCCGCCCGGACCCGAGGATTCATTATACGTAACAATTTCCATTTTCCAGCCGATACGCTCAGCAAAGCGCGAGTACATCCTGTAAAGATCAGCCGCAAATAATGCGGCTTCATCACCGCCGGTACCTGCGCGAATTTCAAGCATAGCGTTCTTGGAGTCATTGGGATCTTTAGGCACAAGCAGCTCTTTTATATCTGCTTCTAGCTTATCGAACCTTTGCTGCAGTGATTCCTGTTCAGCCGCAGCAAGCTCCTTCATATCGGCATCATTTGTTTCATACAGAAGCTTTTTATTCTCTTCAAGCTCATGCTTTACCTTCATGTACTCTTCGTACGCGTTGACAATATCGGTTAAGTCACTGTATTCCTTAGATAGCCTGCGGAATTCCTTCTGGTCATTGACCGTTTCGGGCTTATTGAGCAGCTCGGCAATTTCGTTGTAGCGCTCTTTTACTTTTTCTAATTTATCGAACATACTTTTTTCTTTCTGATTGCAAAAATACCGTTAATTGAAGGGAGATTCAATTCAAATAACAATGAGTAATGAGTAATGAGTAATTAGTTATTTATCTGCCTTCGGCAGATTTCGCTTTACTTCGTAAAGCTTAAAAGATATTCGTGCCACGAAATCAGTTTCTTTGTAATAAAACAGTAATAAGAATAAATAAATTATATTTTAAATTATTTTAAGATCTATTCGTGGCACGAGAGGTTAAAATTATTTAGTGAGCTATTTATGGCATGAGTAGATGAAAATTATTTTTTTGTAAAAAAATTTCTGAAAAAAGTTTTTAAAAAATATTTTCATTTTTTTCTGTTTACCTATTGACTATGAGTGTTAGAATGTTATATTTGCAAAGAGTTTTTGATGGTGAAAACTGTACCATAAAAAAATTTTTAAGCGAAGAAAGTTTTTGGAAGTATAGAAAACAGAATTAAAAAATTTTCTCATCAAAATAAAATTAAAAGTAAGGAAGAAGCCAAAATTTTTTGCGGGTAGGATTTACTTACAATATAAAAAAAGAGCACAGCTCAGATGAACAGGTTTCCGGAGGAAAGGGAGCCAAAGTTCAGAATGAAAGTTATGTTGACGAAAATCTGGTCAACAACTACTCTCACCGCTTAAGCGATGTTTATGCTGAGTGGGATGATGAAGAAACCATCTCCGCAGTTGAATCAGCAATAAAAAAAGCGGGACATGAAGTTATCCGCATTGAAGCGGATGAAAATGCATATGAGAAGCTCCGCACAACAAGGCCTGATATTGTTTTCAATATGGCTGAAGGTTTTGGCGGCGCATCCAGGGAATCACACATTCCCGCAATGCTTGAAATGCTTAACATACCCTATACAGCAAGCGATCCCATAACAATTGGCAATTGCCACGATAAATCAAGGTGCAAGGAAATATTAACCTATTACGGTGTGCCGAATCCGGGCTTTTTTATAACAGATAGCCATGTAAACGGCCATCCGAAGGTAAAATATCCCGCATTTGTTAAACCCCTTCACGAAGGCTCATCAAAAGGTATATATAATAGTAGTGTGGTAAATAACCGTGAAGAGCTAAACAGGGAAATAACAAGGATTAAGGAAAATTACGATCAACACTCTATAATAGAGGACTTCCTTGACGGGCAGGAGTTCACAGTAGCCTTGCTTGGAAATGGTGAAAATGTGCGTGTTTTGCCCATAGTTGGCATAAACTTAGATTGTTTGCCGGCGGATTTCCCCAAAATTTACTCATATGAGGTAAAATGGTTCTTTGATACCAGGGAAAACAAGCTTGATATATTTTCATGCCCCGCAAAGATAAGCGATAAGCTGACCCGCAGAATTGAAGAGATCTGCAAGCAGGCTTATCATGCATTGCGCATTAAGGACTGGGCAAGGATGGATGTTAGATGTGACGCGAATAATGAGCCGTATATAATTGAAATTAATCCGCTGCCGGGAATACTGCCCAACCCGGATGATAATTCATGCTTCCCCAAAGCTGCAAGGGAAGTTGGCATTGATTATGACGGGCTGATACAGACCGTGCTGAATGGGGCGATAGAGAGATATAATCTTAAGTGAAAAGGCATCCGTCAGAGCCGGATTTCAATCATGCTTTGCATGATTTCAAAAAGTAAAAAGGCAAAAAGAGATAAAGCAGATTACAGATTACAGATTACAGATTACAAATAACAAATAACAAATAACAAAGAGCAAATAACAAATAACAAAGAGCAAATAACAAGTAGCAAAGAACATATAACGAAAAATAGATTAATTAATGAGATTGCCGCGCTTCGCTCGCAATCCAGGATAAACGATTGAGTAAAAAACTGAACATATCGATAATATTTAATGACCCGGTGCAGTATGCGCAGGGACCGGTGTACGAAGGCACGGATGTTGATATTGACGCGCTGCCTGATGCTATTGATATGAGCGAGTACGGTGTGCTTGATGAAGTTAAGAGTGTTGAAAGAGCTTTAGCTCCGTTAGAGCATAACACAAAGATAATTCCCGTAGCGCTTGATATAAACAAGCTTATAAAAGAGCTTAACGAGAACAGGCCTGATATTATTTTTAATCTTTGTGAAAGTGTTGACGGCGACCCGACGCAGGAAATGAACATTGCGGGATTATTTGAGCTTTTGAAAATTCCGTACACGGGTTCACGTGCGTTTACACTTGGGCTTGCATTAAATAAGCCGCTTGTTAAAACAATTCTTAACCAGAACGGGATACCAACGGCAAAACATTTTGTTACTAATACATCGGCTATACATCTCAACGGGCATAAGTTCCCCATGATAGTAAAGCCATCACGCGAGGATGCAAGCATAGGGATAACCAATGAATCAGTGGTAACAAATGAAGCTGACCTGAGGAAAAGAATTGAATACGTGCTGGATGAGCATAAACAGCCCGCACTGGTGGAAGAATACATTGAAGGCAGGGAAATAAATGTATCGGTGGTTGGTAACGATGAGCTCGTAACTTTCCCAATAAGCGAAATTGATTTCACAGGGCTGCCGGCTGACTATCCAAAAATTATCAGCTATAACAGCAAATGGATGTACAAGACGGTTGAGTTTGAAAACACAAAGGCAGTCTGCCCCGCGCAAAATTTGAGTGATAAAGAAGTACAGGTAATTCAGGATACAGCGAAGAAGGTTTACAAGCTGCTTGGTGCCGCTGATTACGCAAGGGTTGATATGAGATTAAAGGATGGAGTGCCGTATGTGCTTGAGCTGAACCCGAATCCTGATATTGCAAGCGATGTACCCGAAGATACAGGCTTTACACGCAGCGCAAAGGCGCACGGGTGGGAATACAGCTATTTGATTCAGCAGATCATTGGTTTTGCACTGAAAAGGTGGGGAGTAAAGCAGTAAAAGGTTATAAGGTTGTAAAGTTATAAGGTTATAAGGTTATAAGGTTATAAGGTTGTTTCAAAATATAAGTAGCATAGACATTCAGAAGAGCACTTCGTGACTTGTCTGTGAATAATGAAAATGATACGGAAGTTAATACAGAGCGACAGGGATAAGATACAAAGGATACTTGCTGATACCAAGCATTTTAATGATGATGAGATAAAAGTTGCTATGGAGCTGATTGATGTTTACCTGAACGATGCGAAGCAGACTGATTATATTATTTATGTTCATGAAACCGATGATACGCACGAAACAGCAGGTTATATTTGCTATGGTAAAAGACCACTGACAGACTGGACATATGACTTATACTGGATAGCTGTTGACCCGAATATTCACGGAAAGGGTTTAGGCAGCGGGCTTGTAAGGCATATGGAAGAGGACCTGTTAACCAACGGCGGAAAAATTATACTGATAGAGACGAGCGGAAAGCCGGAATACGAAAACGAACGGAAGTTCTATTTAAAGAACGGCTATGAAGTTCAGACTGTCATAAAAGATTTTTACAGAAGCGGTGACGACTTATATGTTTACCGCAAATATCTGGAGAGAAAGCCTCTTTAGATAAGGTAACCGGAAATTATAGTACGGTGCCCTGTGAAACCCGGTGCAATATTAAATATGGCAGCGGGAATCCAAAAAACAAATAAAGGAGTTAATATTTTATGGAACTATGGCAGCAGCTGCTAAAACAAAGCGTCAGCTCAGTAGATCAGCTTGTCGATCAGTTCGGAATCAAAAGAGAAGTTGCCGAAAGACTGGATGATTTTTTCCAGGCGAGGATAAACCCGTACTACCTCAGCCTCATCCGCTATCCCGGCGATCCCATTTGGCTGCAGGCAGTACCCGATGAAGTGGAGCTTTATGATATTGATGCACCTGAAGACCCGCTTAATGAGGATGAGATGAGCCCGGTTCCTAATATTACTCACCGTTACCCGGATAGAGCTTTATTTTTAACCACCAGCCAGTGCGGCCTGTACTGCAGGTTCTGCACACGCAAACGCAAGGTGGGTGACTCGAGCAAAATAAATATGCGCGAGCTTGAAGCCGCATTCAATTACCTGGAAGAGCACACAGAAATTAACGATGTGATACTCTCCGGCGGCGACCCGCTTATGCTGACCGATGCGATGCTTGAAAAAGTACTCATAAGGCTGCGCCAGATACCGCATATATCCATAATAAGGCTTGGCACAAAAATGCCGTGCGTACTTCCGCAAAGGATTACGCCGCAATTGTGCGATATGCTGAAGAAGTATCACCCGATTTATGTTAATACACACTTCAACCACCCGTGGGAAATTACACCCGAGAGCACAAAGGCATGCGAGATGCTTGTTAACGCCGGCGTGCCGGTAGGATGCCAGACAGTATTACTTAAAGGAGTGAATGATGACCCTGAAGTTATGAAAGAACTGATGAAAAAACTTTTGGCAATAAGGGTTAGACCGTATTACATATACCAGGCTGATCTGACCAAAGGCGCAAACCACTTCCGTACACCAATTGATGTAGGTTTGGAAATAATGGATAACCTGCGCGGGCATATAAGCGGGCTTGCAGTGCCGCAGTTTGTTATTGATGCGCCGGGCGGCGGCGGAAAGATACCGCTGTTGCCTGATTACGTGCTTGCGCGTGATAAGGAAAAAATCATACTGCGTAACTTTAAGAACGAGGTTTATGAATACCCCGACGTGCAGGAAGAGCATATTGTGCTTAAGCGCGGAAGGAATATTGATAAGCCGCCGAAGAAAAAAGCTAAGAAGAAAACAGTACAGCTCCCGGTTCTGCAGTAAAAAAGGGAAGTTGTTAAAATTAAATCAGATCCCCCGCTTTTAGGGGGATTTTTTATTTTTAACCTGTTTCCCCGCCGTCGTTGGTCCTTTGACCAACGACATTATGTTCAGGATTTTGACGTTGGTGAGAACACTGCTAAAGCAGTCGCAGCCAACCTTGGCGTTAAATTGCTGTGCCTGTAAATTATTATAAAATTTTGCTATACTTATAAAAATTAATATAGTTATATGCACCCTGAAACCAAAAATAACAATTTACAATACCCTTCAAAAGAGCCTGAAACTGCAAACACAACAGGCTCCGCACTCAATACACTAAGTTCAGCAATATTTTATCTTGCCATTTTATTTTTCATTATCGGTTTTAATTTCAGTGATGTTATGGTTGGCAACTGGTACCAGCAGTTCTTTCCGAATATTGGCGGAAGATCTGTAACTGATATAACATTTTTAGACAGTTTAAACGGTTACGCTGTTGCTACACAAACATCTGATACAAGTTACATTATGAAAACGATAAATGGTGGAGATAACTGGCAAATTGTTTACAGGAATTTTTTTGCTATGACAAAAATTCAGTTTCTGAATGTTAACACCGGATATGCATGCGGAGGCTATCTTTACAAAACTGTTAATGGTGGTTTAAATTGGATTCAGGTAAATACACCATCTATAACTGCAGAAGAAATGTATGTATTAAATCAGGATACAATTTGGATAATTTGGAAAGAAAGTTTATTAGGCGGCGTATACCGTACCACGAATGGCGGAGCAAACTGGGAGCAGCAACTGAATCTGGGAAGCTCTAATCCAGATCATATTTATATGATTAATGGTAGAAAAGGATTTATATCCCAAACCAATAATTATACAAGAATAACAACCAACAGCGGAATGAACTGGACAATACTATTTAATGGAAGTGGACAGGGATTTTATGATATGTACTTTGCAGATAGCTTAACAGGTTGGGGTAACTTTTTTGAAACGAGGAAAACAACAGACGGGGGTTTTAATTGGTTTTCACAAACAATGCCTTCAGGTGGAAATATTGTTACGTCACCCATCCAAAATCTTGCTGGTTTAAATAAGGATACAATATGGGGTGCCGGTGCCCAAATATTAACTTCTTTAGGAATTAGAGGGATGATAAATCGCACTACAGACGGCGGGAATACCTGGTTATTCCAGGTACCAGATTCATCATATAATAATAATATTTATAGGTATCTAGTTTTTTACAACAAATTAAATGGTTGGGCATATCTGAATTCTCTTAGAGGTATACATACAATAACAGGAGGAGACCCTATATGGCTTACTCCTGTTCAACAGATAAGTACAGAAGTGCCGAAGGAATATAGGTTATATCAGAATTACCCGAATCCGTTTAACCCGGTAACAAATATCAAATACAGTGTGAAACGTGAAACGTCAGACGTGAAACTGGTAGTTTTTGATATTACGGGCAAAGAAATAATAATACTTGTAAATCAAAAACAATCAGCAGGTACTTATGAGGTTGATTTTAGCGGAAGTAATTATTCATCCGGCTTATATTTTTATTCATTAATAATTGACGGAAAATTAACAGATACAAAAAAGATGATCCTTTTAAAATAAATTTTGTAACATTAAAACCTGATTAAGATGAGAACAAAACTTACAATATCAGTTATTTTACTTGTGATTTTAACACTCGCATTTATATATAATGCTCAGCGTAATGATACTACATACATGGTAGAAAACATAGGTCCAAACGATCATTATACACTAACTGCAGACGAACAGAATAAAAGGCTTGAATATCTTCTTTCAGGTAAAACAGAGAAATATGAGTGTGAACGTGATTTCATGGTTAATGAAACGGGTTCAGTTATAAAAGATACTTCAGAATTCGGGAAAGGAGCATACGTAATGTGTTGTAACGCAGCTTCTGATAAACCCGGTTACATAGTAAGGGATGCGAAAAAACAAAAATATGAATACAGCCTGCAAAACAACTGGATGAACGATACAGCTCATAACTGGTATATAAAACCAAGTATAAGGATAAACCGGAATTTTATCCTTACAGCTGATCATGAAACCCGTCTTAAAAACTTACAGGCAAAAATATGCAGGTTAGAAGTAGTAAATACAGAGGGAAAAGTTATCAGAGAGACCGAATACCAGGGAAAACATTTCTGCCAGAAATGCCCCGGTGAGGAATGCAGTTATTTTTACACAGGTAATTATATGGAAGGATACGGCTTTTTGTTTGACGATGCACAGGAAAGAAAGAGTTATACAGTAATAAACGGAAAGGAATTAAATCCGGATGCTCTTGCAGATACAAAAAATACGGGACTGGATTACAGGATATATTGGTACGGAAACACGGATATCTGGGTTGATTACATACTTGTTGAAAACGATGTATCTGCAGAATTGGCAGAAGGTAAGTTCAGCCACTGGTTTGTAGCAATGAGGGATATAGATCTGACCGGGTTGAGCAAAATTAAAATTAACCCTGACCAATCCTTGTATTACAGAGATCTAATAAATAAAGCATGCGGTATTGGGATAACAGCAAAATAATATTGAATTTTACTGGAATTTTCAATTAATTTCTTAATTTTACCATAAATATAGTTATTGAAATGTACCCTAAGGATAAAATAAATACTACCGAAACAAGGCTTAATACACTAAGTTCAGCAATATTTTACCTTGCCATATTATTTTTCATAATAGGTTTTAACTTCAGTGATGTCATGGTAGGCAACTGGTATCAGCAGTTTATGCCTAATATAGGTGGGAGATTAATTAATGATATTACCTTTACAGATAGTCTGAATGGTTATGTAGTTACAAATGAAATTTCAGATAGTTCATTTATTTTAAGAACTACTTCTGGGGGTGATAACTGGTTTTTAAGCCATTTTGATACCGGAATTTGTTCTTATTATAGTATTCAATTTATAAACCAAAGTACCGGGTTTGTTAGTGGATACATTTATGACGGGAGTACATTCAAAATCGTAAAAACTACAAATGGAGGAATAAATTGGTATTATATAAATTCAGCATTTGATGTTGTTGCTTTAGATATGCATGTATTGAATCAAGACACAATATGGCTAGTTGATGGAGGTTCTGCAACCGGCGGCGTATTCCGCACAACAAATGGCGGCACAAGCTGGCAAAACCAATTGAATGTTGGAAGCTTAAATCCCGGAAAGATATATATGTTTGACAGAAATTTGGGTTTTGTATCAGAAACAACAGGGCAAATATTAAGAAGGACATCAAACAGCGGAGTGAACTGGACAACTTTGCCTACTGCAGGAGCTTTTACGGACATGTATTTTATAAATAGTTTAACAGGATGGAAAACGGGCGCTCCAGGTGGACCAGGGTTAAGGAAAACTACTGATGGCGGTTTGAATTGGTTTGACCTGCCCTTACCAGGCGGAGGTAATATTTTCGCTCCTCAGATTGAAAAAATAAGTGTATTGAATAAAGATACCATATGGGGAGTTGGTGCTCAAATACTCACTGGTAGTGGAATTAGAGGAATGATCAACAGATCAACAGACGGAGGAATAACATGGTTATTTCAGGTTCCGGACTCAAGTTATAATAATAATAAATATTATTTTATAAATTTTTATAATAAACAAAATGGTTGGGCTTATTTAAATTTTAGCAGAGGTATTCATACTACAACTGGCGGAGACCCTATTTGGTTAACTCCATTAACCCAGATCAGCAGCGAAGTACCTGTTTACTATAATTTGTTTAATAATTTTCCTAACCCTTTTAATCCAAATACAAAGATTAAATACAGCGTGAAACGTCAAACGTCAAACGTGAAACTGGTAGTTTTTGATATTACGGGCAAAGAAATAATAAATCTTGTAGATGATGCACAAACAGCAGGCACATATAAAGTTGACTGGAATGCGGCAGGATACTCCAGCGGTATATATTTTTACTCTCTTATAATTAATAGTTCAGTAATTGATACAAAGAAGATGGTGCTGCTTAAATAGGGAGATAGTAATATTGATAATAAAATTGCAGAGTCGACAAAAAGCGTTAGACTCTGCATTTTACAAAAAGTAAAAATAATTATAACATTTTTTGCAGAGACGGGTCCCGTATCCGTCTTTTTTACAAATCAACTGCCGCAAAATTCAGAGACATTTATTTGCTCAATTCGGCAGCTTTATCAAGCAGCCACCCGCGTGAAAGTACGCTTTCATCTTCATTCAGGTCCTTTACAAGCTTATGATGCCTGAAATCATCATAATTCAGCCTGGTATTCAGCAGCTCGGTGTAATATTTAATGAAAGTAAGATGCAGCTTTTTTACACCCTCTGATATATTCATCCCGCCGGAAAGCAGGTGTTTTGTGGCATCAATTACCGATATTGCAGTTTCAAAATACCCAAGCTCATAATAGGTCTTCATCAGTATATTCTTTACATCTATCTTGAAAATCTCATGGTCATAATTCACCTTCATAATATACTCCAGTGTTTTCGAAAAATCGGAAATTTCAAATGATAATATGCCAAGCGAGATATTTTCAATGGAATCCTTGTTATCAGCCCTGACATACTGCAGGTACTTTGCTATGAACTCCCGTATCCACTCAAATTCCTTCACTTCAATAGCTATGTATAGTATGTTCCGGTATGTAACAAGGTTCATGAATTTATTATGAAATGAAAGCAGGTTGCCGTGCTCCAGAGAAAATTTATAGAGGCTGAAGAGCTCCTTATAGCTTTCATTATCTTTTTTGTGGATAATTCTCGAAAGCCCGAAATTTAACAGCGCCGTAATTACCCTCGAGGCGTAGGCATGGTCATACCTTGTGATATTTTCATAAAGCTGCTGTTTTAGTTCATTGTACGCATCAAAATCATTCAGGTCAGAGTTAAGCCTGATAAAGAGGTATGATTCCCTTAATGAAAAGCTGTCATTATTTTTCTGCAGGCCTGTATCAGATGAAAATCCCTCTAGATCAAAATACCTGAAAAAAATATCGAAGGCAGAGCTGCCCCCTTCCTTTTTATACGAGGATAACACCTGGCTTTTGAGCTTATATATATCAGCAAATGAATGCATGAATTGGTATAAGGTATAGTCGCCGTAATCACCCAGCTTCTCCGAGGCTTCGCGGAACATGTTATTATTTACAAAGTAATTGTATTTGATCCTGTTCAGCGCGGCTTTATCCTTCAGGTGGTCGCTGTATATCTTTTTTTCATTTATCGTTTCTTCCAGCTCTCCAAGCCTTGTTTCAATGGATGCACCTGAGCCGTATTGATTGATATTATCAAGTACTGTGATCTTCTTTAATGCTTTATCCTTACGTATGGTATTAATAAAAATAAATTCTTCCGTTAACTGAATAAGGTTTGAAATAAGCTTTCTCAAGAGGTCATCGCTGTAAGCCCTGCTGCCGTATACCGCACGGAATAAATTTTCACGGGAGTAATTCTTTTTATCAAATGAAGGGTAATATTTTTTTATCTCATCAAACAGAAGTGCAGTTGCATCGCTGGTATTAAAATACGGCGAGCTGACAAATTTAGAAAACTCCCTGATCTCTTCCTTAGAGAAATTTTTGAGGATCCTGGTTATGGATGAATTTTGCATAATGCAGTTATGAGTTATCTTTCACATCTAAAAACGAAAATTCACGTAAAATTATCAATTTTAAGCAATTAAACAAGCTATTTAGCCCAAGTTCTTTCACAAATAATAACTAATTTCATACTTTAGGTATTAACCGG
Organism: uncultured Ignavibacteriales bacterium; assembly: GCA_964577645.1. Taxonomy (GTDB): domain Bacteria; phylum Bacteroidota; class Ignavibacteria; order Tepidaquicellales; family OLB5; genus OLB5. The sequence continues at coordinate 21,843 of CAZOAP010000002.1, forward strand.
ATGTAAACACGAACACTTTTAACTATCAATTATCAGTTAAATTATTTGCTACAGTAATGTATATATCATATATTTGTGAAAATTTCAGGTATACAATAAACTGATCATTTAAAATTTATGAAATACAACTATCCATATACAATTGATAACGGGCTTGGCGAAAAACTTATTTTCAGGGAAGTGATAGATGAAAATGGAATCGAAAAAGTAACAGCTGAAAATTTTGTTCAGCCCGGGGCGGGACCGCTGATGCATACGCACCTTCTGCAGGATGAAGTGCTTACCGTAATCTCAGGAGAAATGACATACCAGGTGCTTGGTGAAGAGCCGAAAATTGCGCGAGCAGGCGATACAGCGCTGTTTAAGCGCGGCGTTGCGCATAAGTTTACCAATTCAGGAGATACCGTGCTTAACTGTATTGGATGGTTAAAGCCGGCAAACACAATTGTATTCTACCTCAGTGCTATCTACGATGCGCAGAAAAAATCCGGCAAGCCGCAGCCTGAATTATTTGATGCGGCATATTTAATGACAAGATATAAAAGCGAATATGACCTGCCTGAGATGCCGGGATTTGTAAAGAAGGTAGTATTACCTTTTGTATGCCTTACGGGTAAGCTGCTGGGAAGATACAGCCATTTTAAAAATGCACCGGAACCGGTTAAGGAATGAAAAATTTCTGCAGGTGATATAACAATTTTAACCTGTGAATTTTTGATTTTATATTACGGTTTCCGCTAAAGCTGATCTTGATATATTAATTTTGTTAATGGGGCCATGCAGGCTCTTTTCTATTACCCGAATTTTAATTACAGTAAAATTTCATCAAAGATCCCTCACAATCAAATAGTCCGATTTTTGTTAATTACCGTATAAAAAAGCAGTTTTTTAACTTTTTATAGTGCTATGTTTCCTCACAAATTGTATTTTTTTTCTTTGAGTTAGGGGGTATTGGAGGGCTATCTTTGTACCATTAAAGATTCAACACAGACGAAGGGAATTTAATGAAAATTAAAAACGTGATATCAAAGGATAAAGCAGGAAAGATCATCAAGCTGTTAAAAACAATTTTACTATCACTTTTATTTGTAACGGCAAAATAAATTTCATAAACAAGAATATAAAATATACAACTAAATAATTCCAAAAAATCAAATTAAAAAGAAAAGGAAACAAAAAATGAATTACAGAACGAACAGCATTAAGCTCAGAACAATTTTAACTGCGGTATTATTTGCATTAACAATCATAAGCGCAGCAAAGGCACAGGATATGACTCCGCCAAAGCCAATAGAATCAAGCTACTTTGATAAATGGGTAGGCACATGGGTTGGAGAAAATGTTTATAACGGACAAACTGGTAAACAAACAATTGTTGCCGCATGGGACCTTAATCACCAGTTCCTTGTAGTTAACGTAACAGGTACAAATGATAACAACCCTGATTTTAAATACAAAGGTACCGGCTATTATACTATAGATAATAACGGTAATTATGTGGGCTATTGGTTCGATATATTCGGTATTGCGGGTATATCTGAATCAAAGGGAAAAACTACACCTAATAGAGTTGATGGCAGTGTTACTGCACCCGGATATACAGGAACAGAATTTGCTGAGTTTAAGGGTGATAACGAGGTTGTTATGGGTTCCAAAGGCACATATGAATTTAATGGTCAAAAGATGCCTATGGAAATGACAACAACATATAAGAGGAAGTAGTACACCGGGTAATATACAGGGGTGAATATGAAGTTCACCCCTTAAAAATAAGAAAAAAACGCAAAAAACATTTCCACTATATATAAGGATATTTTCAAATGGAAGCAGAAAAACCGGTATCTATAAAATACCTCTCAAATATCATAAAAAGCCTGGAAGATATGAAAAAAGGGATAAGGAACAATGAAACGTTATGGAAAAACTTTAATATAACAGCTGCAGACATAGATGAACATATTTACAGAATATATACCAAGGGCAGGGAAATAGAAAAATTAAAAAAGGAGCTTTCGCAAAGACTGACCGAAGCAAGAGAAATGAAAGAGTATGAAAAAAAATTTCTGTCTGTGCTCGAAAAAAGAACTATCGGTATTCACGCAGATGATGAGAACAAGTTAAAGGAATACGGGGTAGGCATAACAAATGCATCAGCAATTTTACATGAAGAGAAACCGGAGAAAAATTTTAAGGCAGCATAAAAGAATAACACTTCCAAAAAAAAACTTTACAAAAATTTTCTGAAAAATCAAAACGCCAGCAGGCATAAAAATTTCTGACAGAAATCGCCGAAACCAGCCGCAATTTGCCGAATACTTCCGGCAGGAAAAAAAAATTTTGAAAAGGAAAAATTTCCTGATTTGAGAAATTAGCTGACTGCAAGGCTTTACGGCTTGTCAAGTGTTTTCGGAAAAAAATTTCCTGCGATGTAATTTGCATTTATAGTTTTGTTCTGTTAATTTTGTTTCCAATCGTTAATGAAAGCTAATCAAGGTCACAAAAAGGAAAGCTTAATTCAAAAATTGAAGCGTAACCCCTGCTGATTCAAAAAGATAGAATTCAGATGTTACTACAGTATTAACGATATATTAAATTTTAATAAAAGAAATTCCGAAAATTTTTTAATTACTTACCGCATGAAGATAGACAGACTGTTTGCAGGTGAAACGAACAACCCGTATGATAAAATTGAATTCGATAAACGTACTTCAGTAATCAGGAACCCGGATGGTTCTATCGTTTTTGAGATGATAGATATAGTGGTTCCGAAACAGTGGTCACAGGTTGCAACCGATATCATTGCACAAAAATATTTCCGCAAGGCAGGCATACCGCGTATAATGAAACGCGTACACGAAGAAGGTGTACCAATCTGGCTGCAGGCATCTGCACCCGATGAAGAAGCTATGAAGGATATTCCGGAATCAGACAGAAGTACATCTGAGACCGATTGCCGCCAGGTTTTTAACCGTTTAGCCGGCTGCTGGACCTACTGGGGCTGGAAATACGGCTATTTTAACACAGAAGAGGACGCTTTGGCGTTCTATAATGAGCATTGTTATATGCTTGCCATGCAGATGGCGGCACCTAACTCACCGCAGTGGTTCAATACAGGTTTGAACTGGGCATATGGAATATCGGGTCCATCACAGGGTCACTATTATGTTGACGGCAAAACGGGCGAGCTTACCAAATCAGAGGATGCTTACACACATCCGCAGCCGCATGCATGTTTTATCCAGTCAGTCAGCGATGACCTGGTGAACGAAGGCGGCATTATGGATCTTTGGGTAAGGGAAGCGAGATTATTTAAATACGGCTCAGGCACAGGATCAAACTTTTCAAATTTAAGAGGCTCCAATGAACCATTAAGCGGAGGCGGAAAGTCTTCAGGGCTGATGTCATTTTTGAAAATAGGTGACAGGTCTGCCGGTGCAATAAAATCAGGCGGCACAACAAGGCGCGCTGCAAAAATGGTAACGCTTGATCTTGACCATCCCGATATTGAAGAGTATATCAACTGGAAAGTTGTTGAAGAGCAGAAAGTTGCTGATCTTGTAACAGGCTCTAAGCTGCTTAACATGCACCTGAACAATGTAATAAAAGCATGTTATGAAGTTCACCCTGAAAACGACCCGTTCGATAAAAAACAGAACAAACATTTGGCAAAGGCAATAAGTGATGCAAGGAAATCACTTATTCCCGAAAATTATATTGAAAGAGTTATCCAGCTTGCAAAGCTTGGGGTAAAGGAAGTACACATTCCAACTTACGATACTGACTGGAACAGCGAAGCATATTTAACGGTATCAGGGCAGAACAGCAATAATAGTGTAAGAGCCACCAACGAGTTCATGAAAGCCGTTGAAAATGACGGAATGTGGGATCTTTACTGGAGAGTTGAGCTTAATAAAGCTAAAAAAGAAGGCAGAGAGCCCGTTGCATGCAAAAAGCTTAAAGCACGTGACCTTTGGGAGCAGATAGCTTTCAGCGCATGGGCATGCGCAGATCCAGGGATGCAGTATCACACCACTATTAATGAGTGGCATACCTGTCCGGCCGGCGGCGAAATAAAAGCCTCTAACCCGTGCAGCGAATATATGTTCCTGGATGATACAGCATGTAACCTGGCATCTTTGAACCTGGTTAAATTTTACGATATTAAAAAAGCTGAGTTTGATATAGCTGCATACCGCCACGCTGTAAGATTGTGGACAATAGTGCTTGAAATAAGTGTTTTAATGGCACAGTTCCCCAGCAAAGAAATTGCAAAGCTTTCATACGATTACAGGACACTTGGCTTAGGATACGCGAACCTTGGCTCACTGCTTATGATACAGGGCATTCCGTATGATTCACCCGAAGCGCTTGCAATAACCGGTGCGCTTACATCAATTCTGCATATGCGTTCATATGCAACATCAGCAGAGATGGCAAAAGAGCTTGGCACATTCCCGCGCTTCAAGGAAAACGAGCAGAACATGCTTCGTGTTATCAGGAACCACCGCAGGGCTGCATACAACGTGCCTAACGAAGAGTACGAAGGGTTATCAATAGTACCTGTAGGTATCAACAAGAAACACTGCCCCGCACCACTGTTGATGGCTGCAAGGGAAGATTCAGATATGGCACTGGATCTTGGTGAGCGTTACGGCTACCGCAACGCGCAGGTAACTGTAATTGCACCAACCGGAACAATTGGTTTGGTAATGGATTGTGATACAACAGGTGTTGAGCCTGATTTTGCGCTGGTAAAGTTCAAAAAGCTGGCAGGCGGCGGATATTTTAAGATAATCAATGAATCGGTTCCCCCCGCACTTAAGAAGCTTGGCTACACAGAGAACGAAATTCACGATATAATTAAATACTGCACAGGCCACGGCTCTATTATTGGGTGCCCGGGAATTAATCCCAACGCGCTGGCAGAAAAAGGATTTACCGCAGATGTGCTTGCACAGGTTGAAAAATCTTTGCCTGCAGCATTTGATATAAATTTTGTGTTCAATAAATACACATTAGGGGCAGATTTCTGCAAGGATACATTAGGATTCACAGATGAGCAGCTTGATGACTATAATTTTAATATTTTAAGGACACTTGGCTTTACCAAGGAAGAAATTGAAACTGCGAATGATTACGTTTGCGGCACAATGACAGTAGAAGGCGCTCCGCATTTACGTGAAGAGCATTACGCGGTGTTTGACTGTGCAAATAAATGCGGTAAAAAAGGCACACGGTATATTTCTGCCGATGCGCATATAAAGATAATGGCTGCAGCACAGCCTTTTATCAGCGGCGCAATCAGCAAGACTATCAATTTACCCAATGATGCAACAATTGAAGATATGAAGCATGCTTACCTGCTTTCATGGAAGCTTGGCATAAAAGCCAATGCATTATACCGTGATGGCAGCAAGCTTTCACAGCCGCTTAATTCAGTCAGCGATGAAGATACATTTGAGCATGAATCAGAGGAAATTGCCGATACTTTGAGCAAACCCAATGATATTATCAGGATTGCAGAGCGTATCATTCACAGGTACATTGCTAAGCGCAGGAAGCTGCCGTTCAGAAGAAGGGGATATACACAGAAGGCAAAAATAGGCGCACACTCGGTTTATTTAAGAACAGGCGAGTACGAGAACGGTCAGTTAGGCGAGATATTCATCGATATGCACCGCGAAGGCGCAGCATTCAGAAGCTTAATGAACTGTTTTGCTATTGCAGTTTCACTTGGCCTGCAGCACGGCGTGCCGCTGGAAGAATTTGTTGACGCGTTTGTATATACAAGGTTTGAACCCAACGGAATTGTTATAGGCAACCCGAACATTAAAATGACAACATCGCTCATAGATTATATCTTCCGTGAGCTTGCAGTAACATACTTAAGCCGTAACGATCTCTCGCACATTTCCCAGGAAACTGAGATGAGAACGAGCCCGATAGACAGCATAAGCAAGCTTGATACAGAGACAGATTACGAGGATGAGGAGATATTTTCAGAGCGTTTTATTGATGAGCCGGCAAATATTAATACACCCAAGGTAGACCAGATTCAGGGCACACAGCCAACAAAGCCTGTGCAGAATGTATCGGTCAGCCCGCAGCAGACAATATCAGGGGGACCGCTTGGCATACAGATGACAGGTGCTGCCACAATTAAGAATGTGAGCTTGAGCGAAGAGACAGATAAGATTAAGCAGGCAAAGCAAAAAGGATATACAGGCGATATCTGCCAGAGTTGCGGCAGCTTAACAATGGTGCGCAACGGCACGTGTTTGAAATGCATAACGTGCGGCGATACATCAGGCTGCAGCTAGCTTTCAATTAGTAATTAATAATGAGTAATGAACAATCACGCTAAAGACGTGACTGCGAAAATTAATATATAATTTTCTTTTAGGGGAGGCGGAAGCCTCCCTTTTTGATGTAGTGATAATCCTTTATTAATTTGAATTTTTTCTATATTTTATATTATTATGTACAAATTTCTTCAAATATTAATTCTTACAACATTTTTTCCTCTTATATTTTATGCTCAAAGCCTTCAAATTAAACATGTTTACAAAATACCAGAAGAGAGTTTTACCCAATATGATCCCGAAAGTTTTTTAATAGATTCGTTGGGCAATTACTGCTATGAAGTAAAAATTGATTCTTTCTGCTACTATTTCACAAATTCGGGGTTGGTCGGGAAATCAGATTTTATTGGTGGTATAAAAGGTAATGGTAAAAACTCTATAAGTTACACTGATAAGGATGGATTTCTGGATAAGGAAGAGTTATTCTGGTACAGAAATAATTATTCTACTATGGTTTACGGACCTGAGTATGGCAATCTTGAAGAATCAATAACCTCTTCGAACGGCAATGGTATTGCAATAATAATTTCCAGAAATGACAGTTTATTTTATATAATAAATGGAGTTTTATTATATTCAGTAAATAAATCGTCTGGGAATCTACCTGCTGATGATTGGTGTGTTTTCAATAAAAATGGTGATTATTTATTGAGAGTATGGTTAGAGGGTTTGGATCTACTATACCTAAATGGAACAATCATTGATTCTGCTATGGGAATTAACGATCTTGGCATTGATAATTCTGGGAATTACATTTATACTCGTTATGATTCAGGGAGCAATTCGGTAGAAATTATTTATAACAAGAAAGTCTTATTTAGTGGAGATCAATATGCAAGAGGAGAAATTCTACAAAGTGGTAAATATTCGTTCCTCACTTATTCTGATAAAAACGAAGTTATGATTTTTAATGATACGTTTTATTATATTCCCAAATGCCCTAAATTCAGTGATTCTGATTCCAGAATAAAAAAATATACTTCTTTTAGCAGTTTTATTAATGTTTGTAATCTTTCTAAAAACAAATATTATCTGAATTATAATAATAAACTTAATCAGGAATTTAATGAGATTTATGACGAAATTTGTGATTCCGAAGGTAACTATTCATATTTTGGGAAAAGGGATTATTATTTATATACTGTAACAAATGGTATAATTACAGATACAGTTACAAGGTTTGGTCTAAGGGGAAAGCCAATTTATATTTCACCAAAAGGTAATTATTTAGCTTATTTTGAAAAAGAAGATTCGATTTATATTTTCAATAATAAGGATCTGTTTAAAACGATAAGTGTAGACAAACAATTTAACACAAAGGAATTGTATTATGCATTTAGGTTTTATGATGAAAGAACTGAACAGCAAAATGATGCAAAGTGTATTACAATTGGAAATGAAACTTATATCTTAATTAATGAAAATATGTTTGGTCCTTTTAATAAGTTTAATGAAAGCTGGGGCAAACCTGGATATATCATTAATGGTAAAATAACGGAGAATGGTTCTTTTTATTTCTTTCAAATTAGCGGTGAAAGAAAATGTAAATTGTATTTAAATGGCGTTGATTATGGTGAAATAGAAAATGATGAAGTTTTTGAAAACAGTATTGTTGTAAATGAAAAAGGATTAAAGTTTTATATAATTAATTTAAATAATGTTTACGAAGTGACTACTTATGCAAATTAAGATCTTAATATTATATTTTGCACTTTTAACAGGCATTTCAATTTCACAAAAAATGCCGGAAGACTACTTGGATGAGGGAAATGGGAAATTTGATGCAGAAGATTTTGAAGGTGCAAGGTTGGATTACAAGTATATAATTGAAAATTTCTCTACATCTGAGGTTTACCCCTTTGCTATGTATAATTATGGAAAATGCCTACAAAACACGAAAAATGAAAAAGAGGCGATTGTCATATATAAAGGAATAATTAAAAGTTCCTTTGATAATAAGTTATTAAAAGCAACAGGAAGCATAATGGAGAATCCTTATGCTAATTTTTCCTTTTATAGTTGTATGTCATTAGGAGAAATTTATCAAAGTAAGCAAGAATACGATAAAGCGCTTAAATATTATTCTTTAGCAGACACTGCTAATTTGTTTATTACTTTTTGTGGTAATTTAGCATATGAAGTGAAATCTGATTTACTTGATAATATTAGTTTGTGTTTGTTTAAATTAAATAGATACAAAAAAGTAATTAAAGTACTTACTCCATATTTATTGTCAGAGTATTTTGATGAAAATTCAGAGGCAGGCAAATATTACATCAAGTCTTTGAATAAAATATATTCTGAAAATGAGATAGTAGATATTTTACAAGAAACATCAAGAAATTTATACAAAAGGAACGATAAATATTATATTTATTTGTTTACTAATGAATTAACGATTTTTAAACGAAATTCGATTTATCAGTATGAATTTACTTCAAAAGATGAAGCGAGAAAAACCTTAATGAACAATTTTTTATTTAAGCAATATTTATATTAATAATATTCAATTGCTCTTTCCCATCAAAAAAAATTCGTGAAATTTGTGCAATTCGTGGTTAATCTTTTGTAAAGTTCAATGTCTGGATACCCGCATTCCTTCCAACGCAAAGCGGTTTAAGGCGTGGCGCGGGTATGACAATAACAGTAGAAAAACGTTCCTTTGTGCACTTAGTGTCTTAGTGGTGAAATTATAATTTTTTTATGAACTATAAAATAATACGTTCAAGGCGGAAGACGATGGCATTGCAGGTAAACAGCGATGCAACGCTTACGGTTAAGATACCGTATGGGGTATCCATGCAGTATGTGGAGCGGTTTATAAATGATAAGCGAAGCTGGATAGAAAAAAAGCAGGCGGAGTTCACTGAGCAGAAAGTAAAGTATAAACCCAAGCAATATATACAGGGCGAAGAATACTACTTTGCAGGCAGAAGGTATGAGCTTGATATTGTGCCGGGAAGCAAAGCCAGGATTACACTCACAACGGGTGGCAAGCTGCAGATAACAGAAAAATGCATGGAAGCGCCGAAGCATTACATAGAGTGGTTCTACAAACAGTTCGCAAAGAAACATATTACAGCACGCACACATGAAATAGCCGAAGTATTCGGCTATAAGTTCGCAAGTATAAAGATAAACAGCGCGAAGACTCGCTGGGGGTCATGCTCCATACGGGGAAATCTGAATTTTTCATGGCGGCTTGTTATAATGCCTGAGGAAATGATAGATTATGTGATAGTACATGAGCTTGTTCACCTGGAAATTAAAGATCACTCAAGGCGTTTTTACGCAAGGATGAGCGAGCTGATGCCTGACCATAAAAGCAGGGAAAAGTGGCTTAAGGCGAATTCAGGGATGACAACAATTTGAGGAGTGTAAATTGTGTAGAGTCTTATTCATTGTGCATAAAGCGGCAGGCGAGCCATGCCGCCTACATAATCCGAATTCAGGGATGAGCTTACTCTGAGGAGCGTTAGCGACGAAGAGTCTCATTCGGTGGGCATAATTTAACTTAACAGAGGTTTTTGAGTTTTTTGGGAGTGTGTTGAATGTGTCAACACTTGTATTAACGCAGTTAATGCAATCCAAAGGTTTTCTATTGGTTTTATTCGTGTTTATTCGTGTAATTCGTTGTGAATTCTTTTGAAATAAAATAATATAAGACCCCCTCGGGCTACTTCCTAAACTAAAGTTTAGTAAGTCAGGAAAGCCCACTCCCAACATGCTAAGGCAGTCCTTCGGCTTAGAAAGGGGGAGACATCTTGCTTTTCTTTGTGTTCCTGACTTTCACAATTTGAAAGCTATTAATCATCCACAGACAAGCCTAAAGGTCACACAAATGTCTGTGCTACTAAAAACAAATTTAATGCTTTTCTTTGTGCTCTTAGTGTCTTAGTGGTGATCTTTTGTTTTGATTTTTTTTAATTCAGTGTCAATTTTTCGGTGGAATGGAAATGATTATGCCCTTATTTTTGTATCAATTTAAAACAAAGTAAGTTATGGAAATGAAACATTTTGCAATGCCGCCTGCGGCTGAAATGAAACGCGCCGTACTTGGCAAAGATAAAAGTTATGACGGGATATTCTTTGTAGGCGTTAAGAGCACAAACATTTTCTGCAGGCCCGCATGCTCAGCAAAAAAACCGCTTGAGAAGAACATGGTATTTTACTCAAGTGCGCGTGATGCTTTGTTTGCGGGGTACAGACCCTGTAAGAGATGCCGCCCACTGGAGCTCTCGGGTTCACACCCTGACTGGGTGCAGAAGCTGATAGAGAAAATTGACAGCTCTGATGATAAAAGGATACGTGACGGCGAACTGAGGAAGATGGGTATTCAGCCCGAGAAAGCGAGAAGGTACTTTATGAAAAATTACGGAATGACTTTTCACGCATACCAAAGGAGCCGCAGGCTTGGCTCAGCATTCACACAGATACGCGAAGGCTCTAAAATTGATGATGCGGTGTTCAGCAACGGTTATAATTCTCATAGCGGTTTCAGGGATGCATTTCAGAAAGTGTTCGGCAAGCCGCCGGGCAGATCAGAAAGCGCGGATTGTATCGTGACATCACTCTATCAGAGCGAGCTAGGTCCGATAATAATCGGCGCAACATCAAATGGAGTTTGTCTTGTGGAGTTCAGTGACCGCAGGATGCTGGAGTACCAGCTTAAGACGCTCAGGAAGAGATTTAATGCGGCAATAATACCGGGCTCGAATAAACATATTGAGCAGGTAAAACTTGAGCTGGATGAATACTTTAAGGGTCAGCTGAAAACATTTAAGACACCGCTTGTATATCCCGGCACTGATTTCCAGGAGAATGTGTGGAATAACCTGAAGAAAATTCCATACGGTAAAACTATTTCATATGTTGAGCTTGCGGAGAAGATCGGGCTCAAAGGCGCATCACGGGCAGTGGGTACCGCAAACGGAATGAACAGGATAGCTATACTGATACCATGCCACAGGGTAGTTAATAAAGATGGCAGGCTTGGCGGGTACGGCGGCGGTCTTTGGCGCAAGCAGTGGCTGATAGATATGGAGAGAAGTCACAAATCCTGAGCGAAGTGAAGGATCTCATTCGGATGGCGTGTTTGAGGATGTGATTTTTTGCAGAGTCCTTCAAAAGGCGAAGAGACTCTGCAAATTAGATAACAGGAAAGATTCATCCTTTGTGAAGTGAAAAAAATTACGTTAAAAATAACTGATTATTAACCTTTACAATTGTAATTAATCTTATTAAATTTTGCAAATAAATAAAAGTATATGACTTCAAAATTTAACGATGTTCTGGAATTAATTGATTCTTTTTCAATAGAAGAGCGTGAGGAAATTCTTGAAATTGAAAAGAACCGGCTCATTGCTGATAAAAGGGAAAAACTTATTGAAAGAGTGAAAGAAGGCAAAAATGATATTACTGAAGGCAGGTTCACCGAAGGTGATGTGAAGGATATTATGAAAGCAATTGATGATGAAGTTAAAAATATCAAATAGATTTAAGCGTGATGTTTCACGGATAATAAAGAAAAATCCTGAATTAAGAGAAAAACTGGCAGATACCCTATTATTATTAAAAGCAGATATGTTTAATCCGACATTAAAAACCCATAAACTAAAAGGTGATCTAAAAGGTTTATGGTCATCATGCTGGGGGTATGATCTCAGGGTAATATTTGAATTATCCGGAACTGATGAAGAGAAAATTATTGAGCTTATCACGGCCGGTTCTCATGACGAAGTCTATTGATTACACAAAATACCCGGTGCCGCGCATAAGGCATCATGCCAGACCCGTACTATACCTACCATTAAAGCAGCACAGGGGCAAAGATTTCTTTTATCCGCCGGTTATTCAAAAAATAAACTGGAGCCATGCATTCGCAGACGGCAAGCCGCCGGTTCAGCTTGATATTGGCTGCGGGCTCGGAAGGTTTTTAATTGAATCATCACTCGTTTTGCCGGATATAAACCTGCTTGGCTTTGAGGTAAGGCTTGGCGCGGTTGAGTGGATTGAAAATGTAATAAAAGGTGAGGGTCTGCTGAACGTACGCGCTTTATGGTACAGTGTTGTTAACGGAATGCATTTTATAGATACTGCTTCGATCGAAAAAGTTTTTTACTTCTTTCCTGACCCGTGGGTTAAGAAGAAACATTTTAAGCGCAGGGCATTTTCTGTGGAGCTGCTAAAGGAGATCCACAGAGTATTAAAACCTGACGGGAAATTGTACCTTATGACAGACGTTCCTGAAGTGGATGAATTTCAGCAGGAGGTATTAAGTGTATCAGGTTTGTTTGAATTTAAATATGTGAATGATTTTGAGTGGGGTCTGAGTGTGAAGACTAATCATGAAGAGTTTTGTTTGCGGAAAAATATCCCGTTTATAAGAATGGTGTGCGGGAAGAAGTGAGAAGTTAGGCATGCATGTGGTTGAGTAGGTAATTTTGCAGAGTCCTTCAAAAATCGAAGAGACTCTGCAAAGTACATTATTAAAATAACACACCCCGCCCCTATGGGGCACCCTCCCGCCTTGGCGGGACAAGCTTCTCAAGAGGGGAATATTATTTTTATTAAACTAATTTTTTAAGTGACCACCCCTCATCCGGCATTCGCCGGATTCTACCCCTCCCTGTAAAAACCAGGTCTGCGACTTAAAAAAGGAGGGGAGCTAATTCAAAACTTTTCTTAATTTAATCCTTATTTCAATATTTCATAACTCATAGCTTATTGTTAAATTTGAGTATGCGGATACTCATTATAGAAGATGAAAAGAAGGTTGCTGATTTTATCAGGAAGGGGCTAGAGGAGCAGTCATATGTTGTTGATACGGCTGTGAACGGAGTAGAAGGTGAAAATCTAGCCGGATATAATGAATATGATGTGATAGTGCTAGATGTATTGCTGCCCAAGCAGGATGGCTGGACTACATGTAAAAACATAAGGTTAAATGGGGTTAAAACCCCAATATTAATGCTTACTTCGCTGGGTGAAACTGAAGACAAGGTCAAAGGCCTGGATCTTGGCGCAGATGATTACCTTACCAAGCCTTTTGCATTTGATGAATTCCTTGCAAGGATACGGGCACTCATACGGCGGGGCGGAGGAGGAGAGGCAACTTTGCTTAAGCTTGCTGATCTTGAGCTTGAGCTGCTTGAAAGGAAAATTACCCGCGCAGGCAAAGAAATTCAGCTGACACAAAAAGAGTTTGCGCTATTGGAATACCTGCTGAGAAATAAAAAGAAGGTAATGACAAGGACTCAGATATCGGAACATGTTTGGGGAATTGATTTTGATACAGGCAGCAATGTAGTTGATTCATATATAAAAATGCTTCGCAAAAAAATTGATAAGGATTTTTCACCACAGCTTATACACACTATTGTTGGAGTAGGGTACGTAATGCGTGAAGAAAAATGAACACAGAAAGATCTGAAACAGTACAGAAGGAAAAATCATTTACCCAGCCTGTACTGAAGGATAAAATACAAGCCACGCCGCAGAAAAATTCATTTTGGCGGCTGTTCAAAACCATCAGGGGTAAATTAACTCTTTCATTTATAACAATATTCGGTATTACATTAATAATTTTCAGCTTTGTGCTTTATAATGTGTTTGCAAGGCAGAGCAGGGATGATTTTGATATTGTGATGACTGTACTGGCTTCATCAATTTCAGAAACGATAAGGGAGAACGGTATTAACCAGGATATACTGAACGAGGTAAAGGAGTTCAACAATCCCGGACTCTCGGCATTCTACGGCTATACGCAGGTGTATAATTCCACAGAAACAATTGTGATGCAGTCAACCCAGCTGAACGAGATCACATTGCCTGTATCAAGGGATCTGCTGATATCAGCATTAAACGGGCGGCGTGAAACTGCAACCGTATACAGCGATGCACCCGCAGGGTTGTGGGATAAGCACGGGGCAAGGATGATCTACTTTCCCGCAACTCACCACCAGCATAAATATGTAGTAGTGCTTATTGCTCCGCTAAGCAGTGTGGAAACAATGCTCAGTAATTTAAGGCTGATAATTTTTATTGCAATTCCGGTAACACTACTGCTTGCATCGCTTGTTGGCTGGATATTTTCAAAACGCGCATATGCGCCGGTGGGTGAGCTTGTAAGCAAGGCAAATACTATCACAGCTGAAAAGCTGCACTCACGGCTTAAGGTAAGCGATGCAGATGATGAGATATCACACCTTGCTGAAACACTGAACAGTATGATAGAGCGCCTGGAGGAATCATTTAAAACATTAAAGCAGTTCACAAGTGATGCTTCTCATGAGCTCCGCACTCCGCTTACAATTATCAGGGGAGAAATTGAAGTAGCGCTTAAGAAGCAGAGGGAAAACACAGAGTACGAAAATATACTGAAGGATAACCTTGAGGAAGTAAAGCGTCTGCAGAATATTGTTGAAGGTTTATTGACGCTTAGCCAGTATGAAAATAACAGGATAGTTATTCAGCAGGAAAAAATAAACCTTGCTGATATTGTAATTGAATCACTGACCAAAAGCCAGATACTTGCAGAGCGGAAAAATATCAAGCTCGTCTTAAAGCTTGAAGAAGATAACCCGGAGAACATTTATATAACCGGTGATACAAGGAAGCTTCTGAATGTATTTTTGAACCTGTTTGATAATGCCATAAAATACTCCAATGATAACAGCGAAATATTATGTTATACTGGCAGAACAAAAAAAGAGGGCTATGCATTTGTTACGATAAAAGATGAAGGTATCGGAATCGGGGAGGAATCACTGAAGAATATTTTTGAGCGGTTTTACAGGGCTGATTCATCACGCACGCGGGGTGAGAGCTACAGCCTCGGGCTGGGACTATCCATAGTGAAGGCAGTAATTGAAGCGCATGGCGGCAGTATTGAAGTAAAGAGTGAAGAAGAAAAAGGCTCAGCATTTACTGTGTTCCTGCCCGTAAGCAATATGAATTAAACATTTACCAAAAATAAACCTTTACAGCTATTTTCCTGAAATGAAAATTTTTTATAGGGCAGCCCTCACCCACTTCGAGTATGCGACTCGATCAACGATTCTTCGAATCTTTGATTCGTAGAAAGAGTCGTTGACCTAACCCCTCTCCCGGAGGGAGAGGGGAGCAAATACCTAAAATTTTCGGCTTAACTCCCCTCTCCTTTCAGGAGAGGGGCTGGGGGTGAGGTTATGGTCACCTGCCGATGTTGGTGTTTTCACCAACATCTGGTATAAATTAATTTTAAATAATATTTTTTTGATGTTTACAGTGAAATGAAAATTTTTTCATATCATTTTCATATGGTTTCCAGATGAGGGTTATATTTTTGTAACATAGAAATCAATAAGGGAATTAAAACCCCAATAACTAAAAGGAGTATAAAACTGATGAACGCTTTAAAAAAATCTATGATGATTTTACTGGCAGCCATCCTGATCGCCGCAGCTCCTTTAAGCAGCACAATGTTTGCCTCAGAGAAATCAAAAACAGAGCAAACAACTAAACACAAGCACAAAAAGCATAAAAAACACAAAAAATCAACAAAAACAACCACAAACGATAAGACTAAAGATAACAAAACAAACGGCAGCAACACAACAAAAGATACAAAAACAAACAAAAAGTAACAAAAACGTAAAAATAGCAAAAACAATAAAATAACAACGTTTTTCATTAGGAAAGTTAGCTGTGGTGGCTAGGATGCGGCGGATAAGTACCCCCGCCGCTCACATAAAGCCTGTCAAAATTTAAAATTGACAGGCTTTTTTGTTATATGGTAGCGGAAACATTTATATAAAAAATTACCCGTACTCCGGGTTTTTAACCTTTTAAATTATTTGATTTTCAGATATATTTACGGTTCAGCCTTTTAAATTTATACTATAACATTACAGGGTGTTAAAAGAAGTAATTACTTGTAAATGATAGTTTTGAACTTTATCTTTTTTTGTGAAAGATACGTTTGGTATGAATGCTGTTTAAAACTTTTGTTCGATATAAAATTGTTGAATTTATTATATAAGCATTAAATATTTTTTAAAGAAAAGGAGTAGTACAATTAACATGTCTTTGTTGAAAGCAAAACTTGCTTCTCAAGTTCCGGATTTGAAAGATCGAGTACGGAATTTGGGAAAGAATTACGGTCAGAAGGTAATATCAGAAGTTTCGGTGGAACAGGTTTTAGGCGGAATGAGAGGAATAAAATCCCTGATATGCGATACATCAGAAGTGGGACTTGATTACGGTTTGGTAATCCGCGGTATCCCGATACTTGAGCTGACAGATAAGCTCCCCGAAGATGTATTATGGCTGATGTTAACAGGTGAACTTCCCACTGAGGAAGAATCAAAAGATCTGCAGCGCGAAATAAATGAAAGAATGGACGTTCCGGATTATGTATGGAATATCCTGAACGCATTCCCGGGCGATGCGCACCCCATGAATCTTTTAAGCGCGCTTGTTACAGCGCTTGGTTACGGCTCAAAGTTCAAAAAGGAATATGATAAGGGTTTAAAGAAAGATCTTTACTGGGAATATACCCTTGAAGATTCACTTGACCTTATTGCAAAGATGCCTGTGATAGCAGCAGCAATTTACAGAAAGAGATTCGGTAAAGGTGATATCATAAAGCCTAAGAAGGATCTTGACTGGGGTGCAAACTATGCATACATGCTTGGCATCGAAGGCAATATGGATGAGTGGTATAAGCTTATGAGAATGTACATGGTTGTTCACTGCGATCATGAAAGCGGAAACGTAAGCGCATTCACATCACACGTGGTTGGCTCAGCTTTAAGCGATGTATATTATTCACTCGCTGCGGGCCTTAACGGTCTAGCGGGTCCATTGCACGGACTTGCGAACCAGGAATGCCTGAAGTTCGTTCTTGAAACACTCGAGAAATTCGGCAAGGTGCCAACAGATGATGAGCTGAAGAGCTACGCAAAGGAAAGACTTGATAAAGGACTTGTTATCCCCGGTTACGGGCATGCTGTGTTAAGGGTAACTGATCCCCGTTTTACCGCATCGGTTGAGTGGGGCAAAAAAGTTATTCCAAACGATGACAGGTTTGTAATGGTTGAAAAATTATTCAATATTGTACCTGATCTTTTAATTGAGCAGGGCAAGGCAAAAGACCCGTGGCCAAACGTTGATGCAGCTACAGGCGCGCTTTTATATCATTACGGTATAAAGGAGTTTGAATATTACACAGTGATATTCAGCGTATCAAGAGCGCTTGGAATATGCTCACAGCTTATCTTAAGCCGCGCAATGGGTGAGCCTATTACCAGGCCAAAATCAGTTACAATGCACTGGCTTGAAAAAGCAGTTACAAAATAAAAAAAATTAAATTATAATATATCCTGGAAGAACAGACAGAAAATAACACTGCACCCGAAGAAACTGAACTTCATGAAGTAAATGAAGTTCAAAATTATGGTCACAGTGATGAAACATCCAAAGCAGGGGCTATAGCTTTTATTATGCCTTTGCTTCTTTGTGTATTTTTGTTTGTTGGCTTTACACAGGAGCCCGTTAATAAAAAAAGTAAAAGACTTACCGAAGCTGAACAGGAAATTACCGAAGCAGATTCAAAAACACCGAAGATAAATTTTTCAGCGCTTCTGGCTGCTGAAGAATTTTCAAAGAACCTGCGCGATACAGTTTATACAAATGAAGATATGTGGCTGGAGCTTAGGATTGACCAGCAGGTGCTATATGTTCATTACCGCGATGGCAGGACAAAAACCTATAATGTATCCACAGGAAATAAAAATTTAAGCAAAGGCATTGAGTCACGACCCGGCCTGTTTGCTGTATTTCTGAAAGAGGAAATACACAAGTCCTCCCAGTTCAACAATGCACAGATGAATTACTATATGCCCTATAATATGGGAATAGGTTTCCATGGGTTGCCCGGCTCAGGTTACTATGGTTTCCTTGGCAAGCAGCCTTCATCGCACGGTTGTATCAGGATGAGAAATGAGGATGTAAAAGCTCTGTTTAAGGAAACGAAAATAGGAACAATTGTACTTGCGCACCGTGGACATACTAACCGTGTTGTAGCATTTGCACCAGAAGGATTTAAGAATGACGCTGAATACACCAAAGATGATTACATGAACATGCTTGCATATAATCTCGGTTCAATAATGGAAGGAAAGTACTTTATTAATCCGCCTAAGAGATTCATTTTAGACGGAACAGTACTGCCTAAGAGCGGAATAAATGTACTTTCAAACGAAGATATTCCTGAAAAGCAGATCCTTCCGTTTTCAATTGCAAAGATAGATATGAAGACTGACCTGCTGAATGATTCACGATATGGCACTTCTGCCGGCATCAAAGAGCCGGAAAACCTTTCCGAGCATTTTGGTGTTTCAATGAGTGATTCCGTTAGCCAGGGTAATGTGCAGCTGGCAGTTGCACCGGAAATGATAAAAAAGTATGTTTATAACCCGGTTGGCATATTGCCGTATTTTGCACCGAACAGATAAGTAATAACCAATAATTTAAGTAAGTATATGATAAAGCTAGTTGCAATGTATAAAACCCCGGCTGATATTGAAATGTTTGAAAAACATTACTTTGAAAAGCATATGCCTATAGTTGAAAAGATACCGGGGCTCTTAAGATCAGAAGTATCAAAGCTTAAGATATTACCGGGTACTGATTCCAATTACTATATGATGACTGAGATGTATTACGAGGATATGGATTCATTTAACGCAGCAATGGCAACACCTGAAGGCAAAGCATCGGCAAGGGATATAGTGAATTTTGCAAAAGATAACGTTGATTTCTTCATAGGTAAGATAAAGTAGATTGTTTACATTTTAACTGTTTTTTAATGATTTTAGCAAAAAGTGGGCTTGTATTTATTTTCTTTTTTATCTATAATGCAATCCCAACAGGCGTATAACAGGAACAAAATTTATACTTTTTGGGTATAAATTACAAAGAATTTAATAATAGTATCACATTTTAACGGAGGTAATATGGTTACCGATAATATTGAGGTCCTGCAGGATACAGGATACGGTGCATCAGAACTAAAGAAGACATATCAGAAGTATCTTCAGAGGGGTTTGATTTTTGCAATTCTTATCCATGGCTTTATAATTGGCACATATCTTTTTGCCAACTACATAAGCAAAATGGAAGAACAGAAAAAGACAGATATACAGCAGAGGATCATCAATGTAAGCGATCTTGAGCCGCCGCCATCTGCAACAGATGAAGAGGAGCCGCCGCCGCCAAAAATTGAAGAACCGCCTGTTGCTCCGCCAAAAGATCTTACAGCTTTAACACCTGAGCCTGTTGCAAAGGAAAAAGCTGAAGAGCAGACAATTAAAACACAGCAGGAGCTTGAAGAAATTAAAGCGCCGGTTGGCAATAACGATACAGGTAAATTCCAGTATTCAGGCAATATAAAGGTTGAAGAAAAGAAGATCGAAGAAAAGATAGAAAAGAAGGAAAAAGTAGTTGAAGAAAAAACAGTATTCCAGTCTTTTGAAGTTGAAAAAGCTCCGGAGTGCGTTAACCTTTCACAGGTAAGATCTTCAATGAAATATCCTGAAATTGCAAGAGAAGCAGGCATGGAAGGCAGAGTAACTGTAAAAGTACTGGTTGGACCTGACGGTAATGTAATAAAAGTAGGTTCAGTAAGCGGACCCGATGTATTCCACGATGAAGTAAGGGATAAAGCTGCAAACCTGCAGTTCACCCCCGGCCTTCAGAACGGAAAACCCGTTAAGGTTTGGGTTACTGTACCGTTTAACTTTAAGCTGAATTAATATTAAAGCCTGCATTATTATATAATAAGGCAGTAAATTTCAGCTTTAACAGGATGTGAAATATTAATTGAAAGTATATAATTATTTTACAATAGGAATTTCCCTCATCTTTTTGGTGATGGGAATTCTTATTTTAACAGGTGCCTATAACACCGCAGAGCTTTTTAAAGGAAACGAATTTTTCCGCTGGATATTCGGGGGGATACTGGTTTTATACGGGATTTTCCGAGCCTGGAATGCATACATAAAAATGCAGAACCAGGACCGGAAATTAAGATATTACGACCGGGACGAAGAGTAAAACAAAATCCTCACAATAAATGTTTAATAATATATGAAAGCAGAAATTAAAATAATAATGCTGATAGCGGTACTGGCTGCCGTGACTGCATTTAACGGGTGTGACTATACCATTAAAAAATCTGTATCCACTTCCGGTGAGCTTACCGTTGGTGTTGATGAAGGCATATCCCCGGTAGTTAAGGAAGAAGCTTCTGAATTCATGCGGCTTAATAACGAAGCCAAGGTTAACCTGCAGGTAAAAACCACAAAGGAAGTTATTGCAGATCTAAATAACGGAACATATAAAACAATTGTTGTAGGCCGCGACCTTACAAAAGAAGAAGCCGATATATTTGCCAATAATAAAATTGAAATAAAGAAAAGCTCATTTGCCCGTGACGGCATCGGTGTAATTGTGAATCCAAAGAACTTTGTGACAAAGCTAAACTACAATGAGCTAAAGCGTATCTTTACCGGTGAGCAGAAGGAATGGAACACGCTTGACGGTGATAATAAAGATGTTTATACGGGAAAGATAAAAGTTTTTATTGCACGCAAGAACGCATCTATACATGATATCTTCAAACAAAGGGTTCTTGCAGGTGCAGAGTTCGGTCCCAACGATGTGATATGCAGTACATCAACACAGATGATGCAGGAAATCAAATCGAATGAAAATGCTATCGGATTTATTTCCATGGCGTGGATAACCGTATCAAACGATACACTGGATGAATCTGTGAAAGCTTTAAAAATAGCTGAAGTTGATCCCAACACAGGCGCAGTTGGCAATTATGTTGGGCTGCACCAGGGTTATATAGCAAACAAAACATACCCGCTTTATACTGATGCATTTATTTTCACTACAGATTTTTCGATGAACCTATCAGTAGGATTTTCAAGCTTCATGGCATCCTATGACGGGCAGAGGATTGTGCTGAAATCAGGGTTAGTACCCGTTACTCAGCCGGTGAAGATTATCCAGCTGAATTAAGGAAAATTTACAGCTGTTACAATCATTTACATCAAAAACAGCTTAAAACAGAAACATTAATAAGAGATTGAAGCTTAAATAATCAGAAACTATAAATTTAATA
>CAZOAP010000003.1:0-1612 GCA_964577645.1 uncultured Ignavibacteriales bacterium
CTGCATCAATTGTTGCCATAGCGATACCTTTCCAACCAAGACCAATAAAGAACCCCCCCAAAACCCACACATACAGTCACAATCTTCGGGTTAAGAAAATTATTTTTTTAATCCTTAAATCAAGATGGTAATGTAAATCTTAAACGAGCTGATGATAATTTTAAAATGCCAAATGGGGAAATTGTAAAGATTCCTTATTTGAATGGTGGACTCTTCGATATGGAAGTATATGATGATAAAATTCTAACTTTTGAATCATCACTATTTCATAACGAACAATATTCTGAGGAACCTAAAAGAAGAGGATTTCTTGACTTTTTAAATTCTTTTAATTTTACTGTTTATGAAGATAGCCCGGATGACCACACAATAGCTGTTGACCCTGAAATGTTAGGGCATATATTTGAGAATTTACTAGAAGAGAATAGAAAAAAAGGTGCGTTTTATACTCCAAAAGAAATTGTTCATTATATGTGTCAAGAGAGCCTTATTGAATATTTAACAATAAATCTAAGCAAAGATTACAAAATATACATAGAATTAGGAAAGGACCAATTTGAATTTTTCGGAAACGAAACTAAAATTGGTCAACTTAATATGATGGAGGAATTTCCTGAGAAAGTACTAAATCGTTCAGAAGTAGAGGAAATAGTTAGATTGAAAGATATAACAGGTCTTACAGATGAACATTTAGTTAAAATTAATGATCTTTTAGATAAAGTTAAGATTTGTGATCCAGCAATTGGTTCAGGCGCTTTTCCGATGGGTCTGCTACAAGAAATTATAAACATTAAAGAAGCAATTGCATTTAAACAAGGGAAAGAAATTAATCATACTGAAGTAAAAGAAAATATAATACAAAATTCTATCTATGGTGTAGATAATGAAAAAGGGGCAGTTGATATAGCCCGACTAAGATTTTGGTTATCATTAATTGTTGATGAAGATATCCCTAAGCCACTTCCAAATCTAGATTATAAAATTGTAGTCGGTGATTCATTAGTTAGTGTTTTTGATGATCAAGTTATTGATATAGACTGGGATGTAAAATTTAAGAAAACACATGAAACCGAAGAATTTGTCATACGCCTTAAAGATAATTTAAATCAATTAATAAAATATCAGCATCAATATTTTAAAGAACCAACAAATAAACATGAATTAAAACAAAAGATTAGAAAATATAAAATTGAAATTCTTATAAACATCATAACTTTAGACTTAATAAAATTTAAAGTAGCTTCAAATGAAATGTTAGATATGTTTGAAGATATTGAAAATAAAACTACTCGTGATAAAAAAAGAAAAGATTTATTAAAAAACAAAGTTACGATCTTGAACAGTAGTCTTCTAAAGTTGCAAAAACTAAAAAACAACAATTTAGAATCTTTTAATTTTTTCGATTGGAAGTTAGACTTTCCGGAAGTCTTAAATGAAAGGGTTACAGAGAATATTGGATTTGATATTGTTATCGCCAATCCACCTTATATAAAAGAGTATACTAATAAGGAAGCTTTTAAGCATATAAAAGGTAGACCATATTATCAGGGTAAAATGGATATTTGGTATTATTTTGGTTCAGTTGGATTAGATCTATTAAAGGAAGGTGGAG
>CAZOAP010000003.1:1631-42204 GCA_964577645.1 uncultured Ignavibacteriales bacterium
TAATTGGGTTACAAGTTCGGGGGCATCTAAATTAAGAAATAAAATATTATCTGAATCAGAGATTCTGAATTTTGTAGATTTTAATAACTATAAAGTATTCAAGTCAGCAGGTATACAAACAATGATTTTCTTATTAAAGAAAACGCCTCCTGAGCAGTCTTATAAGACTTATTACTCACATCTGGAAACTGAATACATTCCTGATAACTTTTTAAGTAAATATTTAGTAAAGTCAACAGAATCAAGTAATCTTTATAATAAATATTATCTTGAATTTATACCTCAAAATTACAAAGATAGTTTTATTACATTTAATAGTCCGAATATAGAATATATCTTAAACCTGATTAAAGAAGGTGATAAAACTTATTTGAAAGAAAATGAAGTTGCACAGGGAATAGTAACTCCACAAGATTTTTTGAATAAGAGCAACGCTGAATATCTTGGTAAAGGGTACAGTGAGGGTGAAGGGATTTTTATTTTAAAAGACGAAGAATTAAAAGCTCTTAAATTGACTAACCATGAAAAAACTTTGGTTAAACCATTTTATAGTACTAAGAATCTTTTCCGATTTTTTGGTAATAAAATTAATAGTGAGTGGATAATATATACGACATCGGACGCAGAAGATTGGATATCAA
This sequence comes from uncultured Ignavibacteriales bacterium, assembly GCA_964577645.1. Taxonomy (GTDB): domain Bacteria; phylum Bacteroidota; class Ignavibacteria; order Tepidaquicellales; family OLB5; genus OLB5. The sequence continues at coordinate 2,273 of CAZOAP010000003.1, forward strand.
ATTATCCCAAAATAAAACAACACCTTTATAGGTTTAAGGACATAATTACATCGACTTATGGACCTTATGGCTTACATAGAGCCAGAGATGAAAACTTTTTCAAAGGGGAAAAGATATTATCACTTCGAAAATGTGAGAAACCAACATTTACATATGTAAATTTTGATAGTTATGTTTTACAAACATATTTTGTTATAAAAACTTCTAGGATAAATAATAAATATTTAACAGCTATCTTAAATTCTAAAGTAGTAGCATTTTGGTTAAGAAATAGAGGAAAATTACAAGGAACTTTATACCAAATAGATAAAGAACCTCTATTGGCAATCCCAATCCCAATGCCATTATCTAATAAGTCATTTGTAATAGAAACTATTGTTGATTATCTGATTTACTTATACGATAGTTTATCTCCAAAAGTTTTTACAAATACTGAAAACATCAAATTAACGCCATTACTTGAAGATTTATTAAATATGCTAGTTTATGAACAGTACTTTGAGGACTTAATGAAAAAGGAAGGGATTAGTATTTTAGAATACATACGAAATGAACATATGATGAATTTTGGTCAAAATGAAAAAGAAAAGATAACACTTTATATAAAATCTTTCTATGAATGGCTGCAGCAATCAGATAACCCTATTCGAAATCGAATTATTTTATCTAATATTAACAGTTCAATTATCTCTAATATAAATGCCTTTACACATTAAATATGCAATTAGTAAAAACTATTCAAATAAATAACTTCAAATTTTTCTCTGAAACAGATCCAATAAATATTGATGGAAAAAATATACTATTATATGGTGAAAATGGTTCAGGCAAATCATCCATGTACTGGGCATTGTATACATTGCTCGAATGCGCTAATAAAGCAAATCCTTCTGAAATTCAGAAGTATTTTAATAAAAACAATCAAAATAGCTTAGTAAATACTCATGCAACTGTTGACAATTTAGGGGTTGACAACAGTTATATTAAAATAACCCTTGATAATAATTTAGTTTTTGAAGTTAGTTTCCAGAATACATTAATAAACACAAACCAGAACGCAAAAAAAAGTAATTATGTTAGTGATTTCATAAATTATCGCTTATTGCAAAGTATTCACAATGTTAAGCATAGTGGTGAAATTGAGATGTTTCCTGTTTTCGAAGATGCCGTATTAAACTACATACAATTTCCGCCAGTGAATTGGTTAGATCTATCAGGCCGAATAATTCAAGTTGTTAATGCAGGTGAGTTGTGGAAAATTATCAAGAATGGTCCGCCAAGAGCGTTTGCAAGGAAAAATGGATTATTAGGTTACCCTCTAAAGACAAAACATCCGATACCATATAGTAATTTTAGAAATGTAGTGAATGCTTTTTATACTGGTTTAAATGCATTGCTAGCAAATATCCAAAACCGTGCAAACACTATTTTAAAAGAAAAACTTCTACATAATATTACATTTGAATTAAATTTATCCAAACTTTCAAATTTAAAAACCACAGAAAAAAATTATTTTCGCCCTAGCTACAAAATAGCGCTAAAAATCATTGATTTTAATGGTGAAGGTCCTGTAATAGCTAAACCACAATCATTCCTTAATGAAGCTAAATTATCTGCAATTTCACTGGCAATAAGATTTGCAATTTTGGAGCAACGTTTACAAGATGCTAATATTAAAATTTTAGTTTTAGATGATTTGCTTGTCAGTTTTGATATGAATAATAGAGATCGTGTTACAAATATTGTATTAAACGATTACTCATGGTGGCATGATTCAACAGAAACAATTATCGCAAATAGAAATAAAGGTTATCAAACTTTTCTATTAACACACGATCGATCTTATTTTACTTTTGTAAAGCATGCAATAGAGAATTTACCTGAGAATAAGAAGGAAACATGGAAAATAATAGAAATGTATTCAGATGATATCGATCCTATGGTGCAAAATGATTTCGAAAAGCCAAGAATTTTCGACTATCAAAACGAATTTTCTATTGCTTACACTCACTATAAAAATCATGATTATCCAGCTTCCGCAAATTATTTACGTAAATACACAGAAACAATTTTATGCGGCTATTTACCAGAATATTGTTGGCGTGATTATGATAATAGAGAAAAAAGTAATGCAAAACTGGAACTATATAATATCTTGATGAACGGTATCTTGTTCTTTGGGAAATTTAACATTGATATAAAGGAGTATAAAGAATTAAAAAAGTTTTTAAAAATTCTTCTAAACCCCCTTTCTCATGCAGATGTTGGTGTTGAAAGATATAAATCTGAAATAAATCAAGTTATTAGTATTTTGAAACAAATTGAAAATGTTCATAGAAATAATAAATGGATTCCCTTAGTAACTGGTGGTGAGGAAATTGAATTAGTAATACTAAACCCAACTAATAATCTAATTTATGTTGGTGTTTATATTTTAAAAGATACCTATTATAAAATTAATAATTTAGGCAATACCTTATATTCGAGCTTCATGTCAAAAATAGTAAAGTCATATGTAGTAAATTCGCAATCAATAATTGGTAATGTTTATAATTTAACAAGAACAAATTTTGATATGTATTTTAATTATCAATTATTTTGCAATAAGAATGGATTGCAAATGATCCCAAACTGGAAACATTTACTACATAAGATGGATGGTTCCCTAATAAATTAGATTCAATTATATATTAATGGAAATCTTTTACAATAAACCAAAGCTAAAACCCGCTTACGAAAATCTCGTAAATGACATAATTTTAGAGCTTGAGAACGGTGTTTTGCCATGGAGGCAAACCTGGAAATCAATTATGCCAATTAGTTTTTCCTCAGGTGAACCATATATTGGAATAAATATACTTTCTTTGTTGATATATGCATCAAAACGTGGGTTTACCTCACCATATTGGCTTACACAGCATTTCGCATCTCAAAAAGGCGGCAGAATTAAGAAGGAGGAAATTTCAAAAAGTGCACATGTTATTCAAGCTAAGTGGGAACTAAGGAAACGCAGGAGTGAAAAAGGAAGAGAATATATTAAAGCTTGGCTTATGATGAAGACTACAAAAGTATATAATTTGGACCAAACACAGGGAATAACGGACAGTGAAACTGTAGACCAGCTTTTACTTTGGGGGACTAATGAAACTGCACAAAATATCCTTGATAACTATGAGGATATGCCTGCCGTAAAACATGATTATGCAAAAGCCTGTTATAGACCATATGATGACGTAGTATATGTTCCTAAAAGACCTCAATTTAAAAATACTGACGAATATTATTCAACTCTTTTTCATGAACTGATCCATTCTACCGGACATCCTAAAAGGCTCAGAAGAAGTCTTTTTTTGAGTGCAACGAATAATTTTAATGAAGAATATTCAAAAGAGGAGCTAGTTGCAGAGCTAGGAGCAGCCTTTTTATGCGGTCATTGTGGCATTACTTATTCAACCATAAAAGACTCAACCTCTTACCTAGCTTCTTGGCTCAAACAGCTAAAAGACGACAAGACCCTCCTTTTTAATGCAGCATCTCAAGCCCAAAAAGCTGTTTTTTATATTCTAAACAAAAAACCCGATAGTGAAGAAGTAGATCATTATGAAAGCGATAAATTTAAAGGCATTGAGTTTGATAAAGAGATTCTTTGGACATAGAAAATAAATATTAAATAATTTGAGAATTTCTAATGAGTTAAATAGAAATGTTTTTTAAATCTATAAATTGTGAGTGAGATTAATAATCTGGAAGTTATTCTAAATCTATGGTTTATATTCGACGTTAAAGGGTTCTTATACTCTTTTGAAGCATCTGCATTTTCCAGCCATCACAAGTGAATGCACTGCAGGTGATGAAGGTAAAGATTAACCCTGACCTTTCAATGGGTGTTTTTTTAAAAAAGACGGGTTCGGGGATTTAATAAAAGTAATAAAGATAAGTTATGTCAATCATTGAATATCCTTTTGATGAAGAACTAATAAGTTCTGGGTTTCAATTGTTCCCCAAAGAGATAACAGGCAATGGAAATATCCTATATCATGGAACTTCTTCATACTTTGAGAAACAGATTGAAAAAGATGGCTTAAAGTGGAGTGATAAAGTATATACAAAAAAAGATATACAGGAAATTTGCACCATATTTCAATCCATATATAAAGACATATATCAGAAAATATCATTAATAGGAAGTTACCATATATTACAGCCATATTCATTAGAGGATGATTTTAAAGACAATGACGTTAAACCTATATATTTTGCAGAAACAAGTTATAGAGCTATGATGTACGCGATGCCAAACTATGCTGGTGGTGAAACGATAAAAGGAATTAGAAATTCATTTCAAGATCTGATGAAATATGTTTCTCATATTGATGGGAAAAAAGAATATCAAGATATTGTAAGGGTTTTTTTAGATTTTAAACAGCCATTATTTAATAATGTAAAGGCTGTGCATGACAACCATCAATATGGAATTGTATACGCTGTATTATTCGAGGATTCTGATGAACCAATCTTAAAATCCGCTGGTCCAGGGGGATTTTATTCATATGAAGTATCTGTAGAAAAAATTGTTGGGAAAGTTAAGGTTCCAAAAAATTATATATACCAAAGTTTATTTTCAGAAATAGGGTACAGTAAAAATACATATTGGCGCAATAAGCTATCATGATATTCAGAACATCGCAGCATTAAAATTATTCTAATAATTAAAATCTTTCAACATGAAACACCTTTCAATAAGAGTTGCCTGGCATGATAATAACTGGAACGGCACAGTGTGCAGAAATCCCAAAGCAAATACTTATTGTCAGCAGTTAGCCAGGATATTTGAGGAAAAACAGGTAAGCGAAAATGACCTAAAGAACAAAAAATGGAACGAATTACCTGCTGATGGGCTGCCTCCCTGTAAGGCAGAGGGCGGTGCATTTATGAATGAATTCAAGTATAAACGATTATTTAAACATCCTTACATTAATTATAAAAAAGCTAATCATTCTCATCTGCTTCCTACTGAGTTTGAAGTCCCTGCATTCAGCACTTTTTCAGTTCCATTCTGGTGGATGTTAAACGGTAATCAAAAAACCATTGATACACAGTTCCCCGGATTGCCTTATAATCATAAAGCACCTTTTGCAACAAGTTGGGTATACGAAAGAGAAAGACAAGAGGCTCTATTAAATCTGTTTTATAAAGATATTAAGGAAAATCAATCATTAATATTATTTTACACTAAAACAGGTAATCCTATTGATGAAACAACCAGAAGACTGCTAATAGGAATAGGGAGTATCACTAAACTAAGTGACATACTCGTTTACGAAACTAAAGAAGAAAAACAGACTTATCCATTATGGGATAGATTGATTACTCATTCGATAAGACCAGATATTCTTTCAGATAGTTACAATGGGTTTTTACTACCTTATAAACAATATCTTGAATTACCTGATGCTTTTGAGCTAAAACAAGGTAATATTACAAAGAGTAAAAAGGATTTAATGGACGAAATAAAGGTTTCTTTGCTTGAAACAGGTAATGATGAAAGTATTGTCGATGAACTTTCATATGTAAGTCAGCATGTAAGAAACGAGACAATGCTTTCCATACTGAATATATTGATTGATGTAGTTGTTAAAATAATGGAACATGGGATAGCAAAAGGGCCATGGAAAGAGCGATTAAAGTGGCTTAATGAACAGGTTAAAAAGGTTAAACTGGAAATGAGTCCTTTCCCTTCTTTTTCTTCGGCACTTCAAGCATTTGGTTTTAAGCAAGCTAACCAATTTTACCAAGACTTAAAGGACCTTAATATTGCTTCATCCAAAAGTAATCTTTGGGAAATTTTTGAAGATGTTATATATGGGAGAATTAATAAGCTTAATAATGAAAACTATGCATCTTCTTTTCCTGATTTAAAGGAAGAATGGCTCAATACTTCTTTGAAGAGCAAAGAGCTTCTTTCTTTGTTATCAAGATTCAATCTTTCTGACAAGCAGATAAAGCGTTGGTATAATGCTGATAATAGGAAAAAAATGGGTGTTACATACAGTGATAATGAGATAATCGAAAATCCATACTTAATTATTGAAGAAAATATTAAAAGGAGCAACGAATATGAAATATCTGTAGAAAACATTGATAATGGTCTTTTTGAAGATAAGGAAATTCAAGGAGAACTTGTCCCTGAGAAACCATACAAAGTAGAAACAAAACTTGATAAAAGAAGAATTAGGGCATTAATAATACAGCTTTTAAGAAATGCCTCGGATGATGGAGATACTCTCCTCTCAAATTATGAAATACGTCAAAGAATTTCCAAATTAAAACTTGCAAGAAGTGTTACACTGCCTGATGAATATATAAACAATAATTTAGAATATTTGAAAGAAAAACTAACTTCTTATTCAAGCGAAACTCTAAATGCCCTACAACTTAATATTTATAGTAAAATAGAAGATTATTTGAGAAAAATATTTGTTAACAGAGCCCAAAAATCGCTCGCTTCAGTAAATGAAGATTGGGAAGATCTTATTCTAAGAACTATCAAAGAAACAGAAGGGAATTTTAATTCGACAAGTAGCCGCCATATCTCGGCTTTGGAAGATCAAAAACAAGCCCTTGAAAGAATAACTTCAAGGAAACTTTCAATTCTGGATGGTCCAGCCGGCACTGGTAAGACATGTGTCATGGGGGCATTAGTTCGTTCAACAAAGCTTGCAGAAAATGGAATACTATTGCTAGCTCCTACAGGTAAAGCAAGAGAAAGACTAAAAGCAATGGCTCATGATGGCAGAAATCCAAACCAATTTAAGTCATATACTATAGCACAATTCTTGACGAAATTAAAAAGATTTGATTGGAATCGGATGAAACCAAAATTTGAAGGAAAAGATAGGTATAAGGCTGAGAAGACAATTATTATTGATGAGTGTTCTATGCTCACAGAAGATGATTTTTATGGTGTATTTCTTGCACTGGATCTTACTCATGTTGAAAGAATAATTTTAGTCGGGGATCCATATCAACTCCCACCAATAGGTGCAGGAAGACCTTTTGCAGACCTGTGCTCCTACTTAGATGAATTACAGCCAGATGAAATAGATATTGGGAAAGTTAATGCTTCTAAGGCTTTGAGCAGATTAGAAGTAGTCGTAAGAACAAATAATATGGAAGAATCAGATGTTTTGAGATTAGCTTCTTGGTTTGCTGGTAGAAAATCAAACAAGAATAATGACGTAATATTTGAAAAAATAGGTGATAATTCTAAATTGAATGATTTGAAACTCATATCTTGGGATTCAGAGAATTCGCTAATTGAAAAGCTTCATGAAGTATTAAAAGATGAATTTGGACTTAAAAATGAGAATGATATAGAAGGTTTTAATAAGGCATTAGGATTGGTAAACAATAAATTTCCTATTGAGAATCCAAAAGTAATAGAAAATTTCCAGCTCTTATCGCCCGTTCGAAACCCATTTTGGGGAATAGGTAATGTAAACAGAATCATTCAGAAAAACTATAGAAATAGAAATGAAGCTGCAAAATGGAATTGTCTGGGAGATCAGTTAATACATATCGGGGATAAAGTTATGCAATTAGTAAATGAGGAAAGAGACGGATACTTTAATAAAAAGAAAATTGCTGATGTTCAAATCTCAAATGGTCAAATTGGTTATGTATGCACATTCTATGATAGGTTTTCGAATATATGTTTTGCAGGACAACCCAATGTAACTTTTGGTTATTCGAATTCTGATTTTTCAGAAGATAGCGGAAAACTAGAATTAGCTTATGCAATTACTATTCATAAAAGTCAGGGAAGCGATTTCAAAAAAGTAATACTGATTTTGCCACAAAAAGGAAGAATCCTCTCAAGAGAATTAATGTATACTGCAATGACTAGATCAAAGGATAAATTAATAATTATGTATGAAGGTGATAATTTGATGTGGTTATTCAATTATTCTAAGGGTAGTGCTTCAGAAACAGCAAGAAGAAATACTTTATTGTTCACAAATCAAATCAGAGAATCTCAAGCTGACATGCCTTGGACTGAGAATCTAATTCACAGGTTGAAAAACGGAGTTTTTGTAAGAAGTAAATCAGAAGTTATTATCGGCAACTTGTTAATTGATGCTGACATCAAATTTGAATATGAAGAAAGATTTGAAGCTAAAGGTGGATGGCGATTACCTGATTTTACTATTGAGGATGCGAGTGGAGATAAAATAATCTTGGAACATTTGGGGATGCTGCATAAACCAAATTATAAAGAAGAATGGGAAAAGAAAAAGAAATTTTATGAGGATAATGGTTTTGTAGAAAATGTAAATTTGTTTACAACTACTGAAGATGAGAATGGTTCAATAGATTCGTATTCTATTAATTCTAAAATTATTCCTAAAATCAAAGAGAAATGCATCTGATAATTTTTGTTTCTTCTGATTTAACTTTGTATTTAACTTGTCAATGAATTATAAAAAAACAATATTCTATGAAAAATTTTAGTGAAAAGTTAATTCAACATTTAACTTCTTATAAACAAAAGACACTTCGTGTGGCTAAACATGGTCTTTATAAAAATAGGGAATATAAACATATACTTGCGGATAGTGACTTAGATTTAAACTATCTCCCATCTATTAGAAAAGATGTTATTGAAAGCCTTGTTGATGTAAAAAGACATGTTTATTTTGACCATTTAAACAGTTCTCAGGCAGCGTGTTTAAATCTTTTTGTACCACTTAGTTTGGATAAGAATTTATCAAATCAAGTATTTGTTGACTTAATCCCCGGATTCAAAGAATTATTAAGTATTAAATTTGAATATTCAGACCTTAAAGATTATCTAAATGAAAGAAAAGGTAGAATTGATAATAAACGTAATATTGGGACAGACTCTGATATTGCTATTTTCTACCTGAATTTTGAGAATGAAAAGTGCCTATGTTTATTAGAACATAAATTAATTGAAAAAGAGTTTACAAATTGTAATGCAATCAAAAGCAAAAATAATCACAATAAAGATAAATGTTATAATTTTAAACAAATATGGTTAAATACAGATTATTGCTATTACCAATCTGGGAAAAAATATAACTATTGGAATCTGACTAAATATTCAATTACATTTTTTGATACAAGTTTATTATCGGCTCATGAAGGGATATGCCCTTTCAAGGGTTCAATGCAGCAATTATGGCGCAATATGCTGATGGCTCAAGCTATTGTAAATGACCCTGAGAATCCTGTTCAAAATGCATATTTTGGAGTTGTTTATCATCAGGAAAACGAAAAACTTTTTAAAACCAAAAAGACATTTGTATCAGATAACGCAGCAGATGAATTTAAGCATATATTATCTGAAAAAGAGAAGTTCTTTCTGATTACAATTCAGCAAATACTTGAGGAAATTAAGAAGAAAACATCAATAGTTCCTACTTGGGTTGAAGAATATGAGGAAAAGTATATTAATCTGAAATTAAAGTATTGAAAATTAAATATTAAAATGGCAGTAGAAATAAAATTAATCGGACCAGAAGATACAGACGAATATAAGGATGCGCTGTTATTAAAAAATATATTTGAAGGGCAATTAGGCATTAAAACGTCTGGTGATATATTAATAATTAATAGTGCTACATTATTTGGTCAACAGATAAAAGATATAGATCTTATTGTAATTGGTAACCTAAATAACTTTAAACTTAATATCAAAGCTAAGCCTCTGGGGGCTAGTGAATATTCTGAAAAGGAAGTTTATATCAATAATTTTTGTTTTGTTATTGAATCAAAAAGGCACCAATCTTCGGATATTAGTATGGAAGGTTTGAATCTAATTGTAAAATACAAAGGCAAGAAGCATGATGTAACTACGCAAAGTGAAAAGCAAAAATATTCTTTAAAGAATTTTCTGGAAGAAAGATTAGGCTTCAAAACTTACATTTGTAATTTTATTTGGCTGTTAAATGTTGAACCAAATACAATCAAAAAATTAACAGGGCAAGTATCAACAGAAAATCATAATATTTTACCAAATAAATTTTCTTTGAATTGGTTGTTTCAATTGGCATGTACACAAAGAAACTTAGTAACAATTCAAAACAAATCATATCTTAGATTTAACTCATTTAAAATTGATGAATTTACTGGTAATGAAACAAATATTCTACAATTGTTTAACATATTTGAGGAGGTTCGAAGTAATTGTGGAGATCTTACTAGAAAAAAAATGGAAGCTATTAGTGAAAGACTACTAAGAAACCAATTGTATGCACAAGAGGTCGGGAAAAAGTTATTAGAGATATCAGGCAGAGCAGGCACTGGGAAAACTATGAAATTATTAAGATTAGCAACGGATTTAGCTAAGTATCATGATAAAAGGTGTTTGATACTTACATACAATCATGCCCTTGTTAGTGATATCAAACGCCTTTTCTATTTTATGAAAATGCCAGATGGTATAGATACATATACTGTAAAAATATCAACTCTTCATAAGTTTTTCTATGAGTTATTAATTGGTTTTGATATTATTAAAGATTATAATTATGACTATATAACTAATTATGAAGATTACATTAGTCAGTTACATGAATTTGTAAAACAAGGGTTAATTGATAAAAATGATATACAGGATTTAATGGAGTCCCGGCATGACGAAGTTGCATGGGATATGGTTTTAATTGATGAGTCTCAAGATTGGAGTGAATTTGAGAAAAATATTCTGTTCAATATATTCGGGTCAGAAAAATTGATTATAGCAAATGGAATGGATCAACTGGTAAGACGTACAACAAATTGTAATTGGACAAAAGGAATTCAATATAACAAAATACCGGGGAATAAGAGTTTACGCCAGGAACAAAGTTTAGTAATATTCGCTAATAAATTTGCTGAAAAATTTGGCGTTAATTGGAAAGTTGATAATAGTCAGGAATTAATGGGGGGTAAAATATTCATTTTGGCCAGTGACATCACAACAGAATTTTATAAGGGAATCAGCGACAAATTAAAAGAAAAAGAAAATATTGCTTATGACTTATTATTTTTAATACCTCCGTCACTGGTTAGCAAAAGAACTATTAATGGCAAAGTAATCCGAGAATTTTCATTGTATAAAGACTACTTAGTTAAGGGTATAAAACTTTGGGACGGTTCTAATACAGAAATAAGAACTGAATATTCTATAAGTACTGATGAACATAGAGTAGTTCAATATGATTCGAGTAGAGGTTTGGAAGGATGGGCTGTATTTTGTTTGAATTTTGATGAATTTGTCCAGTATAAGAAAAAATCTTATAAGGAAGATATGGATAATGAATTGGTTTTAGCTTCATTGCAAGAAAAAGCAGATAAATATGCTTATACCTGGGCATTAATACCACTAACAAGATCTATCGATACTTTAGTTATTACACTTAAAGACACTACTTCTGATTTTTCTAAGAAATTATACGAATTATATCAGGAAAATCAAGATTTTGTTGAATGGATAGAATAAACAAATTAATAATAATTTATTACTTATTATATACTTCCTAACTTTTACATCACAATCTAATCATTATATTATTCTCTCTTTTTGCTTTGAAACTCTTAGGGGACAAGGTATTATATCTCACACAAACATAACCTCTTGCATAAATCTTTCCGTTTAGTCACAGCTATCACTGTTCCATCATTTTAACGATTTTACGCAAGTCTCAATAATCTCTACCACACTTCGTTTCGGCAGATATTATAGGACTTGCGTTTTATTTCAACTAAATCTTGAGTCCCCTTACTGTAGTTTCAAAGCAATCTCTCTTGGTTGATTGAAGCTATAAAACTAAAAGAAAGGATTAAAAATGCAACAGCACAAAACAAATCAGAAACCGAACAGTTCTCAAAGCTATTATTTCGCGGTAATAGACGAGAATAAGATCAATAGCAAAAACGAGTTAACGCGTTTAATTCTGCAAAATTGGGAGGGTTTAAGTGATTTTTCTTTAGATGAAGAAATACTCTCTAAACTATTTTCTGCAATTGATTCTGAAATTGAAAGGCTTAATAACAACAGTACAAGCTCTAAAGTTGAAGAGTTTGTGAATAATATTACTGAAGTTATTAACAGCATTCATAATTTCTATATGCAAACTGAAATATTATCAAATAATCAATTGATTTATCTGTTTAACATTCTTTATGGTTTATCAAAATGTTATTAAAATTAAGTAAATAGAAAAGAGTTATAATATGAATACAGACAGAATAAAAGAATTTACAAATCAGATTATTCAGGATATTGAAAAGGGAAATTTTAACTTCAAATATGACTGGAAAGTTACAGGACTACCGCCTCAAAACCTTACATCAGGTCATATATATAAAGGATTAAATGCATTTTTCTTAAAATATTGCACAGCGGATACTCATTTCCTGACATTCCTACAGGCGAAGGAAAGAGGTATAAAAATAAAAGCAGGTGAGAAAGGAAAGTTAATAGTATTTTATAAAATGTTAGAGAAGTCTTCTCTAAATCCAACAACTAAAGAAAATGAAACGAATAAGTTCCCATTTCTTAGATATTCGTATGTAATTGGGTTAACACAAACCGAAAACTTAGGAATTATTCCAGCAAACGAAACTCGATCAATACCCACAGCCGATGAAGTAATAAATAATTATAGCTTTTTGCCGGAATTACTTATTGGTGATAGGAATCCAAGCTTTATACCTGCTATAAATAGCGTTTATATGCCCTCCAAAGAACGTTTTAGTGATTTGGCAGAATATTACTCAACTTTATTTCACGAGCTTGCTCATTCAACCGCTTTACCATTAAAAAGAGAAATTAAAGATTATGCCAGAGAAGAACTATTAGCCGAACTTTCAACAGCAATTATTTGCAATTATTTAGATATAAAGAGTTCAATTTCAGAATCAAATACTAAAGCATATCTAAAAGAATGGATTACTAAGGCAAATGAAAGTCCTAAGTATTTTTTAAAAATAATTGATGAAGCAGAAGGAATATTCAGAATGATTTGTTTCAATGAAATTAAGCCTGTAAAATGAAATAAAGCAAAACATAAAATTTCGAAAAAAAACCTGCCTTATAAGGCAGGTTTTTTTAATCCCTTAAAATAAAAATGTAAATATTTATGAATTTAAAATAAGTTTTATTAAAAAAGTAACCTAATAATATTCGGGAAAAAGTTTTCTATTTATCCTCTAAATATGATGATTTTGCAAGAAAATCAAAGCTTTTCAAAAATAATAGTGGCAAATTAGTGGGCTCGTTGTTACGTAACGGTATCTTGCTTAAATATATACTAGTTAGAGGTGTTGTTAAGAAATATTTATTGAAATTCTTAAAATCAAAGTATTCCCAATCATGAAAAATGTCTTATTATTTTCTTGCTACTGAAATGTAATTATAAAATATAATAATAATTTGTTTGTATAGTTTATTGCTATACAAGAACCATAATTCCATATAGATTTATATTTGAGAAATAGGATTGTAATGCATTAAAAAATGTGAAGAAAGAAAATCACTTTTGAATAGAACTTTAAAATTAGCAGCAAGTTTTCTTTTTGGGTATCAAAACACAAATGGATACCTAAAAGATTTTCTTTCATTTGCTGCTAATTATTTTTGGGGGTATACAGATGGTTCCTGTTACTAACCAGAATAATAGCAAAATAAATAAAAAAATAATAAAACCATTTATATTAAAAGGGTATAAAAATAAGTACGATATATATTATTCAAATCCTGAAACAGGTAAAAGATTAAAAAAAACAACAGGTACTACAATCCAGAGTCAAGCAATAATTGCTTTAAATAATTTTATAAAAGAAAAAGGATATTTAAGGAATTCGACTAAGCCTATAACTCTTATTGAATTTATCACACTAATCAGGAATAACTTCAGTAATACAAAAGCTCCAAAAACCCTTGAAGCTTGTAAAACAGCATTTGACCATTTGATAAATATAATTGGGAATAAACCAATATTTAACATTAACCAATCTGATGCAGATATGTTCGTTAATAATCTCCTGGAAAAATTACAGAAATCATCGATTAACATATATCTTAGGCAGCTTAAAGCAACATTTAATATTGCGATTGAATATGGATATATCTGTGATAACCCTTTCAAAAAAGTCAAAGAGCTTAGAGTCCCGGATAAATCACGACCAAATCTTACAGAAGAAGATATTGAAAAGCTATTTAACGAAATTGATAATAAGTTTATAGAAAAAATTGTGAAATTCGCTTTATATACGGGAATGAGGCTTTCCGAAATTATTAATCTTCAATGGGATGACATTGATTATAACAAAAGGATTATCACTATTAAAAATAAAGAAACATTTTCTACAAAAACCAGGAAGGATAGAGAAATTGGGCTTACTTCAGCAATACTCAATTTATTAAACGATAGTCAAAATATAAATGGAAATATTATTGAAATAAAAAATGGGTATTTGTATGTATTTGGCAATACAAATGGATTTAGATATTCATCTAGTTATATAAGCAAACAATTTAAAAGATACGTCAGAAAAACTAACTTAAATGATAAAATATGTTTCCATTCTTTGAGGCATACTGCTTTAACAAATATGGCTACAAGAGGTATACCGTTAACCATAATTAAAGATTTGGCTGGTCATACTACATTATCAACAACACAAAAATACTTACATACGGATATGGAAGCTATACGGGGATTTATGGAAACCGTCACATATAAATTTAAATAATATCTAATTATTCTTTTAAAATGGCAAATCGAATTAGCAGATTAAATTCTAGGGATTTAAAGAAAATTAAAAAAAATCTAATTAATAGAAATGGGCAGAAATGTAATATTTGCGGGAATAGATTTTCTTTTAAAAAATTAAAAGTAGAACATATAAATAACAATTATCTAGATAATAATATGGAAAATCTCCAATTAGCATGTCAAAGCTGCAATATTAAGAAAAACCCTCCATATCAGAAAAAAAAAGATGTTGACATTGTGTGTGCGCGTGAGTGTGTGAGTCTGGATGAAGCTCCTAAACCACAATCTGCCGAAATGGCTAGAAATATGAAATCAGAGCCAATGTTCATCAGTTGGTTAGAAAAAGAAATGAAAGAACACAATAAAATGGAAATAGAAGATGTAGTATGTTCAGGAGCTCAATATTCAGGGGTTAGCATCGATACTGTTAGAACTAGATATTTAAAGAAATTAACTTCAAGACTTGGTCCTTATAATGTAATAGAAGAACTGGGAGTAAAATATATTGTTTGGAAGATTACTAATTATCAAGATTCAAGTAAAGAATGAAATTATTGAAATTAAAACAAAAAGGAAAAATAATATGAAAAGTTGTAAAAATTGTAAGTATTGGAATAGGAAAAAGGTCATTAATCCCCAAAGATCCGGGATGTGTGAAAATCAAGAAAGTGCTAATCATAAGATGGTTGTTAATGAATCAATTTTATGTAAAAGATTCAGAAAAGGTAGGTTTGAAAAAAATTACATAGTTTTATTATCTCAGTAGCTTAAAACCGTGCATTTTTGTATTTACTAAGACCTTTAACTAAAGATACTTAATTTTTGAAAATTGCTTATAAAGGGTCATAAATTTATCAGGTGATACATTATATGGCTAGATATTTTAAAGGGTTCTAAAACGAAATCATAAATATTTATTTAATATGTATCATCGATAATTTAAATGTCTTTAATAAATTTGGTTATAAATATTAATATATTATAAATATCCCCAAGAACACAACATATGGTAGCAAATATTCTTTCTTATCATGAGATTAATAAAATATTCGGTTTTTTATTAAGATTAATATTCATAAATTTATACTCTATACTTAATAATAATTTGTTAAAAAGGAGATTTTAATAAATTGAAATATAGAGACATTAAACTAGAAAAAGAACCAATATTTTATGAACAAATTTGGAAAATGATAAATAGTAAGGATAACTTAAAATTACTTGTTTTAGAATCATTAGAAAAAGGAGATTTCAGTAATCTAGAAAAATTGCTGCTCGATTATAGGCAGAAATATTTTGGAGCGAAAAAATCAGTAACGTTTAATTTTGATTAACTGTATTTCGTTACATGACTTACTAAGTATTTTCTAAAGAAAACCATATATTGGTGGTCATTTTGAAAAAGATAAAATATGGAATATTAATTCCACAATAATTGTAAAGAAGTACAGTTAAATTGAACTTTGTGATTGTTCATTTCTTAATGAAGGACATTTTAAGATATCTATATGACTGATTTCAAATTAATAATATTCTGGATTATTGTTTCTATCTTTGGTATTATTTTTATTATCATCTTAGGAAAGGCTTGGGAATCTCCAAGTTCAGATAAATATTTATTCATTCCATTTCTAGTATTATTGATTTTAGGCTTTGGATACTTCCTTTATGAAAAAAGAAATTATGAGAAAACAAACCAATATAAATTTTCTAAAAAGTTACTCGATGCCAGGGAAGCTGAGAAGAAAATTATAGCATCAGAATTGCATGATGGTTTGCAGCAGGACCTTCATTCTATTAGGTATGAACTGAAGAAAATTCAGAATACTAATTTCACCCCAAAAGAAAAAATTGAAAAATTAACAAAACGAGTTGATGATACTATTGACGAAATAAGAAGAATGTCTTCAGCTCTTTATCCGCATCAACTAGAAAACTTGGGGATGAAGAAAGCAATAATTGCATTAGCTAATAATCTTTCAGACCAGTCAGATATTTATTTTAAAAAAAACATTGATGAAAAAGTTGATGCATTATTCAGCCAGGAAGCATCCATACATATTTATAGAATAATTCAAGAACTGTTTAATAATATCCTAAAACACTCAAACGCAAGCGAAGCCAGTATTAAGATAACAATAGACAATATATATTTATACATTGATGTTGAAGATAATGGAGTCGGTTTAGAAAATGATTTTATGAAAGTAGAAAAAGTGCGAAAAGGTTTAGGATTAAGCAGTATTCAAGAGAGATTGAAATTGATGAGTGGTACTTTCAGTTTAAAATCTAAGATTAACATGGGTTCTATTTTTAAAATAATTGTTCCGATAAGGAACATGTATAATGTCTAAATTATGAATAAAGAAAAGAAGATATCTGTAATTATTGTTGATGATCATCCATATATAAGAAAACAATTTGCATTAGATATTAATGAAGATGAGTCTTTAGTTTTAATTGGAGAAGCATCAAATGGAGTAGAAGGTTCGGATTTAATATGTAAAATGAAACCTGATATTGCAGTAATTGATATTCATTTGCCTGGATTGAATGGATTTGAATTATCAAAGAAAGTAAAAGTTGAGTCTAAGCTGACTGAAATAGTGATTCTAACCGGTTATGATGATGAAGAATACTTTATTGATGCTATGAATATTGGCGTATCTGGATATTTTTTTAAGGATGAGACTAATGATCTTGTAACTTCAATTAAGAAAATTTATGGTGGAGAAACTATATTGAGCCCTAAAGTACTTAACTATGTTGCAAAGTTGTATCAAAAAAGAATAAAATTTAAAGAAAATAAACCAGAATTACATACTCTTACTAGCAGAGAACTGGAAATTCTAAAACTTATTTCAGAAAACAAATCGAATCACGATATCAGCAATGAATTGAATATAGATAAACGAACAGTTGAAACACATAGAAACAATATGCGTGAAAAATTAGGTTTAATTGGAGGAAGCCGCAACGCATTATTAGTTTTTGCACTGCAAAATAAAGGGATTTTGAAGTAATATTCCAAACTTAATACATACAGACCCTACGTAGTAATACATACATAAATTCAGTATTTCTAACTATTTACTAATGATTACTTACCAGCTATTTTTGAGTAAGTTAAATTTTATTTAAAAACTAATTAGAAAGAGGAGAAAATGAGATCATTAATAACATTTTTACTTGTTATTTCAGTATTCTTTGTAATTTCAAACGATTTAATATCTCAAGTTAAAGTAAAAGGGTATTACAGAAAAGATGGGACTTATGTACAACCTCATTATAGGTCAAATCCAGATGGAAATCCTTACAATAACTGGAGCTATCCTGGTAACACTAACCCTTATACCGGAAAAACAGCAACTGGAAATGAAAGTACATACTTAGATAATTACTATCAAAATAATAATAAAAGCTCAAACAGTAATTACTCTGGATCAAGTTACAATTCTTCATATTATTCCCTTTCCGGTACAGGAAATATAATCATATTTACAGACGAAGGAGATTTTGGAGAAATTCTTGTATTTGTAGACGAAGAATATATAGGAACTTTGGACAAATACTTTGCTAATGGTGAACCCTCAACTTATGGAGAAGATGCAACTGTGAGTTTATCTGTAAGTGGGGGATATCACAAGATCCAGGCAATAGGCACAAACGGAGGTTATTGGAGTGAATCTATGCCAGTATATGGGAAAATAAACAACTTATTGAGGTTAACAAAGTAAGTAATTTTAATTTAATTAAATCAAAATAAAGGAACAAATATGAAATACTTAATACCTATCTTTTTCGTAATGTTTTTTACAGGCTGTGATAATTTCTTAGGAACTCAATCTTCAGACGAATCAAGGGCATCACGACCTAAACCGGCTTTAGAAAATACAAAGGTAAAAGATGATGTTATAATAGATACTTCAAAAACGTCCAAGTCAGCTCCCTCTAGACCATCTAGTAATTAGTTGGAAAGGAAATACAATAAATATTCCCTGCAATTAATTCTATCAGACAATTTTGTAAATATAACTAATGATATAATAATTGCAGGGATATATAAATTTACATGTTTATAGAGATATATTAATAATTAGAAAATAATAATATACTATTGCAAAATTATAAGTTGATAACGAATTTCCCAGGACATTGAAAAATTACACAAGTTAATATAAAAGGTTCTTTTACAAGTTAGTTAAATAAAATTCATATAAAAAGAAAAAAAAAAAAAAAAATATCAATTACTTTATTATCCATACTTTTTCTTGCTCAAAGTTCTTTTTCACAAAAGGATTCCATTATAAATGAAATAAAACAAAACGAATTATCTTCTGAAGAGATCTATTCCAGATGCAGCGATGCAATTGTGATGATATATAATTATGATTATAATAATGCTCTTCAAAAATATGGAAGTGGTGTTATAATTTCTCCTGATGGGTTAATTTACACAAACTATCATGTAATTGATATATCCTGTAGGATTGAAGTTAGAAATGGAAATACTGTTTATGATAGTATCCCAATTGCCGGTTTTGATCCATTCTCAGATGCGGCAATTCTTAAACTGCCTGATGGTAATTATCCATTCATAAACATAGCAAAGGAAAGTAATCTGAATGTTGGTAATCCAATATTCGCACTTGGGAATCCACAGGGATATACTAAGACTATATCTTATGGAATAATTAGCGCTTTTAGATCTTATGAAATGCCTGGGAAAATTCAGTTTACTGCTCCTATAGCTCCGGGTTCAAGTGGGGGTGCTTTACTGAATAATGCGGGAGAGTTAATTGGAATTACTGCTTCATGTGTAACAACTGGGCAGAACATGAATTTTGCTGTCCCGGTAAGTAAATTTATAACTATTCCAATAATTAATGTATATGATCATTATCAAAAAGATGACTTAAATGATCTAGTGGTACTTTATCAAACTAGTTACGATAAATATTTTGCTGCTGATATAATTTCGAAATATGTTAACTTATATCAGGATGAAAATGCGAAATGGGAACTTGCAGGGAAGTTGTATTATAAACTTGAATTATATGACAGTTCAATAAATTGTTTTTCAAGAGCAATAGAGCTTAATAGTCAGGATCAGTTACTTTATAAATTAAGAGGGGATGTATATGCCAAAAATAGAGATAGTGTGAAAACACTGTCAGATTATCAGAAATCTCTTACATTATGTGAAGACTGCATTGACACCTATCTTGCAAGAGCAGAATATTATCATAAAAATCTACGTAACTACGAGAAAGCACTTGAAGATTATGATATGGTCTTAAAGATAAATCCGGAGTATGATTACATTTATACCTCAAAAGCAGATTGCAGGATTATTATTAACGATAAAGAAGGTGCTATAAGAGAATTAAGCAACAGTCTTAAATGGAAAAATGATAATCCTGATATGTATGTTAGAAGAGCGCAAATCTATGAAATTATGGATATGTTTGATGAAGCTATTTCTGATTATAGTAATGCACTGTTTTATTCTCCCCGGCAATATGAATATTACCTTGATAGGGCAGTATTATATAGCAAAAAAAATGACCATGAAAATGCAATTAGAGATTATCAGGAATTTTTAAAATATGAACCGAACAATTCAATTGCTAATAATAACCTTGCATATGCATATATGAATGCAAATCAATACGAATATGCTGAAAAATACTTCTTTTGTTCATTAAGTTATGATAAAAGACATTTTGATAGCTATTTGGGACTTTCACTAGTGAATTTCAGGCAGGGTAAGACGAAAGCAACTATTACATATATGTGCCAGGCTATCGAAGTTGAGAATTTTTTAAATTACGGAATGAACGGTATAGCGGAGCTTGAGAAAAGATCTTGGTTCTGGGATATAAAAGAAAAAAATGATTTCAAGAAAATATTCAAAATTATGGGAATTACTGATACTAAATTTGAAGAGTTTAAACAAAAAGAACCAAAATCACGGAGAGTTAAACGTGAAGCTGCAGAGAGAAATAATAATAAATAATTTAAGATAGTTATTATAATTATAAAAGTAATAGTAATTTTAAACTTTGCTTTCAACCGTTTTGACAGATCTAAAATTGTTTCAGGGTGACTTTGTAGTAACTTAAAACCAATCTAAATTTCAATATATTATGAGAAAATTGAATGTTTTAATTCTTGTATCTCTCTTCATTCTAATATGTAGCTGCTCAAATGAAAAAGTTGTAAAAACAAATGAAATTTATGCTAAAGACAAATCAGAGCAGAAAGAACAGGATACTAAAGAGAAAAAGAAATATTGGGTTAATAGCTCCAGCAACGTTCTCCATAATAGGACATGCAGATGGTATAATAATACAAAAAATGGATATTTTGCAGATGATTGTGTTGGGAAAAGTTGTGGAATTTGTGGAGGATGTAATTGACAAGAGTTAAATTCATAATACTAGTATTCGTTTTAATATTTGGATTTATATCCTGTAATTTCACTATTAAAAATAATAACTTTAAATCAGGAGACAACTCTAAAAAGGAAATATCACAAATTCAAACTGATACAGCTCAATATTTTAAAGTAAAACGTATTGTAGATGGCGATACTTTTGAACTGGAGGATGGAGAAAAAGTAAGGTTGATTTGCATTGATACTCCAGAAAAATGGGAAAGCAGTAAGCTGGATAGAGATGTTGAAAGAACACAAAAAGATAAACATACTATCCAGGAACTAGGTCTTAAATCCACACTTTATGCTGACTCATTATTATATGGACAAATTGTAAGATTGGAGACGGACTCTACAAATCAAGATCGAGATAGATACAACAGACTCTTAAGATATGCTTATTTGCATGATACTGTTCTTTTTAATCTAAAAATTATTGAAGATGGATATGCGTTTGCCTATACTAAATATCCTTTCATTTACTCAGAAAGATTTATTACTGCCCAAAGAAATGCTATAGGAAACAATAATGGTCTTTGGAGGAATAATGATTTTAAAGGAATTAAATAAGTGATAATTAATTCAATATGATAACTTAATAAATATCATTATTTTCGAAAATAGATTATGGATAAACTATTTAAAATATTTTTTTGGAATGACCCAACTATCACCTTTCTATTATTGGGTTCTCTTGTGCTTGTGATTATTTATTATGCATTGACGAGAAAAATAATATCAATAAGAAGAAGTTACGAAAGGACAATTCTGAAAAATAAATTGAGTCGCGCATTAGAACTCATTTTAGTTTTCGGATTTTTCTTCTTACTCCCATATTTCATCTATTTTAAAGTTCCTTCCAATAATAATTATTCTCTTGTAATGTTTTCCAAAGATACAGATTATACTATGAGGTATTCATACTACAACAAAGATAATAATTTGATTACAGAAAAAATCAATGGTGATAGTTATATGAAAATTAGTGTTGCAGGCGAATTAATAGAAACAGAGGTTAAATCAAATTATTCAAAATATGATATGTCTGTTCCGAAATTGGAAATATGGGAAAACGAGAAGTTAATTTTTGAAAAAACATTTGCCGAAACATCATCTACTGTAAATTTTAGAAAATAAATCTATGGATAATAAAAAGAGCAAAGTTACAATAATTATTTTGAGTGTTTTTTTATTAATCAGTTTGGTCATTTCTGTTTTGAATTTTACTAAAATTATCTACTTGAAAGAGGAAAATCACTTATTGAACTCTAAAGTTTCAGATTTAGAAAATGAAATATCCTCCTTAGACAAGAGGTTAGATGATGTGCCTAGTGATGTTTCTGACCGTGTTGATGATTGTGAGAGTAGAATTGATAACATTGAGGATTTTCTAAATCATTATTGACACATGCAGTGGAAGATAATCTTGGTTTATGGGGTAATTTAAAGATAGAAAACAAAAAAATTGGATTCAAAAACAATAATAAATATTATTATTTGCATCCTTGTTGTAAACAAGTAAATTTGCTATCCTTTACAACAAGTATTATATTTATAATGAAAGAAAATCTTTCTGTATGAACAACACTTCTTGCAGAAGATAAAATTAAGCAAAAACTAAACGTCGTTATTTTTTTTAGTGACTATTTTAGTGACTAAAGTAGGTCAAATAGGGTGTTTTTTAGAGGTAAAAGCCTTAAAAACAGCCTAAAATCAATAAATTCACTATAGGAGCGATTTTTTGGGAGCAGGAGGTCGCAGGTTCGAATCCTGCCATCCCGACAGATTTTAGCTGCGACCGGAGGTCGTCCCGCCGAAGCGGGACCATCACGACAGATTTTAGCAATGAAACAAACTATATAAATACTACAGAAATAACCCTTTAATCTATAATTTACACTTGAAAATCTCTTAAAATTGCTTACATTTGTATATATGAATTCTGTATCTACGGTCAAATTGATTATATCATTTCTCACCAGGTTCCTGGGTGTCTTCCTTATTATTTTCGCTTTAATGGCTGCGGTACAGGGATTTATTTCCGTTATAAATATCAATAAAGATGGTTCTACCGGAATAAGGTATATCAATGAATCCGAGAAATTCAATTATCTTATAATCGCTTCTATCAGTGAAGACTATTCTGCTTATAACTCAGGCATGCAGCCGGGTGATACCTTAATTAAAGTGAACGGCATACAGGTAGCTGATTATGATTCCGTAAAAAAAGATCTCGGCAGAAAAGAGGTCGGGCAGAAAGTTGTTTATACTATAAGGCGCGGCAATGTTACTAAAGATTATGAATTAACTCTTGCACCTCTTATACCGCTTGAAAAAGTAATGATTTTTCTTTTCCGGACAGTCCCTGTAATATTATTAATAGCATATTTAATTGTTGGAATGTGGGGTATTGTAAAGAGTCCTTATGCTACTGAAACAATATTAATAGCGCTCTTCTGTTTCTGCTTTGGGTGTTTTATGTATGCTACCGTTAATGTGGGCGAGACCTCTGATACTTTCATCAAGAATTATCTGTACTTTGATAACCTGCGGGATTTTATCACTTACCTTATGTGGCTGGGGCCGGGTTTCTGGGTACTGCTTTTTGCAACCTTCCCTAGGAGGAACAGGATATATGAAAATAATAAATTCATATCACTTCTTTTTATCTTCCTTCTGCCTATAATTATCATCATATCTTCTATCATGAATTTTGAAAGCCGTACGCTTACTTTTATGATATTCCTTTTGATGTTCGTGCAAATGGGTGCCGGTGTACTGTTGCTTTCAAACAACCTGAAGAAGGTAAGCTCTGCTCTTGAAAAACGGCAGGTGAGGCTTATGTTATTCGGCGTTAAGCTTGGCGCGATACTAATAGGTTTGGGTTGGGTACTTGTGATAGTTACACAGTTTGTACTGGCAAACAGGATTAGCTCTAACTTACTGATCGTTAGTCTAATGGTTTTTCTTTTATGTGAAATTGGCGGACTGATTATTCCGTTTACATTCCTTAACTCATTCTTCCAGAATAAACTGCTTGAAACCGAGAGCGCGTTGAAACGCAGCGTACGTGTATTCGGCGTGACTGTTGGTATGATCGGCGTTTATTTATTCGTTATATTTATAATCGTAAGATTATCTGTAAGCTTCTTCGATCTTCGTGACCCAAGTGTGATAATTGTATCTGTGTTACTTCTATCTTTGACGTTCACACCAATCAACAAGAGGATACTCAACTGGATAGATGAAACATTCTATCCTGAGCGCACAAAATATGCAGCGGCATTAAAGAATTATATTCACCGGATATCGGGACAGATAGAATCAAAAGAGCTTTTAACTGAATTAAGAATGTGGGTGCAGTCAACTATAGGAATAAACCCAGTCATACCGTTTGCACTGAGTCCCCAGCTGGCAATAGGTGTACCTTTCAGGTTTAACGATAATGAAAGCGTGATACACAGGATTAGAAGCGGTGATAAATTCTTCTGGGATGAGATATCTGAACGTTCCAGAATTACCGTAGATGAAAATGAGATTGAATGGGTCAGGGATAATGAGATATCAGTAACAATACCAATGATATCACAGGGTGAGTTAATAGGTGTACTGAACCTGGGTAAGAAATCAAATGAAGAGGATTTCTCTGCGGAGGACCTTGATATATTAACACAGGCCTCTGCACAAACAGCCTTAGCGCTTCAAAACCTTAACCTGCAATCAGTCTACATTGATAAAAAGCGCATGGATAAAGAGCTTGAAATGGCACGGGTTATACAGCGCAGGCTGATGCCTCAGGAGATCCCGCAGGTAACCGGGCTTGAGGTTTATGGTGAATCACGCCCCTGCTTTGAAGTTGCCGGTGATTATTATGATATTATAAATAATGAAGATGGCAATACATTCCTGGTAATAGCGGATGTAAGCGGTAAAGGTGCCGGGGCTGCTATGATAATGGCTAACCTGCAGGCTTCTATCAGGGTTGGGCTTGAAATTACAGAGGATTTTTCTGAATTTATTGCCAGAATAAACAATCATGTTTACAAGAACACATCTTCTTCAGAATTCATAACGTTATTCATAGGCGGCTGGGAGCCCGCAACAAATTCATTTCATTACATAAACGCCGGCCATAATCCCCCGCTAATGCTTGATAAGGATGGTAAAGTTACAACACTTGATGCAACAGGACTTATACTTGGTGTATTACCCAACCAGGTTTATGAAAGAAAAGTTATACAAATAGAGCCGGGGTCATTAATAGCAATCTTTACTGACGGTCTTGAAGAAGCAATGAATCCGCAAAATGAAATGTTCGGGCAGGATAGGATAGTTGAAACATTAAAGTCCGCAAAGGACCTAAGTGCTAAGGATATTGTTAAGAAGGTACAGAAAGATGCTGTTGATTTCTGTAATGGCAAACCTTTACATGATGACCTTACAATGATTGTAATTAAAAGTTAACGGCACTAATCTAACTTATTTTTCCTTGCGGATTTAATTATGAAATATACCAGCGGAAATAATCCAATTGTTGCAATCGACGCAAAGAAGAATGCTATCTTAAATCCAGTATCATCAGAGATGTTTTCTGATTTCATAGAATTATCTTTTTGGTTTAAATTGCATATCTTTTTGCTGAAATATATTGATATAACCAAAGAGTATACAACACTTGCTCCAAGTGAAATTAAAGAAATGTCTTCGGTATTTCGGTTCACCGCTAAAAAAGAAGTAACAATAGCCAATGATACTGAACCAAATAAAACCAAAAAGAAAGGAACAGCAATTAGTTTATGATAGAATACCCCAATTCCCGCTGTTCCTGATCCTTTAAATGTAAAATAGTTACCATCTGAATTATTACTTTTCTCATAAAATACTGAATAGAAATTCCAATAAGAGGTAAATAAAAAAGGAACAGCAGCTGATGATAACATAATGAACATATTATCTTTTTCACCGCTGCCAATAATTATGAGTCCTGCCGCTACAAGCAAAAAAAGAAAACCGCTTGATAAAAATATAAATGTTCTCAGGTTACTCTACCTTTATTATCTGAGTCTGCTCTGATAAAATAATTTCAGGTTTTCCGTTGTATTCTTCTATCTTCCCTGAGATAGTAAGCTTAACTCCTTTTTTGATATTAGAATAATCTATAGAGGTGTTGCCGCCTTTTATAACTGCAACAAACGTAGCATTGGGGTGAACTTCATCAAAATTTATCAGCACAGTGCCTTTATTAGAGATAAAAACTGAAGCTACCGGACCTGTCACAATTTTTGTTTCACCAACAAAGTTCTTTGCATCTTTGGAAGTAACAGTATCCTGGGAAAAGCTTAATGCAGAAATGAATGTGAAGGCGAATAACGCGAATATTATTTTTGTTTTCATGTTAATATATATTATTTAGTATTTTCCTTCTTTAAGTTTGTCGTAAGTATAAATACCTGAATCATGTCCGTCCTGCCATGTTATTCTAATTGCATAAGCGCCAACCTGCTCAATACCCTTTACAGTCAGCTGAGCAGTTGAAAGGAGGGGGATATATGTTTCCTGCCTGTTCAGTTTATCGTTCAGGCAATTTGCACACGGACAGCTTTTTCTAAGGTTTGCCAGTTGAAGCATAGTATCACTACCATCATCCCAGCTGATAAACAGGTAGCGAGAGTCTTTTATTTTAATTTTTACAGGTGAAATGTTTGCTCAGTATTAAAGTTTTCATAAATTCAGGAATTTTTCAGCTTCTAAAACATCTTCTTCGCTGCCGATAAATAGAGGTGTTTTTTGATGCAGATCCAATGGAATCAGCTCAAGTATTCTTTCTTTACCATTTGAAGCCCTGCCACCTGCCTGCTCGACTATGAATGCAAGCGGGTTAGCTTCGTAAAGAAGCCTTAGCTTGCCGTTTGGATTTTTTTTATCACCCGGATACATGAATAATCCGCCATAAAGCAGATTACGGTGAAAATCTGCAACCAGTGAACCAACATAACGGGCAGAATAGGGTCTGCCTGATTCTTTATTATCCGATTTTAAATCATCAACATACTTTCTTAAACCTTCGCTCCATTTAGTATAATTCCCTTCATTGATACTGTATGTTTTTGAACGTTTTGGTATCTGTATATTTTCATAAAATAAAAGAAATTCACCTACTGTCGGATCTAAAGTAAAACCATGCACTCCCCTGCCTGTTGTATAAACCATTATTGTACTTGACCCGTAAATTATATATCCGGCAGCAACCTGGTTGGTTCCCTGCTGCAGGCAGTCTTCAAGTGTACCGGGACCGCTTTCTGATCTGCGTTTATAAATTGAAAATATTGTTCCTATACTGATATTCGCATCGATGTTAGATGAGCCGTCAAGAGGATCGAAATGTATAATATATTTGCTCAAAGGACGTTCACCCATGAATTTTTCCTTTACTGGAATAAAATCTTCACTTTCCTCAGAAGCAATCGCACATAAATGACCGCTTACTTCCATAGCTCTTACAAGTGTATCATGAGCATATTCATCAAGTTTTTTCACCTGCTCACCGTGAACATTTTCAGTGCCGGTCAACCCCATCAGGTCAATTAATCCTGCTCGGTTCACTTCAAGAGATATTACCTTACATGCAAGGGCAATATCTGCAAGGAGGTCGCTTAATTCCCCTGTAGCATCAGGATATTTGCGTTCCTCATCAATAATATGCCTGTATAGTGTAGTAAATTTCTTTAACATTTGGAAGATTAGTTTAAGTTATTCAGCAAAATTAATAATTATTATGAGCAATATAAATATACTAATTCTACGTTCAATCGGGGCTGTTTATGAACTCCATAAGTCTATCAAGCTCGCGTTCAGTGTTATTCCACCAGTTAACTGACCATATCCTGACAAACCGGATGCCGAATTTTGCCAGGTATTTTTCGCGGAAAATATCCCATGCATATGCTTCCTGTGAAAGGTGAAATACACTGCCGTCACACTCAATAGCAATAATTTTACCGGATTTTTCTCTAGGTAATACAGCAATATCTATTATAAATCCTCCCGTAGAGTAATTAATTATCAATCTTTCAGAAGAAATGTGACTCAGTAATCTGTTATAAACTTCCTGTTCAAACAAAGTTTTATTAATTCTCTTTGATGTCAGCTCATTATTTTCTGAATTAGCCTTAAGCTGTTCAATAACTGCATTTTTGCTTTTAGGATCATAGTCTTCTATAGCTTTTGCATAAGCAAGGTAAGCATAGAATATACCTTTGCCTTTATTCCCTGCTGCTGAAAGAAGTGAGGGAAACTCCCTGATATATTCATCAGGAATAGAAGTACAAACTATCATCATATGTTTAGCTCTTGTTACAATTACATTCAGAAGGCGGAAGCCTTTTTCCTGGTTTATTGGTCCGAAATTCTGAATAAAGCTGCCATCAGCACGTTTTCCAAAAGTGGTTGAAATAATAATGATATCGCGTTCATCACCCTGAATATTTTCCAGATTCTTAACAAAAAACGGTTCGGCAGGTTTATTTCTGATTATACTTACTTTTTGTGCAAAATTACTATCTTTATTGGCAGCATAATTTATCATGTCCAGAATGTAATTTCTCTGAAATATATTGAATGTTGCTATCCCGATACTCGGGTTATCATCACCTTTTTCCGGAATGATAAGCTCACTGATAAGGCTGATTACCTTTTCTGCTTCCTGTTTGTTGACACCTTCTGCCTGGTTATATATACCGCACACATTAAAATACCTCATTGCCTTATAATTATTTGCCGGGGGCATTGGATTAAGTCGTGAGTTATAAAACGCAGCATTTGAAAAATCAATAAGATCAGGATGACGTGAACGGTAATGAATATCCAGAAATGACTCAACGTATCCACGTCGTATGGCAAACTCTAACAGTGATTCTGCATCTGCAAGATTTTTGGGATCTGTAGTAATTTCAATTTCTTCCTCATCCTCATTCATGGAATCACTTTCAATTACAAGCTGTGATGAAGCAAAATAATTAGATGGCGGCATTTGGTTCTCATCACCTGAAACTACACGGTTCTTTCCGCGAAGCTTAGCTGCATATACATCCTCTACCCTGAGCTGGCTTGCTTCATCAAATATAACCAGATCAAACAAACCTTCACGCATTTCAAACAGACTGCTGCAAACTACAGGGTTAATAAGCATGACAGGAAAGTGATCTGTGAATACTTCATGATCAGCTGCAATTATCTTTCTTAATGAATTTCGTTTTTGGTACCTGCTGTTTCTGGATTTATTATATAATGCGTTAATGTTTATTCCCGTTCGTTCTTCAAATTTACGCGCAGATTCAGCTTGGCGGCTTTGCCAGTATTCAAGTATAAGGTTAACCTGGAATTCTTTTATTTTTTCAAAGTTCCCTGTAATTTCTTCAAAAAGACTGTCATCACGTAATTGGATATTCATTTCATTTGCAACAAGTGTATTAAAAACAAAATACATGTCACAGTCTCTTTCCCAATCATCAATTTCTAATTCTATCAATTTATCGATTATATTTTTTGCTGCTTCATTGCAGCTTAGGTAATCACTTCGCCAGTAATAATAATCATATAATGAATCTATATCTTTAATAATATTATCCAGTTTGTACGATAAATCACTCAGTAATGCCAGTTTATGATTTATAGAATTGTTTTCATATTTATATATAGTTGCAAAAAGCCCTGATTCATTATAATGATCCAATACTTTATCTGAAACAATATCCGCTTCTTTCAGGAAATTAATATCAGGAACCGCAAATTTATCATAATTTGACGATGTATATAGTGATAAATGCTGTTCTTTGAATTTACCTAAATTATCAAACCAGTTTTTTAATGAATTATTTACAGCATCAAGCTGAGGTTCCATTTCTGTAAGAGTTTCAGCAATGCTTTTTATATTAAAATCAAAGTAACCATTTTGCTGAAATTCTCTTAGCCCGTAGAGTAAAGGAACAATGTCTTTTTTATCCTCTTTAAGATCCCTGTATTTCTTAGAAAACACTGAAAATAAAGATAATTTAAATTTTGTCCAGCCGCTGAGTTCTGTGAAAAGATGTTTATTTATATCGCAGTTCTTTTTATATAAATCAGTAATTCTATTAATTTCAGAGTTGAACCTATTGTAGTAATCAGAGTAGCAGGCACTTAAGGCATTAGAATAAGCATTATGAGCAATACTTAACTCATTTTGTGATTTCTTAGTCACTACCAGAAGCTTTTTAATTTTTTCAGCAAGATCCAGCACAATATCTTTTGCTGAACGGTTTACAAACAATTTGTCATTTATGATCTTAAAAGTACCCAGTTCAGCTTTTGCTGTTTTAAACAGCTTTCTGTTCTTTTTTATGCAGTTTAAAGTTGTATTATAAATTTCAGAAACACTATCAGCAGTAAAATCAATACCGCAATTCTTTAGCTCATTGTACAGCTTTAGGTAATCATCATTATCTTTATCTCCAATAAATTTACCAACCAGGTCTCCCCAAGTCATATCATTTAAAAGAAACCGGCTGTAAAAAATATGATTGTTATTTACCCTACTGATTGTTTCATCTGTTTCATTGAAAATATTATCCAGGATATTTCTGCGAATTGGTTTTACTTCGGGTTTTGGGTCACGGCCTGCATCAACAATTTTCTTTCTGTCTCTGTTTACATCTTCGATCAATCCGCAAAGACTGCCAAGTCCCAGAACACTTAGATTTTTCAGTATAACCTCTAAAGCAGTTCGTTTTTCGCAGACTACAAGACATTTCGATCTGTTAAAAAGCGCATTTACAATTATTGCTGTCAGGGTTTGGCTTTTGCCTGTTCCGGGAGGACCGTGAATGATAAGCTTACTGTTATTACCCAGGCTTTTTAGGGCATGTTCCTGAGTTGGGTCAGTTTCAACCGCTGAATATTTTACTTCCTGGTATGGGCTAAAATCAAGCTTATCAAAACTAAATTTATCTGCTTTATCTATTAAGTACTTAATATCTCTGATTAACGGTTCTTTTGGCGTTTTAAATAATCCGAATATACCTGAATATGTAATAACAGGATATCCATTTGCCTTTACAAATTCTGTACGATTTGCTTTATCAAGCATCGGTGTAATTAAATGCTCTCCTGAAATTTGTTTTGCTGATGTATTTATCTGAGAAAGGAGTTTATTAACAATTATAGTAAATTCTGATTCATCAATGATTGCATCTGATAAATATTCATCATTCAGTTTAGAAAATCCCGAAGAACCAAGATCCTGTTCCAGGTAATTAAGCAGAACATCATTAATAGCTATTCCCTGCTCTTCATCCCGTGAAATTATCCATTCATTCTTGTCACGGGTCAGTTCAAGCATCCAGATAAAAACGGGTGCACTTAATATTTTATCAGGATCGTTCTTTGTTCGGTAAACCAGTGTAGGATATCCAAAGCCGAATGTCTTTATTCCATGCTCCAGATAAGTATCTTCATTTTCGTAATATATTGATGATAACCGCTTGGAAATCAGGTTCTGTTTTGCAATTATCTCTTTATCTACACTCGTTTTAGCCGGAATTGAAGTATTGGCATGGTCGGGAGAAGGTTCACCTTGTTTATTATCCGCCAATAGAATATCATCATTTTTTTGAATACTTTCATTATGCTCAATTTTGAATTTAAATTCAAATGATGAATGATTAAGCAGTTTTTTAAGAAAATCACTCGGCAGGTTTTGTTTAATGTTATTCAGCTCATAAAGGTCTAACCTGGCTGCAGGTCTTCCGGGGTATGAGTTTAAATGAATTGAACGGGTATTGCCTACCTGAAGTTTTTGTTTTAATTTTTTAAGGAACTCTATATTCACTTTTGGCTGAACATTAATATATTTTAAAGAATTAACCGAATAGCGTCCTGAATACTTTCAACAGGAATATACTCGATCTCTTTGGATGGCTTAAAGTTTTTCATATTACCCTTAGGAAGAACTACTTTTTTGAATCCAAGCTTAATTGCTTCCTGTATCCTTCGCTCAGCAAAACTAATGCCGCGTATTTCACCGCTTAAGCCAATTTCACCCAGGATAAGCATATCATGCTCAATTGAAGTATCCTTAAAGCTAGAACAGATACTCAGTGCTGCAGCAAGATCAATTGAAGGTTCATCAATTTTTATACCGCCTGCAATATTCATAAAAACATCAAATTTTGAAAGATGTATACCGATTTTCTTTTCCAGTACAGCAATAAGTATTGCAAGCCTTTTATAATCAAAACCCGTAGCTGTTCTTTGTGGTACAGAATAACCCGAAGAAGATACAAGAGCCTGTACTTCTATTAATATTGGACGTGTTCCTTCCATACTGGCGGATACTGTACTGCCTGATATACCTTTTGAGCGCTGAGAGAGGAAAACTTCGCTGGGATTTCTGACCTCAACAAGACCGGTACCCGTCATTTCAAATATACCTATTTCATTTGTTGAGCCGAAACGGTTCTTGATAGCTCTTAACACACGGTAAGCATGTGTTCTTTCGCCTTCGAACTGCAAGACTGTATCAACCATGTGTTCTAACACTTTGGGTCCTGCGATAAATCCTTCTTTTGTAATATGGCCGATCAAAAAGAATGATATATTTTTAGCTTTGGCAATCTGAATAATAGCGGCAGTTGATTCCCGCAGCTGAGATACACTTCCCGGACTTGATTCAAGCTCGTTGCGGTAAATAGTCTGAATAGAATCAATAATTACAATATCCGGTCTTAATTTTTCAACTATCGCAGCAATGATTTCAAGGCTTGTTTCAGAAAGTATATAAAATTCATCATGAGCAAAACCCAGCCGTTCACAGCGCAGTTTTATCTGTTTGGGCGATTCCTCACCGCTTACATATAGTATTGTATTTTTTTTGATCTTATCGGAAAGCTGCATCATCAGGGTTGATTTGCCGATTCCGGGATCACCGCCAACAAGAACAACAGAGCCGGGGACGATACCGCCGCCAAGTACCCTGTCAAGCTCCTGTATCGAGGTAACAATTCGTTTATCTTCCGTAATATCAATTTCAGATACTTTTGAAATATTTGTAAAGTTTGATTCAGCTAACCCGCGGTTCTTTGAAGATATTTTGTGTTTATCAGTATGCACAATTTCTTCAACAAAGGAATTCCATGAGTCGCATTCAGGGCACTTGCCAAGCCATCTGAGGGAAGAATACCCGCAGTTCTGGCATATATATTTTGATACTGTTTTAGCCATTATTTTGATATGATTTGCAAAATTACTTAAATACAGAATTATTTACTAACCATAAAATCTATTTATATTTGCAGGAATTTTAGACTAATAATAAAGATTATATAATAATATATTTACAGAATATGAGAATAGGATTCGGTTACGACGTACACAAACTGGTAAAAGGAAGAAAACTGATTCTTGGCGGGGTAAAGATACCTCATACTAAAGGATTATTGGGACACTCAGATGCTGATGTACTTCTTCATTCACTATGCGATGCTATTCTTGGCGCAGCAGGTCTTAAAGATATTGGCCATTATTTCAGCAACAAGGATTCCAGATGGAAAAACATTTCAAGCCTTGTACTGCTTGAAGAGTGTTTAAAGCTGATCACAAAAAGAAAACTAAAAGTAGGTAATGTTGATATAACTGTTATACTTGAAGAGCCAAAGATCAGTCCTTACATAGACCTTATGAAAAAAAACATAGCTAAAACGCTGAAGATAAAAGTTTCTCAAATAGCAATTAAATCCACTACCTCAGAAGGATTAGGTTTTGTAGGAAAGAAGCTTGGATGTACTGCATATTCTATCTGCCTGCTCAAATAAACTCCACTCTAAAGTATATTGAACTTACTTCCCAAAAATAAAGTTTTAAGAGCATTAATTTTATGTATACTCAGCGGTACATTACTGGGTTTATCATACCCGCCGTTTAAGACGTGGTACTTTATTTATTTTGGGTTAATGATATTGTTATATCTTGTCCTAAATGCCTCCAGATTCCGGCAGGCCTTTGCCAGAGCATATGTAGTAATGCTGGTTTTTAATGAGATAACTTTATACTGGATATCAGGCTGGCACTCAAGTGATACTTTCCTTAAAATTGGTGGTGTTGCTACGGTTTTAGTACATTCATTATTCATGCTCATTCCTTTACTTATAACCTATGGTGTATCAAAAATTAAAAAAGAGCTGGCCTTTGGATTATTCCCTTTAATATGGGTTGGATATGAATATTTTGATAATGTCTGGCAGTTTGCTTTCCCGTGGCTGGAGCTTGGCAACACTGAAACTTACAATCTCGGCAGAATTCAAATTATTGAACTAACTGGAGTTCATGGACTTACCTTTTTAATTTGCATTATCACTGTATTATTATATTTTACTGTTTCTAAAATTTATAAAAAATCTTGGAAAGTTTCATCGTTTCCTGCAATCATATCTTATGCAATTATTCTTACTTTGATATTAATACCTAATTTTTACTCCTCACACAGGCTTAGTTCTATAGATAATACAGGATACTATAATTTAAAGGATTCATCAAAAGTAGTAAATACATGTGTAGTACAAACCAATACAGACCCATTCAAAAAATGGGGTGGTGAGCACGACCAGATATTGAACACATATTTAGACGGACTGCATTATGGCCTGAAATTCAATCCTGATATGCTTGTATTGCATGAAACTGCTCCCCCATTTTACTTTCTTGAAGATATTAACCTTTTGAAATCAAAACGTTTCTTTGATCTTGTTGATTCGACGGGAAAATTTTTACTGATGGGGATTCCGCACAAACATTATTATTCAGAAAATGAAGTGATTCCTCCTGATCACAGAATTACTGACGGTTCAAAGCGTAAATTTGATGTCTTCAATTCCGCTATACTGATTGAACCGCATAAATACCATAAAGACCTGACAATACACAAAAAAGTTAAGCTTGTACCATTCAGTGAAAGAATACCCTACCAGGAAAAAGTTCCTTTTGCAAAAAAATGGTTTACATGGGGTGTTGGGATAAGCGGCTGGCAGATGGGAAATGATATGAATTTGTTTAATCTGAAAGACTCTGTTAAAAAAATAGATACAAAGTTTGCAGCCCTTATCTGTTATGAATCTGTTTTCAGCGAATTTGTATCCGAGTTCTCAAAAGAAGGGGCAGAATATTTTGTTATAGTTACTAATGACGGCTGGTGGGGTAATACCTCTGGTCCTGAACAGCATAACCAGTATGCTGTATTAAGAGCTATAGAGAACAGAAAATGGATAGTGAGATGTGCACAGACCGGAGTATCATGTTTTATTGACCCACTGGGTAATATATATGACAGGATAGAATATTGGCAAACCGGGGTTGCTGACAGAAACATTGTTGCAAATACTGAAAAGACATTTTTCAGCCGAAACGGAGATATAATTGGAATGTCAGGGTTTTATGTTTCTATAATATGTTTGTTAGGCAGTATTTTCTTTTACGCGTACCAAAAGAAAGTTAAAAGAAGAGCCTGAAGCCTGTTTTTTTCTTTGGATCTTAACTCTTCAGCTTTTTGTTTTGCTTCTTCTAACGTTGAAAATTCACCAAACCTTGCACGGTACCATGTACCCTTACTTCCAAGATCTACTTTCAGAACACTGCCTTTTAGACCGGGTATAAGTGCACCAACAGCGCTGATTCGCTTATTAGCTTTTGCGTCTGAATCCCATGCAGATTCCTGAATTGTAAATTTGCCATTATCCAGCTGAACATAAATAACCCTGTTATTATCATCCATCCAGCCCATAGAGCTTTTTGTTATACCCGGAATGTTCTGACCGCTGCTTTGCTGTTTTGGCTGTTCCTGTTTGGGCTGCTCCTGTTTAGGCTGTTGCTGTACAGGCTGTTCCTGTTTAGGCTGCTCCTGTTTTGGCTGCTGATTGGCTTCCTGTTTGGGCTGTTCCTGAACCGGTTGTGTTGATGTATTATTCTGTTCAGTTGTATTCTGTGTATTGCCGGCAGGCTGCTGGGTTTCAAGTGAATTTACTGATGCCTGGTTATTTTGTCCATTATTTTGCGGCTGTTCACTTGTGCTTGTTTCTTTCTGAACCTCTTCTGAATTCTGGTCTTCTTTTGGTGTAAAGAAATATTTATATATGAAAGGAGAGAAAATAAGCAGGATCAATACAATTGAAAAGAACATTATAAATGTTGTAACATAGATCCTTAATTTGGATTTATATTCAGCTTCTTTGGTAGCCTGGTATAAAAGCTCATACTCATAAGACATAGTCTGAGTATCTGTCGTATTAGGTTCACTATCTTTATACCATATATAATAGGAATTATCCTGCAGCCTGTGCTCAAAATTTTCACCGTTACCGTTGCCATTCCCGTTACCGTTTGCATAAGGCAAGGGATTAATGGTTGTCTGATATTCGTTAACCTTACTGTTATCACCGGTTAATTCTTTATGAAGCTCTACAGCACTTGGAGGAATAACGTTCTCAACTGTCGGTGTTACAGTACTTTCATTTACTGTCGGAACAGGCGGTATCACTGTTTTATTTACCTGCGAAGTATATTTCTGTTCTTCTTTTGATACTTCTTTGAAATAATCTGAAAATGATTTTTCAGTTACTTCTTCAACTTCTTTTGGCTTTTCTATAATATTTTCAGTTATTTCTGGTTTTTCTTCTTTATACTCTGTAGTTTCTGTAATTTCATGCTTTGTTTCAACAATTGTTTTTGATACAGGTTCATCAACAGGTTTAATAACAACAGGAGGAACAACAGTATTCTTTTGTTCAACCTTAGGTGTTGTGATCTTACTCAGAATTTCATCACGTTTTCTTTTTATATCATCTTCTACATTATGCTTTTCGTCAGCCAGGTCATGCTCAAGCTTCTCTGCATCTTCAGTATTCTTCAATTCCTGTTCAGAGATAATATTTTCTTCAATCGGTGATTTTGTTTCTATTATCTTATTTACAGTTTCTGTAACTGTAATAACAGGCTGTTCTGTTTTTGGTTGGTTTTCTTCACTATTAGTAATCTTATCAGGTACAAATTGTTTTTGCTCATCAAATGATCGCTGATTTATCTCATCTTCAAGTGAAAGTGTCGGCAGGAATTCAACGGTCTTTTTATTTTCAGTATCGTTGTTATTGTATTTAATTATAAACTCTCCAAGGTTTGTAATATCTGCAATGTTATCTTCTTTAACGCCCTGAATGATACCCGAAAAGATATCGTCATATATCTTTTCAGCCTCAAAGCTTGTTAGTTTGAAGTACTTGCTGATCTTTTCTATTATTTCCTGTTTTATCATAACCCTGTGATTAATTTGGGTAATTTTTATTGAGAGTTTATATTATCAAGAAATACTTTGTCAGGAAAAAATGTAACATGATTTTTAACCATCGGAATAGGTTCGTTCAGCTTCATGTAAGAACTTGATTCCGGGTCCTTTCTCTTAATGCTGAAAGTACCAAAGTTATAAATCATGATCTCACCGTCTTTTTTAAGCTTTTCTACAAGCCGCTCGACCAAAATACTAACTATCATTTCTGCCCGCCCGGTTGTTATGTTATGATTTACTGCCAGTTTGTTGATCAGGTCTATTGTATTCATTTCAAAATTTTTAATTGGCGAAGATATACCAACTAAAAATACCCTTTTCAGTATAATTAAGCAATAGTACATGAAGTGACTTTTTTGTACCAAACTTTCGGTATGTAAATTTTGACGGTTTTATTAGTTTCTTTCCCTCTTAAGTTTTTGGTATATAAACCTTTACTTTAAAACGGTATACTAACTGCACTAATATAATAATTTATTTTTTATTGTCAAATAGGCAAAAAATCAAATTATTTTTGGCAATAAAAAAACTGCAAAATTTTGCATTTTTTGCAGTTTTCAAAATTTCAACAAAAACGATAAATGACTTTTTAAGGTACTATTCTTACTGGTTTATCAGTTCTTAGCCTGAAACCCAGAAGTTTAAGCTCTTCAGTGTTTACCAGATTTTCAGGGAAATAAGTGCCTTTAGGTTTACCGAATATGGAAACTTTCTCAACTTTCTTTTCATTGAAGTATAGCTTAATTACTTCACCATTCGACCTATTGGCACCGTTCGGGTTTTCGCTGTCATATACAAAATAAATACTTGCAGCATTTGTATCTACCTGGATATAATTAACTTCGTTATTCAGGAATTTGATGTGCATGAAAATTCCCGAGATCTGGTCATACCTGTTCTGGTTAGTATCATTCCTCTGCAGAGCAAATGCACTGCGGTTGATAAAAATATCATCTATATCTTCCCTGAAGTATGCATAGATAGAATCCCCTGTTACCTGCAGATTTTCTTTCCATACAACGGGGTCGTGAGATAATGTAATTGTTCCCCCCTTGCCTGAAATATCCCTGAAATAATAACCAGCCTGCGAAACCGAAAGGAAATCATTTCTTATGGTTTTAACACTATCATACGCAATATATTTTTCAGGCTTGTTCCTGTAAGATTCCATCTTATCACTATAAATAAAAGTAGTATCAGTCTTATTGTCCTTTATTTCTATTTGAATAAGCCTGGCTTTACCTTTTACAAAAGAAAAATTTCTCTTCTCATAATTTTCTGCGTAATTACCATAAACTACGGCATTTTCACTTAAGAAATCGATCTTAACATTTTCTTCAGCTATTGATTTCTTTTCAAACTCATAATATGTAGCTTTCTTAGATGTGATAATTGTGGAATCACTTATTATCTTTACATTACCTGTAGCAGTAGAAATACCTATCAGCTTTTCATATACAAGATTATCGGAATATATTGTTGAAGAATCACTTACTATTACAACATTTCCGCGTGCATATGATTTTTGAACATTCCTGTAATAATCAAGCTCATCTGAGGTAATTGTATATGTCCGGTTATCTGTAATTCTCACATTCCCGCGGAAATTAGCAAGATCCTGGTTGAAAAGATAAACGCCATAATTTGCCTTCAGCGAGGTTTTGGGGTCAGTTAGCGTAGCGCCTGCAGGGCAAACAACTTTTGATTCATTGCCATAATACGTACCCTGCGGAGCATATATAGTAAGTGTATCCTGGACCACCTTAACATTTCCAAAAAGCTCGGCTTTGTTCTGATTAAAATACTGGATAACCCTGTTACAGGTAATATTCAGATTATTATGCGTTAATGAAACATTACCAATAGCTTCACGTACCTGCTCACCATCAACAGTTTTACCCACAAGGCTATCAGCATGATTGATAGTAATTTTATCCTGTGCATTTACCCGAAATACGAACACAACACAGAGTGAAACAATAAAATATTTCAGAAAGCTTAACATTATTTCTGCACCTGTCCGCTGACTTTATAAATAACATAATTTTTCAGGTTTTGATCTGCTTCAAAACCATACCCCTGTATATCTTCCGTCTTTGTAGTTATATGTACAAATTCATCTGATTTAATTTTTTGCGTTTTATTTACCCACAATAATTTATTTGTAGTTAAAACCGAGCCATCGGTAGAAACAAGCTTAACATCTTCATAAACTTCCACGTCCTTGGTCGCATCAAGTATCTTGCCGCGTTTACCTGTTAAAGTTGAGCTGTACACACCTTCTTTATAAAAATCCACTTTTGCGCCGCTATCAATTAGCGTGTAATTGAATTTTGAAAATACCCTT
>CAZOAP010000004.1:0-41446 GCA_964577645.1 uncultured Ignavibacteriales bacterium
CGAGCTTTCCAGCATCTTTATGAAATCCCTGGTTTCCTCAGAATTATCATTATTCTTAATTGCAATTTTTACATTCTTTACATCAAGAGAGAGTGCATACCCAAAAAGCATTAAAAGGAATACAGGAAATATAAATATCAGGTAAAGCGTTCTTGCATCACGCATTATCTGCCGGAATTCTTTCTTAACCAGTGCGTATATCCTGTATATCATTTTTGTCTACATCCCCGCGCAGGCGGGGATCTATAATATTTATTTTTTGATTTTTTACTTTTGCCTTTTTACTTGGATTATTTTTCTTTTTCAAGCAAATTCACAAATACATCTTCAAGTGAAGGTGCAATTCTTTCTATTCTTGAAACATTTATATTGTTATCATTCAGTATTTGTTTTATCTCATTTTTCCTTGCATCAGCATTATCAACTTCATCTTTATTAAGCGTTATATGTATGTATTCCCCAAAATAAGCCGTGCCTTTTATAAATTTTATGTTATCCAGAATATTAATAGCTTTATCAGCAGCTGAGCACTCCGCTTCAAATATTGGATTTGAAAGATATTTTGTTTTCAGCTCACCCGGGCTCCCGCCTGCAATTATCTTTCCTGCATCTATCATCATTATCCTGTTGCAGAACTCAGCTTCATCAAGATAGTGAGTTGTAACAAAAACCGTAATGCCGTTGTGTGAGAGGTCGTTTATCAGGTCCCAGAAATTCTTTCTTGAGATAGGGTCCACTCCGCCTGTAGGTTCATCCAGAAAAACTATCCTTGGCTCATGTATGACAGCACATCCCAGGGCAAGCCTTTGTTTAAAGCCGGTGGAAAGTGTCCCTGTCAATGAATTCCTTCTGTCTTCCAGACCCGCTGTTTTTAAAACCCATTTCTTCCGCTCCAGAAGCTTTTCGCCTTCAAGACCGTATATACTGGCAAAAAAATTAATATTTTCTTCTATGGTTAGATCACCATATAAAGAAAACTTTTGGGACATGTATCCGATATTCCGTTTAACGTTATCCGGCTCCTTAGAAATAGAATATCCCGCAACCATTGCATCACCTGAGGTGGGCTCGAGTATTGCACAAAGCATTTTAATTGTAGTTGATTTACCCGCGCCATTTGCACCCAAAAATCCGAATACTTCACCTTCCTTCACATCAAAAGATATGTTATCTACCGATGTGAACTTTCCGAACTTCTTCGTCAGATTTTTAACTTCTATCGAATTCATTAAACCTCTTTTGTAAAGACAGGTTTATAACCTGTCTCAAAACCTTAAACCCTATTAATAGATGGGTCACAGACCCGTCTATACATTTTATTATTTTGCTGATGTATCCTTCAGGATATGTATAAATACATTTTCAAGTGATACAGGTTTTATCCTGTGATCTTTAAGAACAATATTATTTTTGTTCAGCAGTGTTTCTATTACAGGAAAATCAGCTTCACTGTTTACAGCTATATCTATCCTGTCGCCAAATAACTGTGATTCAAATTCTGTATTTTCTGAAATTATCCTGTATGTTTCCCTTAAGCCCGGTGTTACAATTTCAAGTATCACCTTTTTCATAGATGCCCTTACAGCAGCAGGGGATTCATTCATTAACAGCCTGCCGTAATTCATCATTGCAATTGTATTGAACCGTTCAGCTTCATCCATATAGGGAGTAGATATCACTATCGTTACACCTTCATTATGCAGCTCAGAAAGTATCTTCCAGAAATCACGCCTTGAGACCGGGTCAACGCCTGTTGTTGGCTCATCAAGGAAAATTATCTTTGGCTTATGGATCAGTGTACACGCTAGTGCAAGCTTTTGCTTCATACCGCCTGAGAGCTTCCCGGCAAGGAATTTCCTGAAATTTGTAAGCCTTGTGAATTCAAGCAGTTCATTCCTTCTTCCCTTAAAATGCTTTACTCCGTGCAGCTCCGCAAAGAATTCAATATTCTCGTCAACCGTCAAATCCTGGTATAAACTGAATTTCTGTGAAAGGTAACCTATATTATTTTTAATTTGTGATTTTTGTTTAAGCAGGTCATACCCAAGTATCTTTGCAGTACCCTTATCAGGCTCTATAAGTCCGCAAAGCATCCTGATTAGAGTGGTTTTGCCTGCTCCATCCGGACCCACTATGCCAAATACCTCTTTACTTTCAACATTAAATGATATTGCATCCACCGCAGTTAAAGTGTCAAAAGTCTTGGTTAATCCCTGTATTTCAATTGCCTGTTCTATATTATATTGATTTTAAATTCTATCTCACCCTGAGCTTGTCGAAGGGTGGTATTTTATATCCCTCGACAAGCTCGGGATGAGAATTAAATAAAATATGTTTTATTTCTCATTATTGAGCCACAATGCCTGTGGCGAAACCTTACTCCAATGGAGGAAGGCTCA
Organism: uncultured Ignavibacteriales bacterium; assembly: GCA_964577645.1. Lineage (GTDB taxonomy): Bacteria > Bacteroidota > Ignavibacteria > Tepidaquicellales > OLB5 > OLB5. Next base: position 2,400 of record CAZOAP010000004.1, read on the forward strand.
TTGAAAATTGATCTTCGCATCAGCCGGCAAGCCGGGTTTCAGCTCAAACTGCGGATTCGGTATCTCTATTTTTATCGCAAACACCAGCTTTGTACGCTCGTCAGGTGTCTGAATATTCTTTGGTGTAAACTCAGCTTCAGGTGAAATAAAAATTACTTTGCCTGTGTAGACCTTATCTTTATAAGCATCAATTTTTATTTCTGCACTCTGACCAAGCTTTACTTTGGCCAGATCTGTTTCCGGTATATATATCACAAGGTTCACTGTTTCAAGGTTACTTAATCTTAACAGTGAGCCTCCCATAACTGCATTTTCACCTTCTTCTATGAATTTTTTCGAGACAAAGCCATCTGAAGGAGCAAACACTTTGCAGTCTTCAATGTTCTGTTTCAGCAGGTCAACCATAGAAATTGCTTTCTTCAGGTTTGCCTGAGCCTGTTCAATTTCTTCCGGTCTTATAATTGTCTTTACCTTTGCAAGGTTTTCTTTTGCAGATGTAAGCTGGGTGACTGTAAGGTCATATCTTCCAACAGCATCATCATATAATTTTTTTGTTGTCGCATCCTGCCTGTAAAGCTCTGCTGCGCGGTCTTTATCCTGTTTTGCAAGCTCCATATTAATCTTAGCCTGCTTCACAAGCTCTTCGGATTGCTTTATATCTTCACGCCTTGCGCCGCTGCGGAGCAATTTTAACTGCGCGTTGGCAAGATCAACCCCTGCTTCTGACTGCCTCAGCTGAATATCCAGAAGGTCATGGCTTATTTCCACAAGCAGGTCGCCTTTTTTGACCCTGTCGCCTTCATTAAAATTTATTTTATTTATCGTACCTGAAGTTTTTGAGCTTATTGTAACATTAACTGATTCAATTGTACCTGATGCATTGATCGAGTTACTATCCTTATTGTTCCCGCATCCGGTAACAATTAAAATTGTTAAAAAAGCTGTAATTGAAATGACTCTAGATATCACCACAGAGTTGATCATGGTTATAATTTTATTTTGTTAAAAATTGTCTGTCCTTTTTTTGTGAATATACCGTTAAGCAGTATTTTAAATGCGTAATGTACGGCATCGTTATAGCTGAAGCTGGTTGCAATTAAAAACTGGGGATTGACTATTCCTCGTATAGCACCGGTAATAAGTGTGATAATTATTTCGGGGGGATAGTCTTTTATCAGCTGTTCCTTTTGACCCTGTACAATTATCTTAGAAATATGCTCATACAGCATTTTTTTCCGCGTCTCATCCACTGTTACCCATATGTGGGGAGCGTGATGCTCCAGGTCGCTCATGAATTTATCCGTAAAGCGGGTAATGGTAGCTGTTAATACCTGTATCACCAGCACGAATTTTTCAACAGCGTTTTTATCGGAATTTATTGATGCTATTATTTTTGATTTTACTGTAGATATTAGAAGTAATATCGTATCCTGAAGCAGGTCCATTTTGGAAGGGAAATTTTTGTATAACGTACTTTTGCTTATGCCAAGCTCTTTTGAAAGCTCATCCATGCTTATTTTATAGAAACCCTCTCGGAAAAATCTTTCCTGTGCATAGTTCAGTATCTTCAGCTTTTCGTCTGAAAAATCCGTGCGGGGTATTTGTATTAGTTCGTTTAAAGTCATTGGAAACTAAAATCGTTCTATTAGTTTCCAAAATAATATAACATTTCCATTATGTCAAGTTCAGAATATGTACCCACAATATATACCACCGCCACAAATTTTCGCACTTTATCTCACAAATTTTTGCACAAGCTCCATTTCTATTCCATTTTCGCACTGCCATTTTGTCACTTTTACCTCGTTCACCCGCCACTTCGTGTCACTGTTTCACTCGGTTTTTGCGCCTCCGGCTTACTGAATGAAAACGGGGGGAAGCTTTTCTACTGACTGAACCCGCCCGCCACCCCTGGAGTATCACCCAGGCGTAATTCCTCAGTCGTAATGGCGAAACTGTAATATGTATTTGGTGACCAATTAAGCTGAACAGATCCATGATTCACACAGCTGAATGAGATCGACTCACTGTCAAACACTAATCCCCATTTACCTGGCACACTGTAGTTGAATGTAAAATCATTATACTGGTCAGTTGTTACCTCTCTAAGATGCATGACATTGATCAACGGCAAGCTTTCACTGTATACCTTGACACCATTCTGGTTAACAATACTGACGCTGATACATTCATCACCCGGGGTATCTGAAATGCCGGCAAGCTTGCCGGGACCCATCACATCACACCCTGCAAATAACAGTAAAACTAACAATATCGCTATATTCATTTTTCTCATGGTTGTTTACCTGACCTTTAATGCGCTTATATAATGATGTTTTGAAGTATGGTTGAAAGCTGTTTCTGTATTTTTACGCCTTCCATTTAGATAAATCCATATTGGCGTTGTGACAGTTACATTCGTGTGCCATGTTAGCGTTCCCATCCTGCCGTAATTGACTCCATCAACATACTGCTGTGTGGCTGTCACATTATCAAACAGCACACTGCCGCCGGCTTTTGTAGCACACATTATAATACTGTCAGGCTGTATTGTAGGTGCACTGCCCAGTGAAGCATCTGAGAAGTGAAACACAAAGCCAAAATCTATGCTCCATGTACCGGCTGTTATATATACGCTGTCAAGCTTGGTGTTTGTGGTGCCAAGTGTTGAGGAGATCTCCTGATCGACTGAAACAACATCGTTTATTACCGCAAAGCTGTCAGCTGCTGCTAGTATACCGCTTTCATCAAATGATTTATAATACCATTTCCAGTCAGGTACATTACTGCTGTTAGCCCAAAAGCCTTTCTTTAATGTTAAGAAACGCCACTTGGTCACATTCTCACCCAAAACCACCCAGGTTGAATCCTTGCCAACGGTCAGATTGTTATGCTTCACAGAATCAGAATTGAATGCAGTGGATAGCAAATTCAGCTTGTCACTATTCCATTGGAACTGGCTGGTGTTTATCTCAAATGGAGATGTAGATGAAGTCCTGCCGTACCATTTGTAACCGCTGCTGGTGAACCTGAGTTTTGTACCATCATAATACCAGTTGCGCCTGCCATATAATGAGTCCCCAAGGTCAGTCCATACCAGCCCCAGATTGCTCACAGTTGATATATCAGAAACCCATGAGCTTCCAGAATATATATACGGCCTGTTAAATGTAAATGTGCCGCCTGTCATAAGCCAGTCACCAGCACTAAGAGTCTTACTCCCTGTAATACCGCTCTGTGTTGTTGTTTTAGTTATATAACTACCAAGTGCAGTATTCAGGTATGTGAATATATTACCGGTTAAAATGCTGTCTGGAATATTCCTTGCAACACCGCTTATCCACATCTTTGCATACTGCAAAGTGGTGAACCCCTTTGCATTATAGGAACCCTGAGTGCCTTCTTCAACAACCGTAATACCGGTTATAATATCATCAGGATAGCTGTGCGGATATTTAGTGAACTTTATATTGGCACTCTGCCCGGTGATGGGTGCTCCGGTTGTTTCATCATACAGTGAAAATGGATAACTGGTCCACTGACTGTATGCAGCTGTGGAGCATAACAGAAACAATAAAGAGATTAATAATTTTTTCATGGTATATTTTTGTTTAATTTCCTTTTATTCTAACTGGGTTGCTTCTCACACCTGTATCACCGATATAGCTGTTCATGTTTATGAACTCGATGAGTGTAATTGGCTCGGTATTTTCCAGTGCAAAATCATAGCCCTTGTGTGTAGTTGCTTTCTTGCCGCGGTTATGCGGGTTCAAGCCATACTCACGCTTCTTATCAATTATCTGCACCCAAAATTTGCGCTCCTTCACATCAATATGTGGAATCAGTTCAAGCTTCCAGCCGGCAGTTTCAAGGTTTTCTATCTGCGCAAACTTCTCCAGATCTTCACCCTCCAAATGATTTCCATATGCTATTTCCCACATCATGTTTATGTAGAAAACTTTTTTACGCTTCTTGCCATTCAGGTATTCACGCCTGATACTCTGCTTTTCGTATGACTCCACAAAGCTTGCAACCTTGAATGTAAAATCAAATGTTTTAGTATTATCAGGCGCATCACTGCCAACAGGCCTGTGTGCTATGATCCTGAAATTCTTCCATCCGTTTAAAAAGCGATATAGCATTATTTCTGTAACACCTCCAGATCTGCTTCCTGCTTTTTTGCATCGATCTTCTTAATCTTACTGGCCTTAAATGCACCACCGGCATCAGGTATATCCAAAACACTGCCAGGCTTTATTGTTGTATCTTCGGGATATGAAACAGTAATAAATAGCTTTTCTTTGAACTGACCGCACATATACTTATATACTTCCTGCGCTGTCACACGTACAATATCTTCATAACCTGTATCACGGTATTGTGAATTTTCTACATAATGCCTTTTAACAAGCACTCGGCAATATGGTATTGCGACACCAAAATTTTCACCTAAAACAGTTGTTGTAAATAAGCCCTGCTCACGATATTCCATGTCAAGCAGATAAGAATCTTTTACTCTGGCAAAGTAACCAGCACCTGTAATTTCAAATAGATCCTTTCTTGCCCCGGCATTATACTGTATGATCGGAAAGCCATTGAAGAAATCATGGTTCTCAATTCTTTCAGCATTTGCACTCATGAATAGTCCCCAGTAATAAGCTTCTATCTGTGCAGGCTGCCCCGAGAGCTTCCACCAGGGCAATATGAAATGCTGATTAGCATTCCAGTCATAACCCTGTTTGTGTACCAGAAGATCTTCTACTACTATGGGGTCACTTCTTTCACCCTCAACCGATATTGTCATCCTGAACGGCAGTTTATGGAAAGCTTCATATCCGTTTGGCCTGATGGATGTTAATTCAAATGTAAAACCCAAACCAAGTACAAATGATTTTGTTGCATTAAACACACTCATATCACTGTATAATATTGATCTCTGCAGCGGGTTTGAAATAAGCGGGTATTCAGCTGGCCAGCCTAATTTTTCCTGCAGCTTTACTTCATCAATATATTGTGTAACACTTCCATTGTTGAACCAAAAACCGAAATGATAATCCCTGAAATACTCAAGGAAATTTACATTGCCAGTTTCCGGTACCTTTGGTACATTCACATCTTCTGTTGAATCAAAAAAATGTCCTGTTGGTCCATCCACTTCAAAGTTTATATCCCACTTCTTTTCTGTGTGGGTTTTATCTCTCACTATTGATGGCAGATCTATCCATCCTTCATATGCAATATCCGGACCGTATTGGTAAACACAGTATACTTTTCTGTAATTAAGTTCTGAGGTTGCAAGGAACTCATCAATTGATTTTCCAAGCTCGCTTCTCGCTTCATTATCAAGGTCAAACCCTAGCGAGAACCTGCCGCAGTCAATTTTCTTTATATCATCATCTTTCCTGAGACCCCAATTAATACCTGTCAGTGCATCCGGTAGTACATCTACAATTTTCATGCTGTCTACACATGATAAGCCGCTGTTATTTCCCGGCCCAATATTATAATAATTGAACTGCAGCATCTCGCCGGCTACAATGTATACGTATTTATATAATTCTACATGCGGCATTATTTGTACTTACTCCTTGTATTGAACTCTGTCAGCATCAGCCCGTCACGGTTTATTTCTTCTTTGAATTTATTATCAACTTTCCTTCCATTGATACTTACTTCTGCTGCTACTGCCATGGCAGGATTAAAGCTCATATTACCGCTTGTGAACTGAGGAGGAAGATCGTATAAATGACCCGTCTGCTGGAATGTATTTGTCATTGCAGCAAGCCTTTGCAATGCGCTGCCTCTTGAACCCGGTGAACCGCCTCTGTTGCTTCCGCCAAATAAACCACCGAACAAACCGCCAAGCAGTCCAATACCCATTCCTATTGGCCCCAGAAAGCTCAGAAAGCCTCCTGCTGCGCCGCCATTTAACAGGCTGCCTATTTGCATGGCAATCTGTAACATTGCCTGCATAACCTGAAATGGATTATCAAGGGGCTGGTTTAAAATGTTATGTATATTCTGCGCAACCTGCATCATGCTTTCAAGGCTCATACCGGCTGATTCTTCCGCAGGTCCTGACCTCTTTGAACCGGTAAATGGTTTTCCTGCTCTTATGAAGCGCGGATCATCGCCAAGCCCTTTTACCATATCAGTCAGTGAACCAATATCACCCGTCTTACCGCTTATATCTAACGGGTTTAATCCGCGCATACCGGAAAGCTCACCCTGTATTTTTTCCAGTTCAGCAAGGAGCGCTACCTGCTCATAATATGTCAGGTTCTGATCTTTCAACTGCTCTGTGAGTGATGCTTCTTCTGCTTCAAGTTCAGCAATTTTCTGACGGAACTTCTCAATGAAATTTAGCTCTTCCTGGTCAGTTGTTGTACTGCCGTTATTGCTTCCGGTGCCGGTTGTTTTTGTCTTTGTGGTGAAAGTCTTATACATCTTGCCTCTGTCACCATTACCTGTACCGGTTACACCATGAATGCCGTTATTGCTGTCAGCATTCTGTGTTCTGAAATCATCAAGTTTTATATCACCTATACCGGGCAGGTATTTGAATACCGGATTATTCTGCAGGTACTCTACAAAGCCCACAATCTTCTGCTGTATGCCATTTAATGTTTCGCCATACTTTGATTCCAGCCATGCAAGCAGGTCAGCAACATTCAGTATCGGACCTATCAAAGATTTACTTATGATATTTCCAAGGTCATTAAATGATATACCGGTTCTGTTGTTAGCACCGATTATTTTTTCAAGCGCACCAATTCCTGTATTGGCAGCATCAACCATTCCCTTACCAAATCCCTCTTTGAACTCATCCACTTGGTTCTGCAGTATTCTCATCCTGCTTGCAGTATCATCAACCTGAAAACCTATATCACCAAACTTCTTGGTCATGATTTCAGTAAGCAGATTTATACGCTCCATTCCATCGGCATTCTTCAGCATCTGCTTTTCGTTTTCAGTCAATGGACCGATGAGCATTTCAAGCCTTGGGCCTAATTCCTCCCCGGTTGATCTTGCCAGTATCTTCGATATATCAGCAAGGTTTGCAGTGCCTCTGCCTGTACGTTCCTGTGCTGCGCCCAGATTTACTACAAGCGGGATAAGCTTCTGTATCTCATCAGCGTTCTTTCCGGCAAACCCAAACATTGCCTGAGCATTCATTATCTGCTCATCACTGAAAATTGTTTTTGTCTGGAGCTCGCTGGCCTGTTCAGTAAGACGTTTTATATCTTCCTGGTTGCCCTTTAGCGCTGCGCTTAATGTCTTGGAAGCTGTTTCACTTTCAAGGTATGCGTTAACTGATTCCTTTGAGAACTGCATGACTGCAGGTGCAATAGTAAAATAACCGGCTGTAAGCTGACCAATATTTTTGATCTGCCTCAGTGTTGCATTATCCATTCTGTTAAGCTGGTTTACAAAATTATCTGCACCCTGCTTTACAGCCTTGGTTTCTACAATCGCCGATACTCTTAATTCACCAACATTCATTTATTGCTTGTTTTTATTTTTCTCAAACCTGTACCAGTTCAGATAATTTTCCTTGTAACGCATGAACTGTAATTTGTAGATCCTCACCATCTTCATCCGCCCAAGCTTCTCATCATCGTAACCATCACCAACCAGCATATTCCGTAATTCTTCAACTGTACTTTTTACCCACTTCGGTGTATTCTGCTTGGCCTCACTGTCAAAAGCCAGTGTGCAAAGCTCACCCTCATCTAGCCCCCAGCCATAGTCTTTGGACTGTTCATCATCTGTGAAACCGCAGCGATCTTTATAAGCTCGAAGAGAGCTTTCTTCTGCGGATTTAAAGTAAAAAAATCTTCCAGCACAGCCTCCACTTCATCATCTTTCAGTTTAAGGGTGAGTGCTTTTTGCGCTGCGTTCAGCTTGCTGCCGTCATTATTCAGCAGTATGATACCAAGCAGGTCACGCATTCCCTGTTTCTCGTAAAGCAGTTTGTTGAGACCCTGCATATCCATGGTTCCAATATCACCAACTTCAACCTTTGCAAGCAGGGCAGTGAATTCTTCGTTCTGGTCCAGTCCCATTTGCTCCTGGCACACTTCAAGCCCGTTATGGAACCTGTAATGTTTCCTCTCAAATTCACCTGTAAAATCAATTACATTGCTATGCTGCACTTTTTCCTGAGCTTCGCTTTTACCTGCTTTCTTCACCCATCTGTAAACTACAAATGCCACTAATAGTATTAGCGGCACTCCCAAAAAATATATTAAATTCATTCCCATTTCTTTGATATTTATTTTTGTTTTTTACTCTTCGCCTTTTCGCTTCTTATAAAATACTGGGCTGGTTGCTCACGCCAGCCCGGAGTTGGAGGTACAGCTTCGCGTGTTATCGGTGGGCACGCATGAAGATCTAAGCACCATTATGCCGGCTCTTTTTCAGCCAGCAAATAATATGGTGAATTGCTTGTCTGCACGTCAGTCACAGCCTTTGTAGCAAAATCATCCGGCATTACATCCGATGGAGCTACACTTACATTGGCCGACTGTGGTGAACAGCTTCCCTTGATAACAATTGTCTGCAAAGTACTTCCCTGCATAACAATTTCCTTGGTACCTGTTATCATCAGCTCAGGAATATAAACATCCATTTCAGTACCCTTCAGGTTCTTTCCGTTCTGGTAAAATGCTGCCCTCAATTCACCTTTTAATGAATTGATCATTGCAACATTTTCGTTGGTAACCTGTGCAATCGTGACCTCAAAGTCACACTCACCGCCGCCTAAGCCTTTAAAGCTTGTACCGTCAGTAAATTTAGCGGATATAAATTCATCCGTCTCGGATAACTTACCGGTCAGCAGCTTGCCGAAAAAATGTACTGTGCCGTCATCCTTGGTAATTCCGAATGCATTACCTGAATTGAATCTGAGCAGTGTATTATCATGTCCAAACATTTTTTATACTCCTTTATTATTTAAAATATTCTTTTGTAAATTCCCATGATACAATTGCACAGGGTACTTTATTTATATTTGCAGCACTTTTTAAGTATGGTTTTTCGATTGCTTTCCACCTGTTTTCATCTTCATTTATTACACATCCTAAACTTGTATTCCATAAGCCGGCACTATTATGCCAGTTCAAACCGATACATCCATATTGCGGCTTACCATTTCCGGTCCGGAAGTACCAGCAGCCTTTATCACTCCTTATGCATATCCTGCCAAACACCTGCCTGTGATCACCGATATTGCCCTGGTATACCTGAGGCAAAAAATGCGCTATACCTTCACGCTTGGTTTTCGGGTCAGCCGTTACATTAAAGAATTCATCATCAACAGCAGGTTCACCATCACTGGTAACTCTCTTTGCATATACTTTAAGGTCATTGTTTGTGATTACATCATTGTAACTTTCATCTTCATTGAATCTGAAAACAAAACCCATCATCTCATTTTCATTCACAGGAATATAATTACAGGTAATTCTCTCACCGAGTCCCTTGCCTTTAAGCCAGGTCTTATAATCTTCAAGCAGCTTTAAATAATCATCCCACTTGAATTCTGTCCGTAATTTATTTCTTAATTCTTCTCTTGTCATTTGTCTTTTAATCCCCGCGCAGGCGGGGATCTCAATTAATTTTTTGTAGCTGATGTTCCTGTACCGGTTGTATCATAATCTTTTGTTACCAGTGCAACACCGGTTATTACCAGCCCGATAACTATTTCCTCAGGCAGATCTAAACCTGAATATTTGTTCACCAGTATAATGGCGAAACCTAAAAATGCTGCCAATGTTGTTTTGAAATTTTTCATTATATTTTTTACTCCTATAATTTGTTATTGATTTTCCGTCTCACGTTTCACATCTATCATTTCTCAGTGTTACTTCACAAATTTTGAGATCAAATACTCCGCTGCCTCAATTGCTCTGTTCAGCGCTGTAAGTACCATCCTTAATTCCTTGATCTGTGTAGCTTCGTATAACGCCTTTACAGCATCCCTTGTCTTGTATGCCCAATCAAGGTACTTCTTCGCAGTCCAATAGCTTGGTGAGTGCATTACGTACTTATCAGCAAGCCCTAACTGTGTGTTGAGCTCTTCACTCCACACCTGCAGCATATGATCATTATTCTGCTGTGCATTCCAGTAAACAATACCGGTCTTCGCAGCATCAATTCCCTGGTTAATTATTACCGATTGTTCTTTCCCGTCATCAACCGTACCGACTTCCTGCGCGCATAATGGAGCTGCCATTATGAATACAGCTATTATCAACATCCAAAGTTTACTTCTTAAATTACTCATATTCTTATACCTTTCTTTTTTTATCACCCCGAGCTTGCCGTGGGTTATTTTAACACCGCTGAAAAATCTACTTTAAGCAGTACGGCCATGAATGCAAGGAACATTATTACTGCAAGGATTATATCTTTTATATCACGAGCAGTATTACCAAACTTCTGCAGCGGACTCTTAGGCATATTTCCCTGCACCATTATGCCGTGCATTTCATCAACTTTGTTTCTCAGGTCTATTTTATTCTCAATGCTTTCAAACTTCTTAAGCATCATATCTTTCAGTTCATCCTGAGATGCTTTTGCTTCTTCCTGGCTTTTTGTGAAATTCTCTACTATTGTTTCCAGAACTATTAATCTCTCCGCTGGTGTTTTTCCTTTTGGCGCCATAGTGTTATTTTAATTTTACGGCCTTGCTATCATTGCGTTATAATTCTGTAATATTTCTGCTGTTGAAAGTTTGCGGAAATAAACCACTATCCTTTTTATGATACAGTTTTTCATTCCGCCTGTACTCTCTGTATTGCCTAATCCAAAGTATTGCGAACCTACCGAAGTCGAGAACGCTGCACCCTGATCTGTGCCTGCGGTATTGTTAACATTCAATATATTCCTGCCAACTGAATCATTGGTTACAGTGAACACCGCAAACCCAAGATTATGGCTGCCAAGATTAGTTAAGAATGTTTTATTATACTGCACAGCTCCATCAAAATAGCTTGAGCCTAATTTGCGGTATGTGCTTGTAGAATTATTCTGACATTGCAAACTAAGCACCTTAACGGGGCTTGTATTGTGTCTGTATGAAAACATCCTCTGCAAAGCATAGGTATTCGTATCAGGTAAGCTCATTAACAACATTACAGTACATCCATCGCCTGCGGGTAAATGAGGCATATTACTTAGCAGTATATCGGTAGTATCAAATGTTACACCCGTACTGCCTTTGACTGGTTTATTTGCAGTTGTTGACTGCCTTAATGTCAATGTATCCTGCTGATTTAACCATGTTGTAACTGCACCGTCTGATAAATCGGTAAAGTCCCATAAGTAATTTGGTGTAGCAACATAATCAGGATATATAATTGCAAACTTTGAACTTGTATCTTTTGAATTTCCGTAGTCATCAGTAGCAGTGAGTGTATAAAATATCGTATCGCCCGTTGTAACTGAACCGCCAAAAGCACCTGAATAATTAAAGCTCCATACAGCCTTAGCATTGGTTAAATTGCTATCAGTTTTTGACATTGTGAATGTGCTTGTAGAACCGTTATAATTTTTATGATACGCAACACTCACGGTCAAACCTCTCCATAAAGGTGAGTATACTTCAGCCGTTAAAGTTGGCGGGTATTGTGTTGCCGGCATATCGCTGATACCCGTCATGGTTACAACCGGCGGGATAACTTTTTCATGCGCAGCTGAATACCTGCCTGCAATAAGATTTGCTCTCAATCCATCAAAGCCCCATCCATCCTGCGCAACCATCAAGTCAACATAGCTGCCGTTCTTAAATGCAGTAATGCCCTGACCCTTATAATCTATGCCATAATCAACAGCCTGCAAACCGTTTGTTTCATCCCATGCACCAATATTTCTGCCTGATAAATGACCGTTAAGCCTTGTAAAACCGCCAACGAAATATATTTTATTATCAAGCTCAGCAAATGAGCAAACATCAAGCGTAAAAGCTCCCTGCCCTGCAAAATCACCGTAACCACCTGTTAACCCTGATACACCGCCTACACTGTGAACTGTACCCGAAGCATCAATGTAACAAATGCCGTTGCATTCAACACCATCCAGTTTCCAATAATCACCGCCTATCCATGTTCTGCCTCTTGAATCCTGATATATAGCATCGTAACTAAAACCGCCTCCCGAATAACCCCCTGTGAAATTCGTTAAGGCTTTCCATAAAGTGAATGTTCCGTTCTCACGTTTCCAAATACCGCTTTCACCAATACCTATTAACACAGTGTTTGCACCCCATCCAATTGCGGGAGTAACAACACCGAATGAAATTCCGAATGTGTAATAAACAGTCCATGCATTATTAGCGTTAGTCCAGAACTTTACCCTCTGACCGTCTAATATCCAGAGTGTATCGTTATGGCATAAAATTCCGTTTGTTGAGAGTGTATCAAAACCGCCTCTTAATGAATCCCATGTATGTGTTGAAAATGTATAACGTGCAATTTTCCTTACAGGAATACCGCCTGCGGAATCAAATGCACCTGATATAATGACCTGATCGGAGTTTAAAAATTCAGCATCAAAAGAAAAACCATTTATACTTAAACCCGTATCCATATCAGTAATAGTATTTGTGGCTGAATTATATAATGCTACATGATAGCCGACAAAATCGGCGGAATCTCTTCCCCTTGAAAATGCACCTGTCAATACAACTTTTGTTGAATCAAAAGGATTGGTTTTAATTTTACCAATAGCAGCCCTTGTATATCCAAATGCACCGTAATGCCTTAAACCGCCAAGATTGAAATATTTACAGGTATCTTTACGTGTGCCTGAACGCCATACATAAGAAGCCTCATAAGGATCCTGACCCATTGATGCGTAACCATCTGCAATGTTTGCATTCACATGATTGTGCTGGTTACCGCCAAGCCACTGGTAATAATTTGCGGAATCCTGCCCGATAACACCTGCATCAAAATTGATATTATACAACACACTATCTGTGGTACGTTTTACACGGATGTAAAGGTTATCCATCCACCCGGCATAATCAGCTGAGCCAAGTACATTATTCTGGCCGTCAGCGGTTTCCTCATTGATACTGCCAAGCGTAAATGTACGTGCTGTACCGCCTGTAACATTTGGGAATGTTGTAACCCTTGTAAACTTTAATGTATCATTGCGGTAATATTTTAAGCTGCCTGATGAATATAAAAACTTACTTGTTATCCAGTATCCATCACTTGCAAGTGTATCAACATAATAAAGGCTATCACCAACAGCCAACACGAATATGCTGGAAGATTTGGTGAACTGTAAGTTTGTTGCTTTATTACTGCCAACGATATTAAATCCCCAGATATGTGTGCCCGCTGTACGCTTTATATCCAGCCTTATTTCAAGCTCTGTTATGGTTGATGTAAGCCTCAACGGATCGGTTAAAGCTATCCTGCCATATTGCCCGGCAACAAACTTCATCATAAAGTTTGTGTATGCTGTAGGATAAGCTGTTGAAGTATCAAGCGTAACAACATAGCCGGTTGCCCTGTTCTTATTCAGTACACTTTTATTCCACCAACCGAAGTTGTCAATATCAAACTGCGCAAAGCTTTCACCTGCGCATATTAATACGACTAATAATATTTTGAAGAATATATTCACTTACCTGTTAAATCCCCTGATCTTTAAATATGCTTTCCTGCCTGTGTTGTAAACTGTATTTACAACCGCAAAGTAAATGTTATCCGGGTTAGGATAATAAATATATATCTCTTTACTCTGTGTGGGTGGAACAATTAACAGTTCATAGCATGTATCATTCTGAACTGATTTGCCTGTATCATTCAGGACCTTAAACCTCATTGTGGTTGTATCAGCTTTCACTGTATCACTGTTGGCAATAAGCCTGTTCGATATGTGGAAGATCTTTATTGTATCCGTCAGTGTTGCATGCGGATTCTCAACAGATATTCTGAACAGGCTGTAACCTCCTGCGCTTAGGTCAAATTTGGTTTTATAAGTACTGTCACCGGCTTCAAGTATCTTCGCATCAAAGAACCCGTTTTGCGCAAATATCCCCGCGCCACTCAGCACGGGGATAATCATTGCGATCAATATTATAATTTTTATTTTCATCATTTTTTTGAGCCGCTCCTTATGCGGCGAAACCTTGCGACCGCGCTAGTGGGCGAAAGGCTATCACATTTCGCATTAACTTAGGCTACGGTTTCCTGTACAGCACAACCCTGAAATAGATCTTCACATCTTCACGGTTACCTGTTAACCCCTGTACGATTGCTCCCAAAAATCTTGTTGGCAGCCCGTTCCATTTAACGGTAACTGTATCATTCACCGGTTTATTTGTATATACCCCTGTAGTATCCCATGCCTGTGAAATATTCCAGTATGTTGTGTCCTTTGTGTTGTAGTTAGTCAGGTATGTAGTGATAGAAAAATTCCTCACAGTACCGGTTGCCTTCCATGATGCCATTGCCAGGTAATCAGCATAGGGAAGAATATTGATCAGCCCCAGCTGGTACTTTGCCAGTGAATCATTGGTAAAGCTTATGGTACCTTCAACCACGCTGCAGCTGTTAACTGTTGGTGTAGTCTGTGTAATTGATACCTGAACATTATCAGCCTTAACATCCTTAGGCTGGGTCATGAATGCTGCAGCAATTGCGAACAGCATGAACACTTTAAAGATTGATGGTAATTTCATTTTTCTCTCCTTGTGAGTTATTGTTAATTCTTAGATTCTAATTAATGATGTATCCTGCTGTTACCGGCATCTGTAATATTAAAGCCGGCCGTGAATCAATTTCTATAAATCCAAGTTCTGCCTTTTCAAAATTCATTCCGCTTATTATCACTGTTTTTTCATCTTCAACTAAGCTGTTATTCTCTTTCCATTTCCTGCAAAGGAAGATCTCAATTTCTTCTATCCTTTTTACAGCTTCTGTTTTTGACTTTCTGTAATCTTCACGCTTCATATCTTTTAAGTTCGGTATCTGTATTATCAGGCTGATCATATAATCACCGGTTCTGGTCAGCATCGTTCCGTCACCTGCTTCATTATCAGTGCCGTAAGGTTTAACATCTTCAACCAACAGCGCAGGGTAATCTTCAACAGGCAGAAGGCTTGTTTCGCTTATGAATTTCAGCCAGGGCATTTCACCCGTTTCATTCATCTCAGCTTCTACCAGGCTTATTATATATCTCTGTGGGTCCATTTATATTTTGATTTTGCTCATTTGGTTCATCAGGTAATTCCTGTTAAGGTTTAATGCTGTTCTTAAGAACGGCAGGCCCTTTGTACCTTTAGCTGCGATCTTTCTGGCTATTGCCAATGCTATACTTTTTACTTCACTCATGATCGCATCTGCATTTTTGCTTCTGTGTATCGCTGCATGTGTTGTGCTCTTACCGCCTTGCTTTACCAGCCCTTTTATTATCACCCATTTTTCAAGCGGTTCAAGCGGTGGAAAGTGCGGCTTGGTATCTTCGTGCCTGAAAATTGCATAAGGCACATTAGCCCCAACACCAACAACACCAATTATCTTTCCTATTTCTTTGGTCACTTCATACCTCAGGTTCTTCATCATCTCGCCGGTTGCAAAAGCTTTGTTGCTTCTGATATTGGCATCTGCATCACTCCGGACTTTTTCAAGGAACAATCTTAAATATTTTTCTACTTCAGCTTCAATTGCTTTCTGTGCTTTTTCAAGGTTTATCTTTATCTGGTCAACTTCTTTACTCATCATTCTCAGCGTCAAGCGCTGCGAAACTTATTCCGGGTGTTATCAGTATATCCGGATTCTCATCAGCATCTTCATCAACTGTTTTAGCATATGGTTTCAAAAGCTTCTCTGCTTGGACTTTATGCCTCTGTATAATCGTGTTGACATCAAACTCACTGATGTTCTCTTTCCTGCCGTCACCAACACCTCTGGCTTTTGTTATACCATCGCCTGCGGTTGATACATTCAGTCCGGGTATCAGGTAGTAAAGTACAAATCTTGTCTCGGCGGTAAGAACATTTTTATAATTATCATCATCAGTTCCAAGCGCAAGTATTCTGTCATACTCTGCTTGGCTTATCCTGTCAACTACATCAGCCTTAGCTTCCGGAAAGTATACTTCTATTACAGTCTGCTTTACTTTATCGCCAAGGTTGCCAAGCTTCTGCACATCTTCGTATGTCGTGAAATAACCCATTTTGTAGCGGATGAAGGATTCGAACCTACGACCTGATGGTTATGAGCCATCCGAGCTACCACTGCTCTAACCCGCTATATATTGCCCGGGTCCCTTACATCTTCCGGAGGAGGCCCCTGATGACGATTCAGGTTAGCCCGGGCATTTACCAAAGAAAGGCAAAACGTCTGCGGCCTATCTTCGTACACTAAAAATAATTCAAAGAACGTGCGATACTATACTTTTGAAGCGATCACCAGTGACTTTGAGTAACCATAGTTTGAGTCAAGCTCAGCTTTAGGTGTATACTCAATTACACCGCCTTTTTTTCTTTCCTGTACCTGGCGCCCAATGTACATATTCAAGCCAAAACCAACATGCAGGTTCTTCGGATTACAAAGAACTATTTCGGTTGAAGGCACTGCAAATAATGGGCGGCAGTTTACACCGTTTGAAACCAGCGGCTGAGTTGAAAGCATATCACCAAGTCCTGTTGCTTTGCCGGTCAGCTCTCTGCGATACTTTGTGTAATTGCTGTGAGACATATAAAACTTTAAATTGGCAACATCAGCCTTAAATTTATCCGGCAATGTATCCCAAACAGCATCCAGTACATCCCTAATCTTATCGTCTTCAGTAAAGCCGCCTGCAAGTTTGTTGGTATTGGCATCAGCCTTAGCTCTCACTATATACCCGTCAACCAGCTTTAAAAAATCATCAGCGCTAGCTTTATCACCGTTCCATGCAATATCAATAACGTCACGTTTAAACAAGCCCATGAACTTGTTTGTGATGGTTGATTCCGCGCCGCCTTTTTCAATGTTCTTCCTGAGGAACTTCATTGAAATATCAAACGGCCTGGCTACTTCAACCGGGGTTAATGACCTGCGGGGGATGGCAACAACGTTTGTTGCGTCAATATCGGTATCTTCTGTTACGCCTCTTAATCCGCGTACATCGGCATCAAGCGCATCCATATTAAGCGTTGTTACAATATCAGTTTCAACCGTGATCTCACTTAAGAAATCATCGCTGTCCACCATTGTATCAATGAACGCGGAAAGCTCCTGCGGTGATATTTGCCCGCCGGTGCCGGTTGTTATCGTGGCCTTTATGACCTGGATAATTTCTTCATTTGTCATTTTGTTGAACCGCTCCTTTTGCGGTGAAACACCTTACCTGTGCCTCGGCGCAGGAAAGGCTATATTTTTATTTATTCGATTCTTTCTTTATTGAAAGATCAGCTTAGCTTAAGAAAGGAAGAATACCTTTTTTAACTTCAACTTCTTCTTTCTTGCCTTCTTCTTTTTCTACCTGCTGACTGCCTTTGGATTTCCCCAGTTTTTCATTTGCTTCATTAAGCTGCTTCTGTATCTCGGCATTCTTAGCTTCAAGTTCTGCTTTCTGATCAGCAAGTGCTTTTTCGTGTGCTTCTTTTGTGATTGGATCCATGATATTTTCTCCGTTATCCTTTATGGATTTATTTATAATTTCTCTTTTTGATTTTGCTTCACCGGCTGAATCCATGAGTGACTGCATTGCATCCATTGCTGCCTGCAGCTTCTTCATATTACTGTCACTTATAACTTTTCCGGCTTTTGATACTTCAAGACTTTTTGCAAGGTCAATTGTCTCGGCATAAGCTTTGGCATCATCCAGCACCTTAAGCACCTTTGCGAGCTTATCAGGCTGTGATGAAAAATCATCCCACATAACATCATACAATGAACGGCTGATCGCATCAACCAGCATGCCTACTTTAAACTTTGCAATTGTTTCATTGAAATCTTTTACAATCACTCCGCTCTCAGCAAGTTCTTCTTCTGACTCCAACCACTTCATAAGCCTGTCAACAATTTTATTCTTTGTGCTCTTTGCTTCTTCTGTTCTCTCAGCAAAACCATATAATGAGTAACCTGTATATGTTCCGTCCTTAACGGATTTCCATATCTCCTCATTTTCTATCTTGGTCACAATAAACCATGTACCGTCAGGCTCATCACTTAATATGCTGTGGCCGCCTTTTATGATGGCACTCTCAACAATAGTCACACCATCAACCGGTTCAAGGTTATGCTGAGTGTCAACTGCTTTTGATGTATTACTCTTTGCAAGGAAATTATGCGCTGCCTTTTCGATTGTTTCCGCGGTAGCAAAGTCACCGTGTGCATCAACATCATCGGGAGCATAAACAACCCCATACACCAGGTGCTTATCTTCATCCACCTTGGCTATCCGGGCTAACTTTTCAAGCGAATAGTCTGTGCGCTTATCATCTGATTTGCAGATAACAGTGCGTTTGTTCGCACCTTTATCAACCAGAGAGATCAAATGTACATCTATATTTTTAAGCTCTTTTGATTTGGTCATTTTTCTTTTACTCTATAATAGAGAACTGTATCAATGAGCCAAATATAGTAACGCCTCAACCTCACATGTTAGATTGTTTTTGCAACCCTAAGTAGATTGCTCGAACTTATAAGGTGAGTATATATGTTATTAATAATAGAAAGAGCTGTTTTTGTCTATTTTTTGCTGTTTTCTGGACCCTGTATTGACAAAGCACCCTAAAAGCCATATATTTGTACCAGAATATCAATACTTGAATAGCTTAACCAGCTCAAACATTAAGTAATCCACTGGTATTCTATGGGTTCAATTAAGGCGATACAAAAAAACACGGAGAAAAACATGAAAGAATTTACCCTTAAAGTCATAGTCTTTAAGCGCGATGATGCGTTTGAAGGTATATGTCTTGACCTGGATATAGCAATAAGGGCAAAAAGTGAGCAAGAATTTAGATGCAAGCTTAATGATGCTATCTTATCATATCTGCGTACATTTACAAAAGAGGAAATACTTAGGGGCGATTTCTTTAGATTAGCTCCTATGAGGTATCAATTTTTATGGCACCTTAAGGCATTATTACGTTTAACAAAAAAAGAAAAATTTTACGAACCGTCATACAATACAGAAACAAATCACTTGAGTTTTGCCTAAAAAATATCCTTCCCTTACACTTAGTGAGGTAAAGCAAATACTAAAATTTAGAGGCTTTGAATTAGCGAACACCACTGGCAGTCATGCACAATATTCCAAGACAGTCAATGGTGTTTCTTATAAGGTAACTGTTGATCTAGCTGAAAATGAGTTTTATGAGTTTTTGCTTCAAAGTATGATACGACAATCAGGCTTATCCCGTGTAGAGTTTTATTGTTCCACAAAGTCAACGGCAAAAAAGATAAATCATAAATTCAATAAATAAAAAGCGGTCATCCCTGACCGCTTTTTTGATGCCCCTCAATCTAACTGCGTTGTAGCTCAATTTGTCTTTTCAATTTTAATATTTGCAAGCTTGATATATTTTGTAGGGTCCGTTATCCCATCATTCCATTTAATGATTGTGTAAAAAATACAATTATCCCAATTATAAAACTGACTGCTCATTGTGGCATTAACTGAGATAGAGCTCACTCCAATACCGCCATTACAATATACTTCATAGCCGTTATTGAAACCACCAATTGTTGAACCCCATGACAAGATACCTGTCTGATTTGTGTCGTTGCGAAATATATAAAATGATATTTTGTAAGTTGCATTCCTGTCAACAGCACCGCTATAGAATATTATAGTATCAGGTACAACATCTTTTAAATTTTTCAAACTATCAGCCTGATATATTACATTAGAAGTATTATTGTTGTTATTTACAACCGTGTCACTCCCGCAGCCGGCTATGCTGATAATTGATATTGTAGCAAATAACAGAATTGAATATATGCTGAAATTCATTTTGAGCACCTCCATTTTTAATAACACAATATAAGAAGAACAAAAGCAATTTTACAAATCAAAATATTTTATTGATGATAATTTTTATAAGAGCTAAAAGGATAACAACAATTACTATAATTCCTATTACTCTGTTTGGTCCAACCTTTTTATAATTGATCAGCTGCGCCATTACGCAACATCCCGGATGATCTTTACAACTTTATATATCTTATGCACTCTTGAAAGCGGTACTTCCTCAGGATGATACTTTGTATTTACACTGTATATAGTAATAGCATCATTATTGTTTTTCTGTCTCTGGAATAATTTCACGCTTGCCTCTGTAGTACCTGGTCCTGATTTATAATGTATAAGTATTGCGGTATGATCTTTTATATTTTCAAATGGTATCTCTGCACACACAACATGATCATTCTTTTCTATGTATGGCTTCATACTATCCCCCACTGCCTTTACTGCAAACACAAACTTGTAATGCTTCAACCCGTCAACAATGATAAAATTTTTTTCATTGTTTTCCCATTGTGCAGCCGGCAGGCCGCAGTCAGCCATAGCGAGCTCACTCACTCGCCTGAAATTCTTTCCGTACCTTTCAACAATTTCTGCTGGCTGATCAATTTCATACATTTCAGCCTTGTCATCTATGAACCAATTAAGATTTACTCCGAGCTTGCTTCTAAGGTTAAGAAAAAATTCAGCCTTAGGCTGCACCCCATTTTCATATCTCTGAATGTTGGGCTGCTTATCACCAATTCTTTCAGCAAATTCGGTTTGGGATATAGAGCCCCGCAGGATCCTCAATTTCTCACCAACCGATTTATACATTTCTGTATAACAAATATAATACAGCAGGTTTTATATGTCAATTCTAAACCGTTAAAGACCCGTTAAAATTTTGTAAAATACCATAGAGCCGTTAAGTGATGGCACGAGACACCCCAAAGCAAACCTTACCGTGTTTCCGTGCTTTTTCTTCATATACAATTATTAATCAATGATTTATGAAAATAAATATACAGTTCTGTATATTTACACTTGACATATTATACAGTTTTGTATAATTTTGTTGTAGTAAAGTTAAACAATCTGGTAGGGGGTACCAATTGAAGCTCAACCAATTAAAGCATTCTGATGGACAGGCAATCATATCAATGCTTAAACAAAAAGGTAAGTCGCTAACCATAATAGCGGATAGCTGCAAAGTAACAAAGCCGGTCGTATCTGCTGTAATAAATAATAAATACAAGGGAAGCGAAGAAACAAAAGATCTTATCTATAACCAAATACTTTCTATACTGAATGACAGGCAGGATATTAATAATGAGGTATACGATAACATCAACACAGTTGATAAGCTTCTGCATGTTGGCATCAACTCAGCAAAGTTTACCATACCTGAAAAAGAATTCTTGATTTCACTTCACAAAAAGTTAAGCAACTATAAAGTAAACCAACAGCAAAACTGATATGAAAGATATTATGTTCGCAATCTTCGGTTTCTTTTTTGTACTGCTCATATTATTTGTCACTGTACTATAATGAAGATCATATTAACTAAAATACCGGTCAATCTTATCACTGAATTATGCGAGCCTTTTAAAGCATATGGTGTGATCAACGAAACAGCTATCCGTGATATGAAGATATACAATGAATATCTGGAGCGCACATTCTCTGCACCGGGATGTCATTATAATGCATATGCTCTGGCATCGGATTTCAATTTATCTGTTGCTCAGCTTAAAAGAATAATCAGAAAGTACAAAGCTTTATTCCCTGCACGTATTGTAAAAGATAATTCATTAACGGTAAAATACAAACTTGATAATGCAGCATAACAACCAACATACCAAACAGTATCATACTAATGAGTATGATAAGGTTACTGCCGTTTCACCGCAACAGGTATCTGAATGTTTCATCTGCGGCAGGCACGCAACTAAAACAATAACACTCAGGCTTATCCGCCGGTGGAAATTACTCTCACGCAAAATGACACTCATCATTGATACTGTATGCAGCATATGCGATGACAAACATAAATTAATATCATCAACAACAACACATGAGCGCAATTAAAAACGATAACGAATTACAGCACCTGGTAGATCTCTCAGGCCTTAAAGAAGAATTCATTGCAGAGCAGAACAATATCACTCCGCAGTATTTCTCAATGCTCAAAACATCCGCGCGTAATGGCTTGGCAAAACGCCTCGCAATTAAATTCTGGCTCATTAAGTATATCCAGCATTCACTAACTTTTAAACTTGCAGCATAAATGATATTCCCAAACACACAATACAAACCGGTGCTTAAGCATGAATCCATTCAGGTTATCATGCCATATGAAATATTCAAAGTGCTTGATGCAAACACAAGTGAAGTGCTCTGGTTTGAGGTGACCTATAAAGACCCAAAAACATTTGATCAGAATGCGCGCCGTCCGTTTGCTAAGGAATCCGATGCACGTGACTATATCATCCAGCAGATCGAACACAAACACAACAACGAACCAAGTTAATTATTAAACTTTATCTCTCACCCCGAGCTTGTCGAGGGGACTATAATAAATGATACTACAACAAAATAAATTAATGACCGAAACAACTCCAACCGCTGAGAATACCGCTCAGCAAAATGTAACTGATGGAGTGTTAACAGCTGCTCACTTTAAGCTCGAACGGTTTTGCAAAGATGCCATTGAAAAAAATATTAAAGGATTTGTGAATCTTACAGCACTTGCAAAATCACATGGTATTAACAGATCGTACCGTACACTGATAGATGCGGTGAAAAAATACAAAGCCTCAGGCATCACATCACTTAAGCGCAAGGAATATTCAGGCAAAGGCGATACACGCTCATTCTCGCATTCAGCACTTGCAATACTTAAGAACAAATATATTGATTCCCTTGTAATGAAAAATGCCTATGAAGATATGCATAAGGAATTGCGTCAGGCAGCTATATCATTTATTGATATTGCCACCGGTGAAAAATTTCTGATCAAGGATAACTTGCTGTATGAATACAATCCCGGAAACTCAATGCACTCTATACACTCAACTCACTCTATCCACTCAACCAAATTTATTGAAGGCATTTACCGTCTGCCTGGGTATGATGATACCCGCATTGATAACTCACAGTTTGAGGTCCGCACAGGTTCCTATAAATCTGCCTGCAGATTCCTGGCTACTTTAAAAACAAATGAACCGGCTTTATTCTATAACCGCTACGGCATACATGATTACCGCAACAAACGCCAGCATACCATGAAGCTGAACTATTCACACCTTGCACCAAATGCTTACATAGTGGGTGATGGTAAACAGCTTGATATTATCGTGATCTCAGAGGACTGGCGCAGGGTATACCGCCCATGGCTTATGGGCTGGTATGATATGGCAACACGCAGGTATTGCTATGAGCTTGCTGTTCATGAAGATTCAGAGAGCATCGCTAATTCACTTTCGGTTGCAATACGTGAGTGGGGTGTGCCTGAAATGCTTAAGACAGATAACGGCTCCTCATATAAATCAGGCAGGTTTCAGGAAATGTGCCGCTTTTTTAATATCGAACAGAAACATGCAACAGTAAAGCTTGCCCGTGCAAAACCGATTGAATCACACCATAATGTAATTGATAACCTCTGCAAATCAAGCATAGGTTACACCGGCAATAAGTATGTTGAAATGCCGCTTGATACACGTGAGCGCATCAAGCTTGCAGCAGGTGCTCAGCGCAATGCCAAACAGCTGGCTAAGCTTATCAAGGAAAATATCGGTTACTCATTCACAATTGCAGATCCCGATGCAAGGCTTAAGAAATCCAAACGCCGCTTAATGCATATCAGTGAGCTTAAGGAATTACTCGAAACAAAGTTTGATGAATATCATGAACGCATTCACGGCGGATTAAAAGAAGATAAGCTTGGCCGCCAGGTATACAACCTGAACTGCAAAGATGAAACCGTAAATGAAATGGGTGAGAAGCTGAACTCACCACGGGGCAGGTACATGTACTATGTTAATCAGGGATTCAAGCCTGTTACAGCTGACCCGGCAATCATAGCATTATATGCAACTAACTTTGAGCTTCGCACAGTGCAGATGAAAACAGGCATCAACCTTGCCAATGGTGAATACTACCATGCTAAGCTTGCTGGTATTGCCCGTCAGAAAGTATTAATTCGGTATACCTCTGTTGGCAATCATAAAATTTATGTATTCCATTCAGAAGAATTGCAGAAAATAACTGATCGGTCACAGCTTACAAAAGAAATATCTGACTCTCTCAAATTTATATGTATTGCAGAACGCCAGACATTGATAGATTACAACGATGTATCATACAAAGATGAACTGATACTCCAGCGTGCCGAGGAAAAAGCCATCCGCGATACTCTACGTGATTCCCCTCTTGAGAGGGGTGGCTCCGCTGGCGGAGACGGGGTGTGTTCCAGCAACATTCTGCACCTCAATAATTCCGGCAGTATGTCAGATGAAATAAAGCAGGAAGAAACACGAATCATCGCAGAAAAGAAACCATCAAAAAATAAATATAAAGATGTGGATCTATTCTGAGCGAAAGCGAAGAATCCCATCATAGGAGGCTAATAAAGTGCAAATAAGATATTTACTTTTAATGAAATACACAGAATCGAACTTTTGGTACCTTGATCGTGAACTTAACGATGAAGGTCAGGAGATTGCAAAGAATCAATTTTACAATTCCATGGATGAAGCTCGTGCCATGGCAGTAGAGATCCTCGGGTTTGATGAAGAAGCAAACGGCACACCGGTATGTGGTATAAATTATTATATAATTCCGGTCCCGTTTGATGAGACAATTAAGGATGAAAGTTAATAATGAATATTTTAAAATCATTAGTTTTATCTCTCATGTTTTTCATATTCCTGTTATCCGCAATAGTAGTTTGGCTTAATCCTGATAAATCCATTTATTTTAAAATTGGTGATATGGGAATAGACTTGGCAGGAATGATATGGTCATGCTTTGAAATAAAAAAAATACATACTAATTAATCATGAAAGAACTTATCAACAAACTTAACGAGCTGCAGGAAGAGTACGAATTCTCTGACTCGCAGCTGTGCTCAAAGATCGGTATAACAACCGATGAGCTCCAGGCATTCCGCAATGGCAGACATCTTGAACCGCTGCACATAAAACTGATTGAGCGCTTTGTGGATATGATGTCAGAACACATCTATCCAACCAAACTACTTGCAACAGCAGAGAAGATATTCAATCTCACATTTAAAGAGCAGACAATTTCCATCATCGGTTCAGTATCCGGTGCAGGTAAAACTTTGGCATCAGAGCGGTACGCCAACGAGAATTCATTTGCGCTTTACTTTTATGTACCTGAGATCATCACACCGCGCCACCTGCTTAACCTGATTTGCCAAAAGCTTGGGCTTCCTTCAATCGGACTCAACCTGCAGCAGTCATATGAACAGATCTGTGGTGCTCTGGCTCAGGATAAAAAGCTTTTCATCTTTGATGAATCCGACAGGCTCAACAAAAAGATGTTTGAAATAATGCGCGATATATGGTCAGACGGCAAAGGCAATCTTGGGCTGGTATTTGTGGGTGACGAAAACCTCATGAATAAGATCAAACGCCCGGGCACACTCCGTGAAAACCTTATCCGCCTGATGCGCCGTGTAAAGTACAATGAAATACTTGACCCGCTGCATCCTGATGACGTGAAGATGGTATTCAAGAACCAGTTCGGCAGGCACAAAATTACGGACCAGATGATAAATCACATTTATACAAAGTACTGCAAGCTCGGCGGATTCGGTTCAATTCTCAACCTCACCGATAAGATTAACAAGCTTGCTAAAAATTCAGGCGATACACCAAACAATGAAATGGCAGAAGAAGCCATGAAGAGATTGAAGATCTAACAACAAACTACGGGGGGTAGTAACAGCATACATGAATACAAAGAATAAACAACATACAATTTATCTGGATTACGCTGCGTGTTTAATACTGGCAAAGCTCGGACTTCCGCAGGAAGCATCATCTGCATACTGGTCCAAAAATGATGGCAAGATCTTCCAGACAGAAAGCATTACCAAGTTCAAAGGCTGGCAGAAATGTTTCGTTGCAGCTGTCACCGGTGAAGAGCTTAATCAGTTCATCCCGCAATATACTGTCATCGAAAGATCAGATCCCAAGAACTGGAAGATACATAATGCAAGATACAAAGCAGTATCACATGCATCAACAGAGGGCGAAGCAAAAGTAAAATTCCTCGCCACTCTGGTAAAGAACGGTTCCATAAAATTAAACTAACCACATCCCCCCTTGTTTTTAAAGGGGGCACTTAGGGGGGTTCATGAAAAAATTCAAAGAAACCATAAAGCGCATTTACTCAATTCTTCTTCTTGCATTTTCAGATAACTACCTGGTAATGACATACGACCAGAAGCAGGGCACCAAGTATGATTTTGAATACCGCTCAAATTTCCATATCGGCAATGACCTCATGACGGATATGAACTATGCAGTATTCTCATGGATAATGCAGCATCATGAGAAAAGGCAGGCCGAAGTTAATGATGATACAATAAACAAATTATTAAATAAGTAGAAACATGATCACAAAAAAAGACATCATCACTGAATCACAATTACAGGCTGATATTAGATCACTGCCAAAGGATTACAATAAAGGTTCATCCAAAGTACTGGCAGGTATTTTCAGCATCAATAAAGCTGAGCGCAGAAAGCGTGACCAGCAGAAAAAACATGGCAAAGCCAGGCGTGAAAAAGCTAGGCAGGGCCGTAATGCAAAACCAAACGGCATGGCAATTGCCAACGCCAGGTTAAAATACGCAATAACAGAAAATAAGAAGTAATGCCAAAACCATTCAACCTGAAATACTTTGAATCCATCAAACCGCTGCCAATGAAGCGGTATGCATTATGGCTTATCGGTTCACCCGGTTACGGATTTTCAATTTTCAATTCGATGGATAAAGCTATAAAAGCACAGGATGATGATGCGCTGGCTGAATGTGAAGAAGCTTATCCTGATGAATCAATATGGTTCACCAAGCATCTTGAAAAACATCCGGATGCATTAACGGTACAGAAAAATTTATTTGAATTATAAACCAAACTTTCCGCAGCTGGTGCTGCGCCAAGTCAAGTAGAAAGGAATCACGTAATGCCAAAAACAACTAAGAAAAAAAACGAATTAAAGAAACAGTTCCAGAATCTTCATGATGAGCTTCATACCGGCAAAAAAATTGAATATGTTTATAGGCCACAATCAGCTGGTGAAAATATCGGTATGTATCTTTTCGGTGATGCTGGCTGGACACTTACTTTGAAACCAGACGGTACATACTCACTCGAATAAATAATCCACCAACCAAAGAAAGGTAAACAATATGGATACACTATTCAACGTCACACCGGGTGCAGACTACATGAAGCATGTAAAATACCCGGATGCTGAACTCAAAAACTGGAATGACTTCACCAAAGCTTTACAGGAGAAGGAATTCCTGCTTAAGAAACAAAAGGATATTCATTCACTCGCAGATACAGCTAAGCAGAATGTTCTCTCAGCACACGATGAAGAACTCACAGAGCTTGCTGAATCCATAGGCAAGCTTAATGTTAACGTGAATGAATTCCTCACCAACCATGAAACTGATTTTAAAGCATCGCCTTCCATGGATCTTGGTGAGTATGAGATTGTTGCAGAGACCAAAACCAAATACAAAATAAAAAGAAAGAAAGAGGCAAACAAAAATGAAAATTAACAGCTTTGAAGATCTGGATAATGCATTGCTTGAGCTTGGTAAAGCCAAGGCTGAACTGCAGAAACAGGAAGCCGCCATGAATGAAGAAATGCAAATCATAACAGATAAATATGCTGAGTCAACTGCCGAATGCTCAGGCACTGTAGCCACCATTGAAGATGCCATAGAAACATTCTGTGCAAAGAATAAAGATGAATTCGATGAGACCAGGAGTAAAGTATTCAATCATGGTAAAGTTGGCTTCCGTACCAATCCGCCATCCGTAAAACAGCTTAATAAAAAATGGAAAGTTGAATCATCGGTCGCATTTGCAAAGAAGCTTTTCGGCAAAAAGTATCTGCGTGAAAAAACTGAGCTTGATAAAGCTGCAATCCTTGGTGATTATGCCGCTGAAAAAATAAAGGATGAAGATCTTGCCGGCATGGGTTTGCGAGTTGAGCAGGAAGAAACATTTTCAGTGGAAGCTAACTGGGTTGAAATAAAAAATATAAAAGCTGCCTGATGATACAACTCATAAATAAGCCGGTAATATTACCGCAGATAATATTATCGGCACTGCTTCTTGTTCTGCTTATCATTTCAATAATTAAATATCCCTGGTAAAATGCCAAAGAAAACAGATTGGATACAAACATATACAGGTAAAAAGTTCTATCCGCTGGAGCCGGATATGGAAGATATAAATATCGTTGATATTGCACACGCGCTTTCCAACATCTGCAGGTTCAATGGTCACTCAAACCGTTTCTACAGTGTAGCTGAACATTCGCTTGGCTGCCTTGGCCTTGCCCGGCACATGGGCTTAAGCTATTCACACAGGTATGCTGCGCTCATGCATGATGCAGCAGAAGCATATCTATCTGACGTTGTACGGCCCGTGAAAAGAGTTATTCATGGTTATTCTGAGCATGAAGCAAAGCTTGAAATAATCATTGCAAATAAATACGACATACACAGTTCCGATTTACTTATCATTAATAAGATTGATAACATCATGTTGGCAACTGAACGCAGGGATCTATTCACTGATCCGCTGCCATGGGGAAACCTCACGGAAGAACCAACAGATTATTTCTGTGTGACTCAGCCAATGCATATTGATGGACTTATGAAGCAGCATTTCCTTAATGAGTTCCATACACTGCGCAAAGCTTTGAGGCTGCCGGAGTGCGCGGACTAATGAAGATCTCAGAAACAGTATCCGGCATATACACTGATATGCAGAATGTTGATGGCAATGAAATAGTATCCATCACATTTGCAGGCTTAACATGGAAGCTTAAAGTATCATCACTAATAAAAATATTTGAATATGCAAACAAGTACTTTGAAGGTAAAAAAGCGTAGAGTCCGCACAGGATATTACAGTGAAGTATCACGCGATAATGCATTTGGAATTACCCGTGATACTCATGAACCGCAGATGCGCAGAATATACGCACTGCTTTTCAGGTACGGCAAGCTGACCAGACACCAGATAGCAAAGCTTTTGGATATGCCATTGCATACAGTCTGTGCCCGGGTAAATGAACTGATGAAGGAAGAAATGGTAATTGATACAGATGAAGAATTATTCAATGAAGAAACACAGACACCAAACAACCTGGTGCAAGCGGTTGTGATCGAACCAAGCTTATTCGGAAAATGAGTACTGATACAGATATAAAATTAATGCTGGCCAAAACTTTAACAAAGGAACAGCTTGCTGACTTAGAAGATAAATTTAAGCCGGGAACACCGCCTGAGAAATGCCGCTTATGCGGAAACAGAAAGATATATAAATATGATGGCCATGGCCCAATATGTAAAAAGTGCGCTTATGGTCATGATTCCAGAGTAACAGAGCCGCGCAAAGTAGTACCGGAAACAGGCAGGAATGAACCGTGTCCATGCGGTAGTGGTAAGAAATATAAAAAGTGCTGCATGAATAAGCCAGTAAGGGTACAACGGAAAAGAACTGCTGGCTATAAATTACCATGCAACACAATTTATGTTGGCAGGCCAACAAAATGGGGTAATCCATTTAAGGTTGGCTTTAATGATTTTGGTGATGCTTATGTGACATTGAGAACTATAACTGATGTTCTTTCTCTATATGAAGATTTATTGATGGAACAGATTTCAATTGGCAAGCTTGATATATCTGAACTCAAAGGTAAAAACCTTGCTTGTTTCTGCGCTTTAGATAAGCCATGCCATGCAGATATATTATTAAAATTAGCCAATCAATAACCATGAAAGATAAAATGCTCAGTGAAACAGAAAGAATGAAGGATACAAAATATAATTACTTCCGTGATATATGGTGCCTTGGCCCATCGAACACTGGTTATCCAGGTGCATTTCCTGGCGGATTAATTAACAGAATAAAGAAGATGGGATGGTGGGGAGATAAAAGGTTGTGGATGTTCTCAGGCAGCTTCAAAGATCCCGAAGGTACAACTGTTGATATTAAACCGGAACTGAATCCGGATGTTGTTGCAAACTGTGAATCCCTTCCTTTTGAAGATGGTTCATTTGATTTTGTGATGCTGGATCCGCCTTACAGCGAAAAGGAAGCAAAGGATTTGTACGATTTAAAATATTGCAGTATGACAAAAGTAATGAATGAAGCGGCCCGGGTTTGTCAGGGGGGGGGGCTGGTTATTCTATTGCATAGATTAATACCACAATGCCATCCAAATGAAAGCTTGCATAAGAAAAAATTAAAGATGGCCGGACTTGTAGGTGTATTCACAATTTCAGGCTATTCAAACATCAGGGCTTTATCGGTTTGGAGAAAAGAAAAATAAATTATCTTCTCAGAAAGTGCTGGCAACCATCATTAAAAAATACAAATACATTCCGCTTAGTGCAGATCTTCTGCCCAAAAATGTGCTGCGGAATCTTTGGATCTACATGCATCACCTGGGCAGCATCAGATTGTTTCATGTGCCTGAAATAGTGCCTGCAAAATTTACAAATTTCATCCGGTTCATTAAAGCCGCGTAATATATTAGAATCCATAATCCAAAATATAAATAAATGATTGAAGTTATAGACCTATTTTGTGGTGCCGGTGGAGTGACTACCGGTATAGAAAAAGCCAAGTATAAAGGCTTGAAATGTGCTAATGTTATAGCATGCATCAACCATGACCCGATTGCAATTGCATCACACAAAGCAAACCACAGGGGAGTGCTTCACTTCACAGAAGATATTAAAACTTTTGATGTAACCAAATTCCCTGCATGGTCACCCGGTGCAATAAAAGTATTGTGGGCTTCACTTGAATGCACAAACTTCTCAAATGCAAAAGGCGGAATGCCCCGGGATGCTGACAGCCGCACACTTGCAGAACATTTATTCAGATACATCAGCCATCTTGACCCCGATTACATACTCATCGAAAATGTAAGGGAGTTCATGTCATGGGGTCCGCTGGACTTAAACGGCAAGCCAATATCAAAAGAAAAGGGCATTGATTACGTGAAATGGGTTAAGAAAGTAAAAAGATATGGATATAAATATGAATTCCGGATATTGAACTGTGCAGATTATGGCGCACATACATCCCGCAAAAGGCTGTTTATATGCTTCGCAAAAAAAGAACTGCCGATGATATTCCCGCTGCCTACCCATGCAAAAAAAGCTGGTAAAGGTTTGAAGAAATGGAAGGCTGTTAAGCAGGTACTTGATTTCAATGATGAAGGAGAAAGCATCTTCACTCGCAAAAAACCGCTTTCAGAAAAAACACTGGAAAGAATTTATGCAGGCCTTGAAAAATATGTTGCCGGTGGTGATGATAAATGGATTGTGAAATATAATTCAGCCTGCAACAATACTTCCGTGAACAAAGGATCATCAGTTGAGGAACCATCACCAACAATCACAACAATGCCGGGTGTTGGTGTTGCATCGGTAAATAAAGCTTTTTTGGTATCTCATCTTAGTGATAATCCCAAAAGCATTGATGAACCATTTTATACAATAACTACACAACCGCAGCATGAAATAATTAACATTGAAAAAGCTTTTGTTGCACAGTACAATTCCGGAAGCGATAAGAACAGGGTTAAGGGTATTGATGAACCATGCAATACAATTCCTACCAATAACAGGTTTGCTTTGGTGCAGGCGAAGTTCCTTGTTAACTATAATCACAGTTCAAAGTGCGATTCAATTGAATCACCGGCACCTGTTATACTTACACATGACAAGCTTGCACTGGCATCACCTGAATTCATGGTTAAGTATCATAAGACAGGAAAGAATATAAGCAGTGTTGATGATCCAAGCAGCACCATTACCACAAAAGACAGGCAGGCTTTAATTCAGCCTAAGTTCTTTATTGATGAACAGTACACCAACAGCAGGCCTGTGAGTATACATAAGCCATCAAATGCTATAGTTGGAAATCCAAAACAAAAGCTTGTACAGGTTGATCAGGCATTCATGCTTGATACTAACTTCAATAATACTGCAAATTCAGTGAATGCACCAGCACCATCAATACTTGCTTCAAGGCATCACAGGTATCTGGTTAATCCGCAGTGGTTCAGTGAAGCTGCATACAGTGTTGATGATCCTTGTTTCACGCTTATTGCAAGAATGGATAAAGCACCGCCTTACCTGGTGCAGACCGAAACCGGTGAAACAGTTATTGAGATATATGATAATGATTCAGAATGCACAAAGAAGATAAAGCTTTTCATGGCCGCATATGGCATTGTTGATATTAAGCTGCGTATGCTTCGCATTCATGAACTGCTTGCAATAACCGGATTGCCCAAAAGCTACAAGCTTAAGGGCAACCAATCAGATCAAAAGAAATTTATCGGCAATGCCGTACCGCCAATAGTACCGCAGCGCTGGATTGAAACACTTTACCCGGCATTGATTCCGGTATTGGAGTACAGAAATGCAGCTTAAGAATAAAGTTTTTTCTTTTCTTCTAATATTATTTTATAAGCTTCTTCAACTTCCTGAGGTGTGTCAAAACAAGCATACACTGCGCCATTGCTATAATACACTTCAAGATCATTTCTGTTTGATTCGACTGTGTACTTTACTTTTTTGATTCCGTTTAATTTGATGGTTTGACCAGTTGAAATTGTAATAGTTTTATCGTTTTCCATGATAGGATATTAAGTTTAAGAATACACAAATATACAAAAATTATTTTAGGGATAATTGGAAAATGCAGCCTGAAAAAGATCTTCAATACTACAGAGAACATCCGAATGAGTTGGTTGGTAAAAATGTCAGAGTGCATGGCCGTGGCTTTGTGTATTGTGTATCATGTCTTTGCGCAGATAAAAAGCATTTCTACACCGCAACCGGTTGGGGAAAAACTGAGAAGATAGAAAAATTTTCAATCAACATTATAAGAGAAGTCATATGCAGTTAGTGCGCACACCAATATCACACGACCAGCGGAAGAAGATCTATGCCTTGGCAAAGGACCTGAACTTATCAAATGACCAGCTGCATGACCTCATGCCTGCATGGGCAGGTACCGCTTCACTCGGAAAAGATAATTGCACCTCCGCCCAGGCAAACAAGATCATTGAAGCATTGGGTAAAATGAACAATTCAAGCTCTGCGAGCGCATCGAAGCAGTCTCATCATATAACCGGCAACATCGGCAAGCCCGGATTCATCACGCAAAAACAATTCTTAGCCATCAACCAAATATGCGCTGCCAAAAAATGGAGCCCTGAGCATCTTAATAATTTCATAAAGCATACAACCGGTACACTGACTGCCGATGAACTCACCATGAAAGAGGCTTCACAGGTTATTACCGGCTTAAAAAAATTGTAAAAACAATCTAACATTTTATAAAATAACTCAATATATTAACACCATGGTAATTGATCAAAATACAGAACGGATCATCAGCGAAGCGACTGAGCTCGGTATAACCGATGAAACAAAGATCCGTGACCTTAAAATAAGGTGTGCATTTAAATCAATGAGATCAAACAACATGAAGTATGAAGATGCACTGCGCAAGTGTTCTGAATTATTCTGTCTCTCGGAAGAGCGCATCAAAACAATAACAAAAGGAATTAAGGTCACCGGTAATGGCGGATAACAAATCCATAAAACAGTTGAAGCCTTATATTAAGAAGCTCTACACGGAAGATGGCTGGGAAGTACCCGGCATATCTGCTGCACTCAACTGTAATGCGAAAACAATTTACAACTGGGTCAATAAAGAAAACTGGAATGAGATCCGCGAGGAGCTCAGCCGTAAATCCGCAAGAACACCCGAGATACTTACAAAAGCCCTTGAAGAACAAATCGAAAAATTAAGCGAAGCAGGCGGCGCAGCCGCGGTTGCACAAATAGCTGACAGTATTTCCAAAATATCAGGGACCATTAAAACCCTGTATAAAGATAATGACAGGCTTGGCTCTGTCCTTTTTGTAATATCAGATTTTGGAAACTTCATAAAAAATGAAGCTTCAAGTGGTTTGCTTCCGGAAGAATTCTTTTCACACC
Source organism: uncultured Ignavibacteriales bacterium (assembly GCA_964577645.1). Lineage (GTDB taxonomy): Bacteria > Bacteroidota > Ignavibacteria > Tepidaquicellales > OLB5 > OLB5. The sequence continues at coordinate 36,676 of CAZOAP010000004.1, forward strand.
TCCGTACACTGCTTGATAATTACCAGCAATACGCATTAAAAACATATTCACCCGGGATAACAAAGTAATGGCAACAACCGCCAATCAATTTAAGAAATCATATCAGGAAATACTGGACTTTATCTGTGCCGGTGTTCCTGTATTTGGCGATGATGATCCCGTAAAAAAACAAAAGCGAATTGCCAGGGCTCGTGTTGATAAGATCTATTTTGCAAAAGAGTACTTCCCGCATTATTGCGAAAATGAACCCGCTGATATTCACAAGGATATGTTCCATATAGCCGATACAACCGGCATAGGTGTACTTCTTTATGGTTTCAGAGGTTCTGCAAAATCCACAATCATAAGCTTAATTGATGTTGTACACAAAATTGTTTTCAAGCAAAGGAAATTTATTGGATTTATTTCCTCATCTCAGGAAGCAGCCGAAGAATATGGTATTGCAGTTAAGGCAGAGCTTGAAGTAAATCAGAGAATCATAAATGATTTTGGTGATCTGCGCGGTTCAAACAAGTGGGAAAATGGTAACTTCATTACAAAGACAGGCATCCGGGTAATTAGTCTCGGTTGGAAGATGTCACCCAAAGGTAAGAAGAATATGCAGTACCGCTTTGACCACATTATTATTGAAGATATTGAAAGCCGTACTACACCAAACAGCCCGAAAGTAATTAAGAAAATTATCAACTTTCTGCTTAAGGATGCATATAAAGCAACGGTCCCTGTAAAGTTTAGCTTTATTTTCATTGGCAATTATTTCAGCCGTAAATCAGTACTGCATAAATTAATGGAGCATAACGACTGCAGTAAGTGGGTCAAGAAAGCTTATCCCGCGCTGGTTGAAGATACTCATGGCAATATGCATTCCACCTGGGAAGAAAGGTTCCCTACAGATAAATTGATGGAAGCTCTTTATGATATGCCTGAGACTGAGCGTGTTGAAATGATGCAGAAACCCGAGGGAGATGAGGGAGAGTTTGACCGTGAATGGTTTAAGATAATTGATTATAGCGAAGTGCCAACAGGGATTAAAGTCGCAACTTATGTTGATCCCGCAGTGGGCAAAACATCATTAACAACCGAAACATCAAAGAAATGTTTTCAGGCTATAGTTGTTATTGGTGTTGATGAGATCATGGAAGCTGGAAAGAGGAAAGATTTCATACTGTATGTGCTTGATTCTTCCATCAGGAAAGAGTCCACAATGGATATGGTAACAAGGCATTATGATCTATCCATCAAATACAAATCCCAGCTGGATGGCGTTGAGTCTTTTGGTTACCAGCAGGTACTTATAAATGATTATGAAAGAGAAGAAGTAAAACGCGGAAAAAGGCTGAACATACATACTGATAGAAATCCAAGCAGTAAAGACGCGCGGATAACATCACTGCAGTCACCTATAAAGCGAGGTAAAATTATATTTGTACGGCATCAGGGTTTGAATTTGCTCATAGATCAGTTCATGGATTTTCCCGATGGCTTTATCGATGGTCCGGATGCTGTAGCATGTTTGGAAGCTTTAATATCCCGTAAAATTTTAAAGATAAAAAAACAGGTTAAATCAATGGTCTTAGGCGGATAAATGGAAACAAAAAAGAAAATTACACGCAAAGCTGATTCATTGAATATAAATATCAATGTACCTGACTTTGCAAAGAACAAAGTGTTCCCCGTAAAAAAGGGCAAAGTAACATCAAGCTACTCAGCTACAATTCTTTATCCGGGCATTGGTTTGGGCGAATCTTCAAGTGCTGCAGCAGCAGGTGCAGCCAAGATCTCAAAATCATCCAAGCAGCAGGAAAATATTCAGACAAATTTTGCAGATGGCATGACTCCGCCGGTTGATCCCAATACACTTGTAGAGCTCCGCACATACAATGCATATCATGATAGAAGTATAAGAATTAAAACACAGGCAGTCGCAGGTATGGGTTTCAATATCGTACCGGTTGATGAGAAGCTTGAAAACTATGAGAATTTACCTAACTACAAAAAGGTAAAGGAGTTTATCGATCTTCCAAATGAAGCAGGTGAAAGATTCATTGATATACTGAAAGCCATGGCGGAAGATTATTATACATTTTTCTATGCATACCTGGAGCTCGTTCCAAATGGCAAAGGCGAGATTGCGGAAATATACAATATGCGCGCTCCTGATGTTCGTGTAAAAAAGCATTACGGCAAAGTTCAGTTCATCCAAAAGGATGGAGCCAAGAGACAGGATTTTGCTCTCTTCAACCCAAACCGCAAAAAGCGTGATACGAATCTTAATGAAGTTTTGTGGCTTAAAGCATACAGCCCAAAATCAAAATATTATTCGGTCCCTGATTACTATAGCGCAATTGGCGATATAATGCTTGATCGCTCCAGTGTTGAATTCAACATCTCGCAGTTTAAAAATGGCATGATGATAGATTTTATTATCATTGTTGAAGGCGGCGAGGTTGATTCAAACGTGCTGCAGGATATAAATTCGTTTCTCTCTAAAAATTATAAAGGCATTGCCAATGCAGGCAAAGCTTTGTATCTCAACTCTGATACTCCGGATGTTAAGATCAGGATCGAAAAAGTATCAGCTGATATAAAGGATGCAAGCTTTCTGAAACAAAGAATGTTTTCCCGTGATGTTGTTATGGTGGCCCATAATATGAATTCCAAAATTTGGGGACTTGCCACAGCCGGGCAGCTTGGCTCAGGTGAAGGTGAAATGATGTTCCGCCTGTTTGAGGAGCTCATCGGCAAGCCTGACCGCCAGATGTTTCAGGATAAAATTAATCTCATCGTAAAATACGGCCTAGGTGTGGTAGATTTCTACATCCAGCTGAAAGAGCTTACTGTTGAATCATGGATGGATCTTCTCAGGTCACTGCAGATTGCACCATTCCTTTCCGATGATGAAAAGCGTATTGCAGCAGGTTACGAACCAACCGGCGATAACAATAATCCGGCTGATAAGCTTGCGAAAATTCACAGAGAGTTACTTGAAGTAAAAAAACAATTAACCGAGTAATGAGCTTCTATACACAAATAGTCCTAGATCAAATGATAAAATCTGTAGAAGGAATGCGGTATGTAATTCTGCAGAAAGATGATAAAGCTTATGAGAAATTACTCGGCAAGCTGCGTGATTCAATTGCAACAACATATGATGAGCAAACACGTGCAGCATTAAATGAAGTAATTGAGTACCTGGTAAATAAAGGCAGTGAAAAATTTGTGTCAGCTGATGCTGTTGCAATTGACGAAATATTGCAGCGCAGGCTTGGCAAAGATTTCCAGACAGTTGTAACGGATGATGTAAATACTCTTACAAAAGAAATTTTAAAGCTTGGGAAAAACGAAGTATTAAAACCGCTGGATATTAAATTATCATTTAATGTAAAGGATGTTGAAGCTTCAAAAATATTAGCGGATCAAAACCTGTTTTGGATAGGGAATCATTATGATGATAATCTTAAAAAGAAATTTGATGATTTAACATCATCATATTTTGATGGGGATAAAACCATTAAACAGATTGCTGATGATTTTGAAAAGAACTTTGGCAAACTGACTGATCAGGGTCAGCAGTATTTCTATGATCTTGCAGAGCATCAAACCAATACGGTCCGTGAGCTTGGCAAGGTCAATGGATTCGAGCAGGCCGGTGTTGATTATTATGAAGTCCGGGCCATTATGGATGATCGCACAAGCGAAATTTGCCAGCGCATGAACGGGACCATCTTTCCCGTTGAAAGATCAATTGAATATCGTGATAATATTCTAAGCCTCACAAATCCGGATGATATAAAAGAAGCTTCCCCTTGGCTGAATGCTGAGCAGGTCGCACAGCTTCCTGAAAATGATGCAGATCTTCCGCCGGGTTTATCGCTTCCGCCGTATCATTTCCGCTGCAGAACAATTGTAGTTGCATATTTTAAAGAATGATGAAAAGCTTCCCCCGTTTTGATATAGTGCCTGCGGCGCAAAAAGCAAAAATTTGTTCGGTGCAAAAATTTGTGGCGGTGGTATAACAAAACAATTAAAAATTACAAATTAAAAATTAAAAATTGAAAAAGCTAATAAGGTAAAATTGCTAATTAAGTTAAAAAATATAATTAAATATACAATTTTAGAGGGGGTCGGTAAATAATTGCAGCCGGCAAACCCACAACTTATTTGGGATTTAAAGAGAGCATCACTCAGTCCACAAATATTTATTGCATTTTTTGCATTCATATTGGCGGTATCTGGAGGCTTTAATGCACTTTCTGCCTGTGATGATGGTTTTCACTCCGTGCGTGCCCATGGAAGCACCCACTCCGTTCAGTTACATAGATTTTGTACTGCTTCGGCAATGACATCACTAAAAGCTACAATTATTACAATTTCATTGCCTCAGCGCACATATGCAGGCAAAAGCGCAATAAAACCGAAAAGCGCAATGTATTCAGCAGGTTTCGCCGTCCGTTGTCCAGTCTCAACCGCTTCACAATTGCATACCGCCTTTGTTTTAGTGACATTTTGTCAAAACCACATTGTAAAATCACTCCATACAACACCCTGCGAATTTAGTTCAAAAATGCAATATTGCAAAAATTTGTGTCTTTCGAGGTGTCAATTTTTGCAAACTTTTGTAAAAAGTGCAAATATTTGTGTCCTTACGTGATTACTAAGTAATTATATATAAATAAGTTGTGGGTTTGCCGGCTGCAATTATTTACCGACCCCCTCTTTATATCAGTATATAAATTGCGATATTCATATAAATTCAATTTTACAAATGAGT
>CAZOAP010000005.1:0-35909 GCA_964577645.1 uncultured Ignavibacteriales bacterium
CTGACAGCCCACTGTGTTCTGCCTTCATATGTTGTGCCAACTGAAAACTTGGCAGAAATAAACTGCGGGTACCACATTCTCATTGAATCAAGCTTGGCAACAACTTCATCATATTTCATGTATCCACCCATAGTGCCGTATATTGAGTGTGTAATAGCATCTTTTTCGTATGCCTGTCTCATCTGGTCATTTATTTCACCTTCAGTCATCTTTGGCTGGTTATCATAATAGGTCTGCCAGTCATTTACCAATACTTCAAAAGGCACACCTGAAAGACTTAATAAATTCATTTCATATTCTGAAAGCCATGCATCAGAATATAATCCCATCTTTGTAATAGCATGATCAATATGTAAGCCTGCATCTTCAATTTTTTTAAAATCGTTTTCATTTGTTGCAAATATTCTAACCTGTGAATATTTAGGCTGAAGATTTGAAACAGAGCTTTGAGTAATATCAAAGCCGTTAATTGAAAAATATGTAATTGCGCCTAAAACACAAATTACCGTAAACATCAGCAGTGAATTTTTAAAATTCTTCATTTTAAGTTATAAATTTGATTAATTTCTATTTGGAAACCTTAAGTTAGTGTAAAAATAATAACAAATCAATAATTAAGAAAATCAGTATTTTAACGTTTTTGGTTACTTAAATTTTACCTAAAATCGTCAAAATTGTTTAAAATATCAACAAAACTGCAATTTTTATCTATAATTACTTTATCAGAACAAGTTTTTTTGATGCTGAAAAATTGCCTGAAGTTAATTTATAAAAATATATACCGCTTGCAAGATCTGAAGCATTAAATTCTATTTCGTATTTTCCGGGTTTAAGCTGGCTGTTCAATATAACTTTGATTCTTTTTCCTGTAACATCAAAAACTTCAAGCTTTGTGTCAGAAAATAAATTTGTTCCGTTGCCGGATATATCAAACCTGATCTTTGTCGAAGGATTAAACGGATTCGGATAAGCGTCACCAAGATAAAAGCCAGCAGGAATTTCCTGGGAATAATGATTAATTCCCAAAGGAACCCATAGCGGGATAAAATCTACAAATCCAAGAGCTGCACTATCAACCTGGTGAAAAATATGTGCTTCAACACTATCGGGATTATTAATACCCCAGAAATTATTTTCTGCTTTTATAGGATTAGCAGTATTGTTATAAAAATCATAAAACACACCGCTGTTTTGATTACTGTGGATCTGGTTCATGCCTATACTGTTAGTATCGGAACTGCTGAGATCACCGAAAACTCCGGAAGCAGAGCTTTGCAGTGTAACACCCCATAAATTCCACCTTATAAAATTTTTAGAGACTTTTGCGTTTACCCCGGAACCTACAAAATTCAAACCGCTGCCACCCTGCAAAGGTATACCCTGGATATTATTGCTGTCTATAATATTTCCTCTTATAACAGCATTCACACTTCCGTTTAACGCTATGCCGTAACGGTTCTTTTTTATGATATTATTTTCAATTATGACAGTCAATGTCCCTACAGGCAATGCTGCAATTCCCCCGGAAAGGACAGAAATACCCCGAATAGTATTGCCGCGGATAATTGTTGTACCTGAACCTGATTGTCCCAGGTTAATTTGCGGAACATTGCCGCTGGTCAAAACATTTTCTATGAATTGTGAGTTAAGTATTTGCGGTGCATTTGCAATATTGGAACCGCCTGCTATTGCCGCCCTGTAGTTCCTGTAAAAAAGACAATTAGTAATAACAGGGTTAGCATTGAATAAATTCAATGCAGGTACTGTAAGTGATGCACCGCCGCAATTGTACCTGAAAGTACAGTTAGAGATCAACGGACTTGTGTTAAGCAGCCTAAGACCGTTAAAGCTGTATTCATAAATAAATTTATTTAGCAGGCATGTAATTCCCGCACCATCAAGCCTGAGATCCGTGAATTTAAGAGTTGTATCAATAGCAGTAAATTTTACTGAATCCGGCGGATTTACTATCAGAGTACCATTTACAAGCATTGAAACATTTTGTGCAAGTTTTACTGTTGCGTTACTTAATATCTTAATTGTATCTGAGGAAGCAACGTTAAGGTTTGAATTTACAAAGTAATTTCCACCGGAAAAAGTGACAGCGCCGCCGGAGTTTGCAACAAGATCGTTCAGGCTCCAGCTGACTGAGGTATTTGGTGTAGTATAGTCAGCATATGAATGCAGACAATATATAACAAAAGTTAAAATTGTAATTAATTTCTTCATAATTATTATAAGCTTGTGGTGGTATTAATAAGGTAAAATATATTTAAAGATTTAAAACTTAAATGCCAAATTTTATAATGATATTTAAAACAAAAAATTTATATCATTTCTATATAATCCAGGTCCTTACCATATGTTTCTTCCAGCCTTACAGCAGAAATGTAGGCAAATACCAGTGATATACCCGCTACAATTGCAGCTGAATAAATAATGCCGACTGCTGGATTCAAATATTGGAACAATAACGTTAACGGCACAACCGCTCCCCTAACAAAATTAGGAACAGTTGTGGTAACAGTTGCTCTTAAATTAGTGCCAAACTGCTCCGAGGCGTTCGTAACAAACACAGCCCAGTAACCGCAGCTTAAACCCAATGCAACACAAACTGAATAAAAATAGAATGTTCCGAAATGGTTCATGAAAAGATAAACAAGAATAAGGATATTGGTAGCCAGTATAAATGAAAATATAATTTTTTTCCTTGATTTGTAATATTGGCTTAAAAAACCGCTTAAAAGGTCACCCATAGCCAGACCAATATAACAGAACATAACGGATTTTGCGGGTGTAACTCCTTCAACACCAAGCTGTTTTGCAAATGCATCACTGAAAGTCATAAGTATCCCAACAACAAACCACAGTGGTGCACCTATAAAAATACATTTAACATATTTAGTGAACCTGCTCCAGCTTGTAAATAAATGCTGGAATTGCCCTTTGCCAATTTCTTCCTTTTTGATATTCTTGAACATCCCTGATTCATACACACCAATTCGTAAAAATAACAATAACAGCCCTAATCCTCCGCCAACATAGTAAGCAGTACGCCACTCAAATACATCTGCAACTAATGCAGCTACAACTGCACCTAATATGCCAATTGATGCCACTATAGTGGTACCGTACCCGCGTGATTCCTTTGACATCACTTCGCTGACAAGTGTTATCCCTGCACCAAGCTCACCCGCAAGGCCAATACCTGCTATTAATCTGAGTACAGCATACTGTGTGACATCAGTTACCATTCCGTTAAGGATATTTGCAATTGAATACATAATGATTGAGCCGAATAATACTGAAATCCTGCCGCGCTTATCTCCAAGTATTCCCCAAATGATCCCTCCCAATAACATTCCGGCCATCTGCATGTTAAGAAGCATTACTCCATCGCTTAAAAGTGAATCCCCGGTAACACCAAGTGATTTTAATGATGATATCCTGACAATACTGAATAATATCAGGTCATAAATATCAACAAAATAACCCAGGGCAGCAACAATGACTATTACCGATACGTTTTTTGAACCGGATTCTTGCATTAAATTAATTGAAGATAAATGTTAAATTTGAAAATTAATCCCCGAAAATAATACATTTACAGTAATTTTAAAAGCATAATATGGCTATTGTAAAATTAATATCAGATTTTGACGGCGTATGGACAAACCAGGAAACCGAAGCTGACTATGTATGGAATTATATTATAACTGCAGTTGCCTCGCTTACAGGTGATACACCAAAAACTGTAAATGACCTTTTGACTGAAAGTAAAAAAGAAATGGATTCAACACCTTACGATTACGGATGGTTCAACAACGGAAAAATATCTGCCTATTACCAGGAAGACCCCTTTGGAGATAATAATGCAATATTTGATTACATAAACCGGGCAGCAAGTAAAAGGTCATACTCACACTTTAAACAGGAGCTTGCAAGGCTAAAGGATGCCATTGAGAAAAAAGGTAAAATGAGCCTTGCAGAATTTTCAAATGATTGTTTCATCAGATCAACAACACAGTTCAAGCTTGAAGGCAAGCTAAAACCGGTTGAATCAGCCGGTACAATCATTAAAAAGCTAAATGCAGCAGGGGTTGAAATTGTAGTTGCATCAAACTCTAAGACAGAAAAAATAGAACATTTATTCCGCAAAGCCGGCCAGACAGTTACCAATGAAAGGTCCATAGTCCGGGGCAGGCTGCATGCAATCGGAGACGCACAGAAATTTGTAATTGATAATTCGTTTACCGAACTGCCCGAATTCTATGATATAACAAAACGCTTCAGAGTAAATCTGCACAGGAAAAATTATTTCAAAATACTTCTTTCAGAAAAACCAGATTATGTTATAGGAGATGTATTCTCACTTGATCTTGCCCTACCGTTATATTTAAGAATGAATGACAGCAGGTTCGGCAACCTAAAAGTTATACAGAGAGTGCATAAACATACACCGGGCTGGGTGCGTGAACATTTGGGAAAAGAAGAATTTAAGGGAATTGCGTTTATGGTTGATTCGATTAATGAACTGCCGGGTATATTACTGAAGTAATATACCTTATAATATCTTATAAACCTGTACGGTAGAACATCTTATCCAGCTCATCCATCGAGAGCTTAACAATAGTGGGTCTGCCGTGTGGGCAGACATACGGCATCTTTACAGAAAACAATTTATCTATCAGGTTCAGCATTTCGCCTTCGGTAAGGAAATCACCGGCTTTTATGGCATGTTTACAGGCATATGATTTTGCAAGGTTATCCCTTTTTTCAAGATTAAGCTTTATATCGTACTCTTTGAACTGGTCTATTAATTCCTGCAGTATTTTACTTTCATTCCCTATCCTCACATCACTTGGTATACCTTTTATCTTCACTTTACGTTTTGACTGAAGCTCAATATCAAAACCTAAAGAGCCCAGTTCCTGCTCAATTGAGCGTGCTACTTCATAATCAACAGGGTTTAGCTCAACATAAATTGGAATGAGTAATTGCTGAGTTAAATTTGCGTTATTATTCAGCCTGTCAAAGGCCTGTTCATACAATATCCTCTCATGCGCTGCATGCTGGTCTATTATCATTAAAGTACTTTCAAGCTGGTACATAATATATTTTTTCTGGAACTGCCATATCTCGTTTTTACTTACAAGGCTATCAGTGCTTTCATCCTTATACAGCTTGGTTTCAAGCACGTCCTGCGGCTCTTCATCAGTATTTTGCGGGGTAAGGTAATCAGGCATTCCTGCATTTTCGCCGGGCTTTCCGCCGAACATTTCATGTATCACAGATGTGTTCTTCTCATGTTTCTGAAAAGTGAATCCCTGTGTGCTGCCTGTATTATTATGTTTCGTAAATGATGAAGATGAAAAAATATTGGCATTATATGCCGGCTTGTTGCCTCCGTCATTTATAAAACTGCCTTCCGGTATTTTGACCTTTACAATCAGGTCGTTCTTTTCTAGTGTGCTCCATACACCTTTTCTCACAAAGCTGAATAAAGCGCGTTCTTCTTCAAACTTGACTTCAAGCTTTGAAGGATGAACGTTTATATCAAATTTATGGGGATCTAAATTCAGGAATAAATAAAAATTAGGATAGTCACCTTTATCAACAAGGTCTTCGTAAGCTGAGTGAACTGCAAAAGATAATGCTTTGCTTACAACGTAACGGTTATTTAAATAAAGATTCTGGTCCTGCCTGTTCTTTTTGGTAAAGCTGGGCTTTGAGATGAATCCTTTAAGCGAGATAAGCTCATTTGAGTAAACCACTTCAAGCAGGTTCTCTTTTGAATCTTTGCCTGCAACCCTGCAGATCCTCTCAAACAAGGATTCAGCAGGCAGGTCAAAAATTTCCTCATCTTCATTTATAAATGAAAACGCTTTATCGTAGTTTGCAATTGCAAGCCTGTTAAAGGTATCGTATATATGGCGGAATTCAGTCTGGTTTGTCTTTAAGAAATTCCTTCTGGCAGGGGTGTTATAAAACAGATTTCTGACTGCAATGGATGTACCATTTTCAGTCTGAATTTTTGTGTGTTCAACAATTTCGCTTCCGTGGTTTTTGATACATGTCCCAAGCTCATCTTCGGCAGTCCGTGTTTTCAGCTCAACCTGTGATACAGCAGCAATTGAAGCAAGCGCTTCACCGCGGAAACCAAGTGTTGTGATATTTTCAAGGTCTTCAGCCTCTGAAATTTTGCTGGTTGCATGCCTTTGAAAGCTTAGCACTGCATCATCCTCATTCATACCCTTACCGTTATCGATCACCTGTATCAGGGCTTTGCCTGCATCACGGATTATAAGCTGAACTGATGTTGCACCTGCATCGATTGAGTTTTCGATAAGCTCCTTAACAACTGCTTCGGGTCTGCCAACAACTTCCCCTGCCGCTATGCGGTTAGCAATGTATTGGGGTAATATTTTAATTTGGTTTGGCAATATTAAATAGATAAATGCTTACCGAATGAGATCCTTCACTCCTGCTTGGGGCAGTCTCTTGAGATTTTGAGATTAATCTTCCAGCAATGCGTGCACAAAGCTTTCTTTATCAAAAACCTGCAGGTCGTCTATCTGCTCACCAACGCCTATATATCTTACAGGAATTTTCATCTCGCTGGATATTTTCAGCACAATGCCGCCTTTTGCAGTACCGTCAAGTTTTGTGAGAACAAGTCCTGTAAGCGGAATTGAATTACTGAACTCCCTTGCCTGTGTCATACCGTTCTGTCCGGTAGTTGCATCAAGAACAAGCAGTACTTCGTGCGGTGCATCAGGCAATTGTTTCTGTATCACACGGTTTATTTTGCTTAGCTCTTCCATCAGGTTAACTTTTGTATGCAGTCTGCCTGCAGTATCTATTATTACAACATCATAACCTTTGGCAATACCTGATTGAATCGTATTATAAACCACTGCGCTTGGGTCACTGCCTTGTGCCAGCTGAATAATTTCAGTACCTGAGCGCTTAGCCCATGTTTCAAGCTGTTCATTTGCAGCAGCACGGAAGGTATCAGCAGCACCTATTAAAACATTATAGCCTGCATTTTTATAATTGTATGCAAGCTTGCCAATTGATGTAGTTTTACCAACACCGTTTACTCCCACTACAATAATCACATAGGGCTTTTTATCAACTTTGAAGGGATCTTTCTTTTGATCATCACCGGTAATGAAAGCTTTTTTCAGCTCATCCCTTAATATAGCCTTTAACTGGTCAGTTCTTTCATATTGTTCTTCTTTAACCCGTAATTTTAGATTTTTAATGATCTTTTCAGTGGTATTTACACCAACATCACTGCTCAGCAGTATTTCTTCAAGGTTATCAAGGAAATCATCATCAATATCACTTTTGGCATTAACCAGCTTATCAAGTTTATTGAATATATTCTCATGGGTTTTCTTCAAACCCTGCTTTAATTTATCAAAAAGTCCCATAATTTGTATTGATTAAGAGCAAAGTTACTTAATAAGGGTGAATATAAAAAGTGAAATAGTTTTAAGTAATGTCAAACAAAACCAAAACTATCTCTCTTTATTTTCCCTTTAACCTTGTTATGCCTTTGGCTATATTTGTATAATGACAATCAAAATGAAGATTTTCCTCAATTTTACAGCTTTTTTAGCATTATTACTGTTTCTGAATTCATGCGGAAGTGATAACAAAAACACACAGTCAAGCCTTACTAATATTGATGAAGAAAAAAAGTTCGCTTTAACACTCTATGGTGATGAAGTTAAAGTTCTTGCCAAAGGTGACCTGCTTGGAAACGGCAAACAGTGTGCAATTGCTGCAATTGTTATGAAACAGACTGATAACAGCTACTGGATAAGAAAAGGAAGTGTGATGGAGAAGGAGTCCGACGGTTGGAAAGTTATCATGAAAATGGAAGATAAGCTATCTACTCCTAAAGGAAATCTTGTTGAACAGGTTGATGCTAAAGATGGATATATTATCAGGTTTGATACAACCAGGAAGCCGCTTGAAATAAATATAGTTATGGCAAATGAAAACGGAAAAGCTACCAGCGATGAAGCTGTTTTAAAATGGAACAGCACTGCCGGTAACTTTGAGTTTACATCACCTAATAACGAAATACCCCAATAATTAATTCTATATTATGATGTCACCCAAAAAGGCTCTTAAATGGGTTATATTCTGGATAAGTATTGCACTCGCATTCAACGCCGGGGTATACTTTTATTTGGGTCAGCAAAAAGCTGTGGAATTCCTTACAGGATACATCATAGAAGAATCATTAAGCGTAGATAACCTTTTTGTATTTCTTGTACTTTTCAAATACTTCAAGATCCCTTTGCATGCACAAAGGCGTGTACTTAACTGGGGAATTATAGGTGTTATAATTCTGCGCGGTGTGTTTATTTTACTTGGTTCTGCATTGATCTCAAACTTCGGTTTTATTCTGTATTTCTTCGGTGCAATCCTTATATACTCCGGTTACCAGATGGCCTTTGGCGAGGAAAAAGAAATTCACCCTGAAAAGAATAAGGTCTTACGCTTATTCAAACGTTTCTACAAGGTAACGACAGATTATCACGGTGAGAAATTCTTTATTAAAAAAGAGGGAACAAAATATGCTACTCCCCTTTTTGTATGTCTGCTTGTACTTGAATCCACTGATCTTGTCTTTGCAATTGATTCGATACCTGCAATTTTTGCTATTACTACAGACCCGTTCATAGTATTTTCTTCAAACATACTTGCCGTTCTTGGTTTACGCTCGATGTATTTTCTGCTCTCGGCTGTTGCTGATAAATTTGAGTTTGTTAAAAAAGGGGTGGGTGTTATACTTTGTTATGTTGGAGTAAAAATGCTGCTTCCTATGATAAAACCTGAATGGCATATACCTGTTTATGTTTCATTAATTGTAATTCTTTCCGTTCTTGCAATATCAGTCCTGATATCTGTAATTCAAAATAAAAAAGCCGTTCAAAAACCTTAAACCCGTTATAATTATCAGTTTTATATCGTGTTAAGAATATCTATTTTGGGTTTCAAAAAACTTATATTTTACGTATTTTTAACAAAAATACGGAAATAAATCCATTTATTATAGAAAGTTAAAATAAGTAATGAACGTTCCTTTTGTTGATCTTAAAACCCAGTATCAGGGAATTAAAGAAGAAGTTTTAAAAGAAATTAATGAAGTTTTAGACAATACAGCCTATATTTGCGGTAAAAAAGCAAAGAAATTTGAAGAAGATTTTGCAAAATTACTTGATGTAAAACACGCTGTCGCACTAAGCTCAGGAACAGATGCACTACATGTTGCATTACACGCTTTAGGCATAAAGCAGGGTGATGAAGTTATAGTACCTGCAAATACTTTTATAGCAACATCAGAAGGTATATCACTATGTAATGCAAAACCTGTTTTTGTAGATAACGATGAAAGAACATATAACATAGATGTAAACAAGATTGAAGCTGCAATAACACCAAAAACAAAAGCAATTATCCCGGTTCACCTGTACGGTCAGCCGGCAGAAATAGATGCAATTCTTGAAATTGCAAAAAAACATAACCTGTATGTTGTTGAAGACTGTTCTCAGGCTCATCTTTCAACATATAAAGGTAAGAAAACAGGCGGTTTTGGGAATATAGGTACTTTCAGCTTTTACCCTGGTAAAAATCTTGGAGCATATGGAGAAGCAGGCGGCGTTGTAACAAATGATAGCACATTATATGATTTTATGTATAAATACCGTCAGCACGGCTCAACTGAAAAATATGTTCACGAAATGGAAGGCCATAATTACAGGCTGGAAGAAATTCAGGCCGGTGTGCTTAATGTAAAAATGAAGTACATACAGAAATGGACAGATATGCGCCGCAAAAATGCAAAACTTTACACTGAAACTTTTGCTTCACTTGGAATTGAAGAAGTTATTACACCATGGCACCCCGAATATGTTAACCCTGTTTATCATTTATATATCATCAGGGTTAAAGACAGGGAAAAATTATCTGGGTACCTGAACAAAAACGGTGTGCAAACAGGATTGCATTATCCGCTTCCCCTTCATATGCAGAAAGCTTACGCATATTTGAATCACAAACCGGAAGATTTCCCTGTAGCTGCAAAATATGCCAAGGAAATACTTTCAATACCTATGTATCCTGAAATGACAGATGAAATGATCAATTTTGTATGTTCTTCAATAAAAAAATTCTACAGTTAACAGAAATTAATGTTCAGTGAATTTATAAAAAAATGGGGTGCAAAAAAACTGATCCTTTCAGTTAATGATATTCTGTGTACATCCATTTCTTTTATAACTGCATTATATTTTACAGCACCAGGGATTTCCGCGTATTTTACCAATCTAACTTTTGTTGAAAAACTGCTGATCTTTATAACCGGTGCATTTTTAATAATACCAATCTTCCGTTACTATCAGCTTTATAAACATAAATATTTTCTCAGGATAGGTGAGCAAACTCTGCTTATTCTGAAAGGTCTCCTTATAAACAGCATTATTATTATTATTGCAATTTTTATAATAAAAACACAGGAAGCACTGCATGATTCAAGGGCACAGGTAATTATATATTTTTCTGTATCCTTTACTTTACTGTTCATAACAAGGGTTTTGCTTTTGCGAAGGATCTTAAGAGCAAACTATGTTGGAGGTAATTTAAAAGAATTCATAACGAGGCGCGCACTGGCTGTTGGTGCAGGTAATCTGGGTATTTTCTTTTCAGAAATACTGACAGTAAAACCGCACTACCATATAGAGCTTATCGGATTTATAGATGAAGATATAAAAAAGAAGGATACCATTGTAAACCGTGTTCCTGTCCTTGGAACAACTGCAGATCTTATAAATATTTCAGAAGAACAGGAAATTGATGAGATCTTTATTACGATACAGAATATTGAAAATAAAAAGCTGCTTGATCTTATTGAAAAATGCAAGCTGACCAATTGTCATGTAAATCTTGTTTCAAATCATTTTGATATTATTTCTGCTAAGCTTGATGAAGGTGAGTATCATGACCTTAAAGTTATATCAGTATCACCAAAAATGTCACCTTTATACTCAGAAAAATTCAAGCGGATATTTGACATTACTGCTTCAGGTTTATTAATCTTATTGCTTCTTCCTTTATGGATCATTGTTTCGATTTCTATTAAATTAACAACCCGGGGTCCAATATTTTACACAACTAATGTTGTAGGAAAAAACGGTAAAATATTCAAATGGTATAAGTTCAGAACAATGTTTGCAAACAATGATGCAAGTGTTCACGAAATGCACCTTGAGAAATTAATAACTGCAAACAAGGGTTATAAAAAACTTGAAAATGATCCAAGAATAACCACAGTAGGTAAATACCTCAGGAAATTCAGTTTGGATGAATTACCACAGCTTTGGAGTGTATTTACCGGCAAAATGAGCTTAGTAGGTCCGCGGCCGTGCCTGCCTTATGAGTATGAACATTTTAAAGAATGGCACAAATTAAAATATAAAGTTATTCCGGGGATAACAGGTCTTGCCCAGATAATTGCAAGGAACCGTGAAGATGTGACATTCAGTGATTCAGTTCTTCTGGATCTGTATTATGCTGATAATCAGTCTTTATGGCTTGATCTGAAAATACTTTTTAAAACAATACCGGTTATGGTTTTCGGTAAAGGGGGAATATAATATCAAAACTACTGGAAAAATTATTAATGTTGGTGTTATTGGCTGCGGATATTGGGGTCCAAAACTGGTAAGGAATTTTCTCAGTTTACCCAATTGTAAAGTTAAAAAAGTAAGTGATTTAAAAACCGGCAGGCTGGAATTCATAAAAAAAGAATTCCCTATGGTTGAAGTTACAAAAAACTACCGTGATATCCTGACGGATAAAACAATAAATGCTGTTATCATTGCAACACCTGTAACAACACATAGAGAGCTTGCCGAGGAAGCAATGCTTCTAGGAAAACACGTTTTTGTTGAAAAGCCTTTATCATTCAGTACCGAAGAAGCTGAATCAATGGTGTTTACATCTGAAAAGCTTGGGAAAAAGCTCGCTGTCGGGCATGTATTCCAGTTTGCACCAGCAGTAAGAAAAATTAAAGAGCTGATAAAGAAAAAAACTATCGGGAAAGTACTCCATATTACTTCTACCAGAATAAACTTGGGACCTCCTGAATCAGAAGTTGATGTTATTTGGGATCTTGGGCCGCATGATTTTTCAATTATATTATACCTGCTTGGTGAAGCTCCCAGGAAAGTAAATTCCATCAGGAACAACTACCCATTTGGCGCTTTTAATACATCAAAATCAAAAAATAAAAAAAGTCTAACTAATAATGCTCATATTGATCTTAACTTCAAAAGCGGTATAACTGCTCATATACATTTGGGATGGCTTTCCTCAAATAAAGTCAGATTGATGCAGATCTTTGGAACTGAAGGAACTCTGGTGTATGACGAAATGCTTGCTTTGGATGGAAAATTAAAGTTGTATGGACTTGGAATTGATAACAGGATCAAAAGTAAAGCAGGAGATTCCGGAGCGCTGGCATATCAATCCGGAGATATAACAATGATACCTCTGGAACAGCATGAACCATTACGGCTGGAATGCCAGGAATTTATAAATGCCATTATAGGAGATAAACAACTTATCAATGACGGACAAATTGGTCTTGATGTCGTTAAACTTCTTGAAACTTCAAGCGAATCTTTTAATATTAAGTAAAAATGGAAAAGAATTATTTTGTGCATCCAAATGCATTGGTTGAATCCGATAGTATCGGACCTAAAACCAGGATTTGGGCATTTGCACATGTATTAAAAAATGTAAAGATAGGCGAAGATTGTAACCTGTGCGATTATGTTTTTGTAGAAAGCGGGGTAACAATTGGAAATAGGGTTACAATTAAGAACGGAATATCACTATGGGAGGGGCTTGAAATTGAAGACGATGTTTTCCTTGGTCCGAATGCAGTATTCACAAATGATATGTTCCCGCGAAGCAAAAGACATTCAGGTAATATTTTAAACACTAAAATTCAAAAAGGTGCAAGTGTAGGGGCAAATGCTACAATTCTTTGCGGTATAACACTTGGAAAATATTGTTTGGTTGGAGCCGGTTCGGTTGTTACAAAATCAGTGCCTGATTTTGCACTGGTTACCGGAAACCCGGCTAAAGTTAAATACTGGGTTGCAAAGACCGGTGATAAATTAATTTTTGATAAATCTAGTATTGCAGAAGATACAGAAGGAAACAAATATGAATTCATCCCTGACGATAATATTGGAAAAGTAATAAATATACAATGATAATATCACAAACTCCGCTTAGAATAAGCTTATCAGGCGGCGGTACTGATCTGGCAAACTATTACAATCCGCATGAAGGATTTGTAGTAAGTACCGCGATAGATAAGTATATTTACGTTATAATGAAAGAACGTTTTGATGAGCTTATATATGTAGATTATTCAAGCAAAGAAATTGTAAATGATATAAAAGAAATTAAACATGATTTAGTTAGAGAATCAGCCAGACTTGCCGGTGTAAAAAAAGGTTTTGAAGTAATGATGTTTGCCGATATTCCTTCAGAAGGTTCCGGCCTAGGCTCATCAAGCAGTCTTACTGTAGGTTTATTGCATGCATTTTACCAGTATCTCGGGAAACTAGTAACAGCAGAGCAGCTGGCAAGTGAAGCATGTAAAATTGAAATTGATATTCTCGGTAGACCGATAGGAAAACAGGATCAGTATATAGCAGCATATGGGGGCTTAAAAACATTTAAATTCTGTAAAGATGATACTGTCGAGGTTAATTCTGTAAATATTGAAAGTGATCCAAAGCGCAAACTTGGCTCAAACTTATTATTATTTTTTACAGATACTACCAGAAAAGCCACTTCAATACTTGAAGAACAGAGCAAAAATGTAATTAACAAACTCGACTTTCATCATAAAATAAAAGACCTTGCAGTTGATACACTGGAAGGGATTAACACTCTTGATATTAACCGTGTTGGTGAAAATTTAAGAATTAACTGGGAATTAAAAAAACAGCTTGCGTCAAATGTATCAAATCATGAAATAGATAAAATGTATGATCTTGCTATGGAAGGCGGCGCTTTAGGTGCCAAAATATCCGGTGCGGGCGGAGGCGGCTTCCTGTTGGTTTATTGCGAAAGAGATAAACAGGATAATTTAAGAAGAAGCTTAAGGCAATACAGAGAGCTGCCCTTCTTCCTGGAAAAACACGGAAGTAAAATTATTTTTGATCAAACAAGATACGATATAAAATAACCTGTTAATATTATTAATAAATGGAAAAAGTATTAGTGACTGGCGGCGCAGGATTTATTGGATCTCATACCGTAGACAGACTTCTTAAAATAGGATATAATGTCAGGATACTGGATAACCTGCAGAAACCTGTGCATTTAAAAGGTAAGCCATCATACATTCCTGCTGAAGCAGAATTTATTTTAGGTGATGTTAGAGACAAAGATACTATTGAAAAAGCTCTCGAGGGTGTTGATTACATCTTCCATTTAGCCGCTTACCAGGATTATCTTCCAGATTTTTCCACATTTTTCCATGTTAATTCCGTAAGTACAGCTTTAATCTACGAAATTGCTGTTGCAAAGAATTTACCAATAAAGAAAATAATAGTAGCATCTTCACAATTTGTAAATGGTGAAGGAATTTATAAAGATAACCACGGCAACTTTGTTTATCCTAAAAGAAGATCTAACGAACAGCTTGAAAATGGTCAGTGGAATTTTACAGATAACGAGGGCAATAAACTTGAATATATATGGACACCTGAGACATATGCTGCTCCGCCAAACCAGTACGCTATTTCAAAATATTCGCAGGAGTTGATGGCATTGAATTTTGGCGAAAGGTATAATATTCCAAGTGTAGCTATGCGGTATTCAATTGTACAGGGTTCAAGGCAATCATTTTATAACATGTACAGCGGAGCATGCAGGATATTTTCGCTCAGTTATTATTTTGATAAAGCTCCGACAGTTTATGAAGATGGTATGATGATGCGTGATTTTGTGAATGTACATGATGTTGTTGATGCCAATATCCTGGTAATGCAGGATGAACGAGCAAATTATAATGCCTTTAACGTTGGAGGTGGTAAAGCATACACAGTGAAAGGCTTTTCTGAAATAGTTGGAAAGGAATTCGGAAAAGAACATATAACCGCAAAGATCAGCGGTGAATATCGCTTTGGAGATACAAGAAATGCATGTTCCGATATCACAAAACTTAAATCTTTGGGCTGGTCGCCGCTTAGAACAGCTGAAGACAGTGTTAAAGAATATATTGAATATCTGAAAGAACAAACTGATATAGATGATATATTAAACTACGCTGAGAAAACCATGAAAGATCTGAATGTAGTAAGAAAAGCAGGGAATTAATCACTATTTTACATTATTTTACCTTTATAAACTATTTTCATTGTGATAATATTAATTTATGATGATTTTTGTAATTAATTAAATTTTAATAAATATATTTATGGATTTTATAAGCTATAAAAATCTTGTAACTGATACTATGAATTCTGTGGACCAGGCAGAAATTAAAAACTTTATTGAACTCCTTGTTGATGCTTATAAGAATGATAAATTTGTCTTTGTGATAGGTAATGGGGGCAGTTCCGCCAATGCATCACATCTTGCTCAGGATCTTGCAAAAGGTACAAAAGTTCACCCGGAGCATGAAATCAGATTAAAAGCATTGAGTTTAACTGATAACACTCCCTTTTTAACTGCCCAGGCAAATGATGAAGGTTATGATACAATATTTCAGCAGCAGCTTATAACGTATGCAAAATCCGGGGATCTTGTTATAGCAATAAGCGGTTCCGGAAACAGTCCGAACATTGTAAAAGCTATTGAATGGGCAAATAATAATGGTATGGTTACAATTGGTGTTTCAGCATATGATGGAGGCGCGTTATATAAAATGGCTCAGCATAAGATTCATGTACCATTGAATGAAATGTGTACTGCAGAAAGTATTCATTCAATAATATTTCACTATGCAATTTTAGAATTACGTGAAAAATTCAAACAATTAAGCTAATTATTCTGTAATTAAAAATAAAAAAATGGGAAAGTTTAAATACTTATTTTTATTATTATTATTTGTTTCAGTAAAAATTTCATTGTCACAGGTCGAACTGGTTCCTCTCTCTAATCCAGTTTACAGCTTTCTTGAGAGAATGCTTACTGATAAAGTAATAGACAGCTATTCCGCATCTATGGGACCAATATCCAGAAGAGAAGCAGGTAATATACTGAAAGAAGTTACAGCAATGAAAAATAAGCTTTCCAGAACAGATAAGATACTGCTTGAATATTATACTACAGAGTTCGAATATGATATGTACGGTACCCTCAAAAAATCATCTAATTTCTTTTCGAAGAATGGTGTCGGTGAGTTATTTTCAAATAAAAAACAAAAATACCTTTATTCCACCGCAGATTCTAACGTTTCCTTTTTCTGGGATGGTATTGGTAGTATAAGATATATTGGGCTTGATGGAGACTCCTCCGGAAAGCCTCATGTATTGTTAGGTGAACTTGGTACAAGGATACGTGGTACGTTATTTAGCTCAGTGGGATATTATTTAAGAATATCAAACGGAGTAAGGCTTGGCGGTACATCAGAAGATGCACAGAGAACAGCTTTTGTAGAGCCGATACTGCTTTCTACAAGGAAATACGTAAGCGAAGGTAATAAAACATTTGATAACTATGAAGGTTATTTAAGATATGCACCTGCAAACGACTGGATGGGCTTAACAGTAGGTAGAGAAGAATTAAGCTTTGGTGCCGGTTATATTGATAAGCTGTTTCTTTCCAATCATAATTCTGCACCATTTGATTTTTTAAAGCTTGATCTTCATTATAAAAAAGTAAGGTATTCATTCTTCCATTCAAGTATTGTAGGCAACGATTCAACAGGTAAGCAGCTTGATGCAAAATATTTTGTTTTCCACAGGCTGGAATTAGGACCATTTTTCAATAATTCATTTAAAATTGGATTTAATGAAATGGTTGTTTACAGTAATATTCCTATAAATTTTGCATTCCTTAACCCGATAAGCTTTTTAACATCTGCTGATCTGAACACTGAGCTTCCGGGCAGAAATTCAAACAATACACTCTTAGGCCTGGATTTCCAGGTTTATCCTGTGAAAAATCTTTCTGTACAGGGCAGTTTCTTAATTGATGACCTGAATTTTGAAACACTTGGAAGTGATTCAGCAAAAAGTAATGATAATAAGTTCGGCTACCAGGCCGGCATAAACTGGCAAAATGCATTTACCCTGCCAAACCTGGCTCTTGTTTATGAATATACCAGGATTGACCCATTTGTTTACGCTCACAGGCAGATCAACAATTCTTATACAAACTGGAATCTGCCATTGGGACATTCACTAAACCCTAACAGCGATGAACATGCATTTAGGCTTGCTTATGATTTTGGCAGCAGGGTACATGTAGCCGTAACATATAAAATGCAGAGAACCGGCTTGAATTATACAGATAGCCTTGGTAATTTCATCAATGTTGGTTCAAATATACTGAACGGCAGTGAAGATTTTGCCCGTAAGAACACATTCTTAAACGGTATAAGGCTTAATACAAATATTATCATTGCTGAGCTTGAAATTGAACCTATAAAACAATATTTCTTCTCAATAAAATACCAGCGCAGGAACTATGATTATGTTGACAGGAATAATTCTTATGGTGAAAATATTTTCTGGGGCAGCTTCAGAGTAGATTACTAAACCTGAAACATTAATGGATATAAAAGCAAAAATAAAGCAGCTATCGGTTAAGTATACTAATGAGATAATATCACTCAGAAGGGATATCCACAGGAACCCTGAGGTGGCTTTTAATGAATTTGAGACAACAAAACTCATTACAGGAAAGCTTAAAAATATTGGTTTTGATAAAGTTAACAGGATAACTGAAACCGGGTTATATGCGTTATTGAATGGTAAAAAAGGAAAGTGTGTTGCACTTCGGGCTGATATTGATGCTTTACCCATAACAGAAAATACCGGGCTGAAATTTACTTCAAAAAATACCGGTGTAATGCATGCCTGCGGGCATGATGCTCACTCAGCAATGGTATATGGTGCTGCATTAATACTTAAAGTTCTTAAAAAAGAGCTAAATGGCTCTGTTAAATTCATATTCCAGCCGGCAGAAGAAAAAAATCCCGGCGGTGCCTCTGTTCTGATCAAAAAAGGAATATTAAATAATCCTGAAGTTGATGCAATATTCGGTCAGCATATATTACCCGGTAAACCTGCAGGCAAAGTGGGTTTCTTCCCCGGGGTAATGATGGCATCACAGGATGAATTGTTTATTACTATTATCGGTAAATCCGGTCATGGAGCAAAACCTCATTCAACAATTGATCCTATTGTTGTTGCCTCACAGGTAATACTTGCATTGCAGACAATTGTTTCCCGTAATACTGATCCGTATGAACCTATAGTAATAACAATCGGAAAAATTTCAGGCGGCACAATAAATAATGTTATACCCGAAAAAGTTGAGCTTGCCGGAACTATAAGAACACTCGATTCTACACTAAGAAAGAAGTCAATCCAGCTTATCGAAAGAACATTGAAAGGAATTTGCCTGGCTACAGGAGCAAAATATAAATTTCATATTTCACCCGGATATCCTGAATTGAATAATTCAGTAAAAGAAACAGAATTTGCTTACAGATCCGCTGCAGAATTTTTAGGCAGAGAAAATATATTTAAAGGTGAAAGATTCATGTTCGCTGAAGATTTTGCTTATTACTTAAAAAAATGCCCCGGCTCCTTTTACTGGATCGGGGCAGGAAGCACTTCCGGACTTCATACTTCTACATTAAACCTTGATGAGAAACTTATTCCCAAAGGAGCTGCTTTTATGGCTTACCTCGCATGGAATTATCTGAATAAGAATGTATAAAAAACTGACTGTCTTGTGCAAGGTTTGACAATTGAAAAAAAACTATACTACACTTTCAGGATTGCAATAGCTATGTGTTTCATCGGACATGGTGCGTTTGGAATTATAACCAAGCAGATATGGTGTAATTACTTTGCTTTTTTTGGAATTGGAGAAGTAATGGCATATAAACTTATGCCGTTTGTCGGAACTTTTGATATTTTCTTGGGAATAATGATGATTGTTTACCCAATCAGGATCATTCCCGGATGGCTTGTTGTATGGGGTTTAATAACGGCATTACTTCGTCCGTTATCACATGAACCGTTTGCTGAATTTATAGAAAGAGCCGGAAACTTTGGCGTACCGCTTGCTATGTTATTACTTTATGGCGGCAGTAAGAATGTAAAAGGGTGGTTCACAAAAATTGTACCCGATATTTATGCCGACGAGGTAACCTTAAAACGTGTAATAACATGCTTAAGAATAACCGTTTTTTTATTACTGGCTGGACATGGATGGCTGAACTTACTACAGAAACAGGGATTGTTAAATCAGTATTCTTCATTGGGAATTACTAATCCTTTATCAGCTGCACAATATATTGGATTATTTGAAATAATTGCAGCATTTACAGTACTCATAAAACCCATTAGAGAGGTATTGATACCAATATTAATATGGAAAGCGGTCAGTGAATTATTTTACCCGGCTTATGGATTTTTTGAATGGATAGAACGTGGCGGAAGTTATGCTGCTATATTTGCTCTTTTGCTTATTTCATCTAAAGTTACGTTTCAAAATTACATTTTCCGTTTACAGAAAAGGATTCTTACGAAATAATTAATAATTTATTTAAAATTAAAAAAGCCTTCTCCGTTATCGGAAAAGGCTTTTTGCGTTTTAAAATAAGTTTTTTATAATATACTAATTAATTAATGATAAATGAATATGCTCCATTACATATCTTCCTAAATTGTGCCCAGCCTCAATACCGTTTACTGAGTCAAACTTGTAATGAATGCCTCCATAAATCCTAGAAAAAGCAGATTCTTCTGCTACTGAGGCAAATGTATCAAAAGATCTGGGTAAATAACCTAAATCATTGTGGGTATAATCCGTAATGTGCATATCACCAAATAACTGTTTCATTACCTCGGCGCAGCCGCCGGATAAACTTGAGTGTCCAGATGGATACGCAGGAAATGATGGTGTTATTAAAAATGGGAACCAGTTCGGATCTATATAATCACGAATATAAGTTTGCGGTCTTAATAAATTAAAATGATATTTTGCCTTCCAGCATACTATAAAACCATCTGCCATTGTTGGCCCCATATATGCATACATTTGAGCAACCCTGTCGAGTTTTAAATGTAATTGTCTTGCAACCTGGTTCATTATAGAAACCCAATGACCCGAAGGTGTTCCTGTTCTTATCTTATCATTCCAGAAATTTGCTATCCTCTTTTGTTCAAGTGTCAGGTTCTGAGAAACATCGACTAACTCCTTTGCATCATGATAAATTTCAGAACTGGTATCAGTGCTGAATGGTGGTCCAGAAATATAAAATTGTTCAGGATTCTGTACAATAAAAGTTCTAAGAGTTCCCCAATATGGTTCATTTGCTAAATCACTTGGATTTACTGGTTCCCAATTTGCAGGATTTAAACTCCTTGGTGGCGGGGTATATACCATATTCCTTGTTTCAGTATATCCATCAGTTGATATCCATCCAATTATTTTTTCTGCGATTGCTAAACCATGAGTAATTGACCTCTCAATTACTTCCTGTGAGACTATTGACTGCCTATCAGAAATAATCTCATTATATTTATTATCAACAAGTATAACCGCTGAAGGATATAAAGTATCATATGCTGCATTCATAACAGGTCTCATTGCTGCAGCTATAACTGTCGGCCAATCATATTTAAGCGACGTGTTTATTTGGGGCATTGCCGGCATTTCATTAAGCTGTCCACTCAATGACCTGGATAGCGGTATCCCTGGTGCTACACACTCATATATTGTAATACAGGAATATGAATACAGCCTGGATGGTGGTGGAGGACTATCGTTATGCTGGTCAGCAATTATTCTGTATTCAATATCCATCCAGTCAGTAGCATATTTGGCATCTATTTCAGATGCAGGCACCGAAGGTGAATTAACCGTTGTATTAATATTAGAATCATCATTGCACGATATTGCAGATATTGTCAGAATCGCAAAAAGAAAACTTTTTAATAATATTCTGAAATTAGTTTTAATTTTTCTCATTTTGATATACTTATTTTGTAACTATCATTTTTTTAGTGTTTATAAAATTACCGGAGGTCATTTTATAGAAATATACTCCGCTTGAAATTCCCGAAGCATCAAAATCAGCTTCATAAGTCCCTGCTTTCATATTCTGGTTTACAAGCGTTTTAACTTCCCTACCAGAAATATCATATATTTTCAGCATAACATTTCCTGATTCAGGCAGCGAGAACCTTATTTTGGTTATAGGATTAAACGGGTTCGGATAGTTCTGATATAATCCAAATGCAAATGGAACTTCATTACTGATAGGTTGAATACCGATTACTCCGCTGCCCTCTATTGCTGTATACCTGCCGTTCTTCTGAATATTGTATGACCTGTCAACAATTCCGTTTGTCCAGTTAATCACTATTGAATCTGCCTTTTCTGAAGTACCAAGACCGATAATAAGCTCAACATCATCACTGCTAAGGAAACTGCTGCCGCCGAGAATAACCTGCCTGTTCATTGTACCGCCTGTATATGAAGTCACATAAGTACCAATAGCATCTTTGTTAGATTGGGTACCGATACATTTTAACTTTATCCAGTTATTGCTTCCGCCGCTGTTCTTGTAAAAATGCGCTATTGAATCCCTTGACATGGTTGCACATATATCCGGGTAACCGTCATTATTATAATCACCTTTTGCTATTCCGTATGTATAAGTACTGTCTCTTATACCAAGGCCGTACCCAACATTTGAAAAAGTGTTATTACCGTTATTCTTATATAATACATCACACATATCAATACCTGCCGATGCAGATGCATATAGATCACACCAGGTGTCATTATTATAATCTATAAAACTGTTTCCCCAGCATTCCTTGTTTATTGTTGTGTTGGTCTGAACCGCGACATCAGTGAATGTACCGTTACCGTTATATCTGAATGTTGCATTTCCGGGAGGTCCGTTACTTACATGCAGGTCCATCCAGCCATCGTGATTATAATCACCGACTGCAATTCCCATTGCATCAAAATAACACATAGTGCCTGAAAAATAGGTAACATCCTCAAAAGTGCCGTTACCCAGGTTTTTAAACAGGGTACAGCGCTGATGTTTATCCATTGCAATATAAATATCCTGCCAGCCATCCATATTATAATCATAAATTACTATTGCAAGAGGTTTTTTGTATAAACTGTCTTTTGCTCCTGAAGAATTTGTAATATCTGTAAATGTACCGTTTCCGTTATTCTTATAAAAATAATTTGGCTGTTCACCGGCACCCTCAATATTTCCATAATTCCCAATGTAAAGATCAAGGTAACCATCGCGGTTAACATCACCCCATGCTGCAGTTGTTGTCTGATAATTGAATGGCATACTGATCCCGGATTGTGTTGTTACATCGGAAAATGTTCCGTTGCCGTTGTTTTTATAAAGCCTGCTTCCTGAGTACCAGCTGGTTAAGAACACGTCTCTCCATCCATCGTTATTATAATCACCCCAAACCACTGATTTAAGACAATCACCTGTGAAATTTATTCCGGTTTGGCTTGTAACATCTGTAAACATACCGTTATCATTCCTGTAGAATACAAAACGTGTTCTGCTGGCTACAAGCAGATCTATATCACCGTCATTATCATAATCAGCAAAACCGGCACCACCGCCGGGAATATAATAATCATCAAAATAAGTAGTTTGTATACCTATCTGCTGAGCTACATTTGTAAAGGTTTGTGATCTTAACGTACTTATTGAAATTAATAATAATAATGAAAAAAGTAATATTTTTACTTTCATAACTGCTCCTGCAAATGAATGTTTTATTTTATATTGTGCGAATAATAATAATTTAAATACTCTATTACAATACATTTTAATAAATAAAAAAGGCTCAAAATGTTAAAATTTTGAGCCTTTTTTAAGAATTCTTTTGCTTTATTTAACCAAAAGCATCTTTTTGGTTTCTTTAAAATTGTCAGTCTCTATTGAGTAAAAATATATACCGCTTGCCAGGTTATTTGCGTTAAATGAAACTGTATGATTACCTGCCATATAAATATTATTTGTCAATTCTTTGATCTTTTCACCCTTAATATCAGTAACAACTATCTTTACATTTCCGCTTACAGGCAATGAAAAACTGATCTTTGTTTCGGGGTTAAAAGGATTCGGATAGTTCTGTTTTAATTCAAATTTCTCAGGTATTGTATTATTATTGCCGTTTATTCCAACCATGTTGCTGCAGGGACCGTCGATATTTGTGAACATAAGTGATTCTGCCCTGTCAACAGATATGGTAGTTGTATAACCGCCAACAGCATATACAATATCATAACCTTTACCACATGCTTTGTAATTTGATCTTGCCAATGTATTATCGGGCAATCCGGGCTGCCAAGACTGGGTGCAGAAATTCCAGAACTGTGTTTGAGCTGTCGGTATTGAACCTCCAAGCGCGCCGCCTGTGAACATTATACCAACCCCGGTACCTTTGACTGCTACATAAGAAGCCATTCTTGTAATTGAACCCGAAGGATAATTTGGAAGTGAGCTCCATGTAATATTTTTAGTAACAGGATCTATAACTCCTTTATACGTATTTGCTATTGATACTCCGCCTGTTGTATAACCGCCTGCAGATATTATTGTATCGCGGTAAAGACCACCGCCATGCATTGCAATTGGCATTGGCAGATCAGTTGAATAAGTGTATGAATTACTTGATACATTATATACCTGTACTTTGTTTGTCTTTAAAGCGCTTGGTCCAAAATATCCGTCACCGCCGCCAATAACAAAAATTATTGATTCACTGTATTTTAAAACCAAAGCATCAGTAATTGGTGTCGGCATATTGGATAATGTATGCCAGGAATTACCGGCAACATTGTATTTTTGTGTTTTTCCTAGTGATCCCGGAGACAGGTTTCCGCCAAATACAATAATATCCGCTCCTCCGTTGACTGTAACTGCAGTACCTGAAGAAACCGGATTTGGCATAGTAGAATAATTATTCTGCCATGTATTGGTAGATAGATTTAAACGGGATACTCTTTTTAGATCTGAAGCACTGGAGCCGCCGCCAAACTGGTATAGATAAGGAACTCCGGCTATTTCAACATAGGCACAGCAGCTTCTGGATAGCGCATTAGGTGAGTTAGCCAGTGTTGACCACAGTCCTGTGATTGAATATTGAGATATTGGGTCATATGAACCTGAACCTGAATAATTTTCATCAAAATCCTGATTTTGGGCCCAAGCATGGGTGAAACATAACATAAAAATAAACAATGTTAATGTAAATCTCATCTATTACTCCTTTTTGATTTATAATAATTAAATTTCCCCCCTGCTTGTAGTTAAAATAACTACACACAACAAGTGATTCAATCACGTATTTGGTGTAGAATAAAAAAAAGGAAGTAATATATTGTTTTTTTATTTAATTATGACCATTTTTTTTGAATCAGTAAATTCTCCTGCTTTAATTTGGTAAAAATATACACCGCTGGCAAAACCAGTAGCGTCAAATGTTAAATTGTGAACACCTGCTGTTTTAAACTCATTCTGCAGTTCATACACTTCCCTGCCTAAAATATCGGTAATAACAAGCTTAACAAACTCACTTTTGGGAATTTGATAAGTTATCTTTGTATGGGGATTGAATGGATTTGGATAATTCTGTAATAGCCTATATTCATATGGAGTCTGGTTATTTTCGATACCTGTTAAAGGACCTGTACAGTTAAGAAGGCAGGTATCAGCAAACACATCAAGTGGTCTGGTTGTCTGACCCTGAAGTGAACCGCCTGCACACCATATTTTTACACCGGGTCTGTTATTGCAATATGTAATACTTGCTGAAATAGACCCGTAAAGATTATTCGTTCTGATCGGTTTTCCGTCTTTATAGCTCCAAGCACTTGTAGTTGTATCCCAAATTGCTATTGAATCATTTGCACTTCCTCCATTTATTTCACCCATTACTACATAAAACTTACCCATAATTGCTGTGCCTCCGGGCCTGCTTGTCGGAACAGATATATTAGGTTTTTGTACCCACGTTATCTGCATTGGGTTTGCGGGATTAATAGTACCTATCCAGAAATCATTTCTGAATGAGCCTGAAAATCCTGCGCACACAAATAATTTGTTCCCAAGTATGCCGCCTGCAAAACATCTTCTTCCGTTACCTGATGTAATTGGGGTTGCTTGTGTCCATGTATTTGTATTTACATGATAGACCTGGATAAGTGTTTCATAAGTATTCCACCCGCCCATTATGCAGTATATCAAGCTGTCATTATAACACTCAGCAACATTACCTGTTACAGGTGTCGGAATATCAGTTAAAGTACTCCACTGTCCGGTTGAAGGATCATATACATATGTTTCCGGAGTTCCTGTAGCAATAGCAGTATTGCCGCCGCCTATATAAAATATTTTATTTCTGCATGCAACAAGATCACCGCCTGCTTTTGCAACAGGAGTCCCTGTTCCGGTTGTCCAGTTATTTCCGTTAATTGAATATTTATAAAAGATTGTTGATGGCGCACCAGAAGATGAGCCTCCTGCAACATATATTGTATCACCAAGCACTACCGATGCATGGCCCCATATTGTACCAGTACCCGGCATTACCGGAAAATTTCCGCACCATTGATTTGGCTGGTAGGGTTGAGAGCTTATACTTAATGTTATGAAAATGAATAAGATTGAAATATGCTTTATCATGATTTTATTTCCCCCTAAAAATATGATTAACTTTAATTTCAGTTACCATAAAATAGGTATACATATAGGGAATAGCAATAATGATTTCAGTTAACACATATCGCTATAAAATATTTAAACTATTGTTTTTTAGTGATTTCAAAAAAGGGTAAAAAGAAAGCCCGCTTATTTCTAAGCGGGCATTATGAAAATATATACTAAATATTACTTAACAAGTAACATTTTCTTAGTCTGTGTAAAGTTACCTGATTCCAGAGTATAGAAATAAACACCACTTGATAAGCTTGATGCATCGAAATCAACTACATAGTTACCTGCAGTTTTCATTTCATTAACAAGTGTTGTAACTTCTCTGCCAAGTACATCAAATACAACAAGTTTTACATTTCCTGATGTTGGAATTGAGAACTTGATATTTGTTGTCGGGTTAAATGGATTCGGGTAATTCTGTGATAATTTATATGTTTCAGGCATTACGTTGCCAACTGGCTCAATACCAACTAAACCGCAACCGCCGAAATCAGAGTTCCATGAAGCAGTTACTTCTGCCGGTGTATACGCACGGCGAATAAGTCTGAATTCGTCCATCTTTCCTGAAAGACCTGTACCACTTGTGTAACCGCCAACGAAGAAACCGGTACCTGTTGGCATAGTGATTGTTCTTGGATTTGTGCTGACAAGTGTTCCGTTCCTGTATACGATAACGTTTGTTCCGTCATATACCATATGGAATACCTGCGGACCTGCCGGACATGGAATTAATATATCTGTCATCGGGCCTCTTAAAAGAAGATTATCAACACCTGCAGCGCCGCCATAGAAACATCTGAATGATGTTGAACCTGCATCACCGAATAAATATGTCGGGTTAGCATCTACAAGATTATTAACCCAGAAACTGATTGTCCAGTTGCCTGAACCAAGATCACAGTTCCATCCTGTGGTAACTCTTCCAAGAGCTGTTCCTGTTCCGGTTAAGCATGAATCAAACTGTCCGCCTGATGTTAAAGAAACACCTGTTAATGTTGCGGGGTTTGTTCCTGCCGGCGGAATTGCACAGTTTGGAGTTGTGAGCGGTGTTGCATTCTGTTCGAATTTATAATAAAGAACATCAGGATATGTTGATGGTGGTGGAGGTGCTCCGCCAACAGGAGCCATACCTGTAGCCTGAGCTAAGTATGTGCAAAGAACCGGTCCTAATGCACCTGTTGTTGTATCTATTTTTCTTAATTCAGGTCCTGTGGTATAGCACATTGTATAGAATGTGTTATCGGTAGGATCTACGCCGCCATCCTGGCCGAAGTTGATGTTCTGGCCAAGTGGTCCTACAAGTGTTACTGCACCTGTGGTTTTGTTCCATTTGTACAGGTTATCTGCAACGATATCTGTTGAGAACAAGCTGTACTGTGCACCTGCACGGCCTAATAATGAAATAGCGCCTGCGCATGTTGCTGATGCTGTGCCTAATGGGGTACAAACACCGGTTGTCATGTTAATTGTGAAGATCTGTGACTGTGTTATGCTTGTTGATACACCATACATGGTTGTACCATCCCAGCACATACCTGTGAAGTTAGCCTGGGGAACACCTGTCATGTTGAATACAAGTGTGTGAACACCGGTTACGGTATCAATTGACCATAACTGGAAAGGTGATGACTGGTTGTATGTGTAAACTGTGCCATTTCTGTAAACCAATCCACCCGGAAATGTGATTGTGAACGGTGCACCAATGTTTGTAATTGTACATGATTCCAGGAATGCTTTACCGAACTGGAATGTTGGTGATGAAGAGATCTGTGAAAAATAACGTGTACCTACTGCTGCATCAAAGATCGGGCTTTGTGGTGTTTTGTTATAAACATACGGAGCCGGTCCAACTGACGGAGCATCTTGTGCGCTTACCATTGTTACCATCAATAGCAGTGCTGCGAGAATACCGAAGAAGTTTTTCATTTGTTACCTCTCGTTTAAGTTAGAAGAAAAAATAATTAATTGAATGTTAAATATATATAAAAATTAAAACAAAAAAATAATTTATCAAGACTAAAATAATGTATTTGCTATAAAAAAAACGCTAAAAATGGCAAATAAATGCAAATTTTCTATTTTATTAATACCATTTTTTTTGTTTGTGCAGAATTTTCTGTTATTAATCTATAATAATACACACCGCTTGAAAGTTCTGACCCGTCAAACTCAATTTCATAACTTCCGGGTTTCAATTCAGTAAAAATATAATGAGCTATCAACTTACCAACCACATCATAAACTTCAAGTGCTGCTGATGTATTTTTTCCGCTCTTATTGTATGGAAGATCGAACTTGATTTTTGTAACCGGGTTAAACGGGTTAGGATAATTCTGATATAAATTAAACTCCTTTGGTATTTGGCTGATATTAATAATGCCGATTGGAGGAGGTGTAATAAAAGAATATTTCTGTGCAATATTAAGTGTATTAGGGTTTTTGAAACCACCGAATAAATAGAAGTAATTAGAATCAATTCCGGTAACAGCAGAAAATGTCGCAATATTACCTGCAGTATCATTTGAAACAGGAGTGAATTCTGTCCAGTATCCTGTACTGTTCTTGTATGTAAATCCCCAAATATTATTTACAGATACGTTTATATTCATAGCCGGCCCAAAAAGCAAATAGTCATTCCATTTTGTGCCTGCGACCCTGTATATACCGGTTGAAAACGGGATGGTACCGTATAACAACCAGCCTATATTTATAGTATCAATTCCCTGGAATACTAATGTTCCCCGGTAGAATGTATTCAGATTTCCTGCATTATAGCCTCCGGCAACAAAAATTGAAGTATCAGTTTCAGCGGAATTTATCTCCGAATGGGCTGTAGTAATATTAACCGGGAAAGATGTTGTGTTTTTCCATGAATTATCATAGGGATTATAAATTCTTACTATATTCCTGGGATTTGAAAACCCGTTTGTTGAACCTCCAATTGTAATAATTAAGCTGTCCTTAAAAACGCATACCGCTGACTCATGCAGAAAAGGTAAAGGCATTGTATCAGCAACAGCCCATGTATTTTGAGATATTGAATATTTATAAATAATACCATCAGCTGAGCTGAATGTTGAATCAATTGAACCCACCAGGTACAAATAATTTTTTACTTTAACAAGCTTGCCGCTCCACCTGCCCTGCGGCAGAAATGCAGCCTGTTGGTATGTATTTGAATTGATATCATACCACCAGCATGTATCATTTGGTGTGGAATTCTGGTCTAGTCCTCCGCAAATGAAAATCCTGTTTGAAAGTGAATCATAATATGAATTCACACCGATCAGATTTTTGGGGAGATCGTTCACTCTGCTCCAGACACCCTGTACATTTAAATTTGTATCAAGAAATGAATTATAGGGGTGTGTTGTTATGCGTTCCGGATTACCCGGTGCATAGAAAGGATTTTCCTGTGAAAACAGGGTACCTGAAACGAAAATTACAGTAAATAAAAACGGGATTATTTTATTGAGCATATACAAGGTTATGCAATTTTTAACAGATATTCAATTTAAAAATTTGAATTGCTGACGTTAAATTTGATACACTGGTTAAATATAAATAAGTTAAACGGCTTATTTAATGAGCAGCATTCGTTTTGTTTCAATACCTCTTATAGTTTGCAGCGAATAAAAATATATTCCTGATGCCAGTTCAGAGCCGTCAAATTTAACCTCATATGTACCCGGATTTTTAAACTCATTTATTAAAGTCCTTACTTCCCTTCCTAAAACGTCGTATACAACAAGCCTAACATCACCGCTTTCTGGAATTCCGAACTTGATATTTGTTACAGGATTAAACGGGTTCGGAAAGTTCTGTTCTAAAAAATAATAATTCGGGATTTCTATTGTCTGGATGCCGCCTTCAATACATTCAGTCTCTATTTCTAAACACCATCGCTTTAATAATCCGGTATCACCTGTTGCTGTATCGGTAATTAATAATTTCCAGTAACCATCACCTGCTCCAAAATTAAAATTAAAAGGTGTTAAAGGATTAGATGGCTTGAAAGAGCCTGTGAATGGGGCTGTACCGGAAGCAATGGGTGTTGATGCTGAATCATTCAGTTTTGTGCCGATAAAATTATCACCGGAACCGCCGACCTTATCTATTATTTTTACACCAGTTATTCCTTTTTGTAAATAAAAAGAAAGATCAGAATCCCAAGTATGAAAAACTGTATCTATTCTGATATTAACATCTAAAATTTTACAATTTCCCCCTACTATTACCTGTACTGAATCTTTCAGAGTGAAATGATCGTTAATCGGAATATTTATTTGATTTCTGCATATAGTTGAAACAGGATGTGGCGTATATGGCGGTGATACACAGGCAATACCTGTTAACTGAGCCGGATATGTGCATAATGCAGGACCAAGTCCGCCGGTTGCAGTATCAAATTTTCTCAGTTCAGGTCCGGTTGCATAGCTGGCAACATAAATGGTATTATCATTCGGGTCAACACTGCCATCCTGACCGAAATTGATATTTATGCCAAGCGGAGCGAAAAGTGTAAATACACCGGTGGTTTTATTTACTATGTAGGAGTTATCCGCTACAATATCCATAACATATAATTTTGAACCTGCACCCAGCCTTCCAAGCAGCATTATACCCCCCTCACATGAGGTTGATGGTGTACCGATCGGTGTCCATGCACCAGTAGTCATATTAATAGAGAGCAATTGTGAAGCGCTTATTGAAGTACATAAGCCATACATTGTCGTCCCGTCCCAGCACATACCTGTCAAATTAGCCATAGGAACTCCTGTCATATTATATAACAGAGTAGTGGCACCGGTAACTGTATCAATGCTCCATAGCTGGTATGGTGCAGATTGGTTCCATGTATAAACAACTCCATTCCTGTAGAATAATCCACCGGGAAAAGTAATTGTAACCGGAGCGCCAATATTGGTAAAAGTACAATTTTCCATAAATGCTTTACCAAACTGGAAAGTCGGAGAGGATGAAATTTGCGTAAAATAACGTGTACCGATCATTGCGTCAAACAACGGACTTTGCTGAGCTGTATTATATACAAACGGGGCAGGTCCCACAGAAACGGGGTAATCCTGTGTATATAAATTCAAAGAACAAAATATTGTACTAATTAAAATTACTTTTGAAATACTTTTAATAGTTTTCATTTTTATCACTCCTTAAAAAAGTGAATTTTTTTTAAATGAGCAGTCTCAAAATTCTGATTTTCAATTTAATTTGCATCCTTATTTAACCAGCAGCATACGTTTTGTTTCGATACCTCTTATAGTTTGCAGTGAATAAAAATAAATCCCTGATGCCATTTCTGTTCCATCAAATTTTACCTCATATGTACCCGGATTCTTAAACTCGTTCATTAAAGTCTTTACTTCCCTGCCTAAAATATCATACACAACCAGCCTGACATCACCGCTTTCGGGAATTCCGAACTTAATATTTGTTACAGGATTGAACGGGTTCGGATAGTTTTGACTTAAGAAATAGTAATTCGGTATTTCCAGAGTTTGAATACCGCCTGACCATATTGTAAAAGTAATAACTAAACACCATTTTTTTAAAACTCCTGTATCTCCTGTTACAGTATCAGTTATTTTTAATTTCCAAAAGCCATCAGTTTGAATATTATTGAATAATGTAAGCGAATTTGAAGGCTTAAAGGAACCCGTAAAAGGTGCAGTACCTGATTCTATAGTATTAACAGCAGAATCATTGAGGATCGTACCAATAAAATTATCTCCGGAACCACCAACCTGATTAATGAACTTTACACCTAAATTACCTTTTTGTAAATAAAATGAAAGATCAGAATCCCATGTATGCAACACGGAATCAATTCGAATGTTTATATCATAAACATAGCAGTTACTCCCAAGTGCAACTGATAAAGAATCAACACTTGTAGAATGATCTATAATAGGAATATTAATACCCGATCTGCATATTGTTGATAAAGGCGGGGTAGGAGGTCCTATAGCCGGAATACATGCCATGCCGGTTGCCTGTGCCGTATACGAACAAAGAACAGGTCCTAAAGAACCTGTGGCAGTATCTAATTTTCTTAATTCAGGTCCGGTGGTATAACACATAGCATAAAATGTATTATCGTTTGGATCTACTGAACCATCCTGTCCAAAATTAATATTTTGGCCAAGGGGTCCTACTAGTGTTACTGCACCTGTGGTTTTGTTCCATTTGTACAGGTTATCTGCAACGATATCTGTTGAGAACAAGCTGTACTGTGCACCTGCACGGCCTAATAATGAAATAGCGCCTGCGCATGTTGCTGATGCTGTGCCTAATGGGGTACAAACACCGGTTGTCATGTTAATTGTGAAGATCTGTGACTGTGTTATGCTTGTTGATACACCATACATGGTTGTACCATCCCAGCACATACCTGTGAAGTTAGCCTGGGGAACACCTGTCATGTTGAATACAAGTGTGTGAACACCGGTTACGGTATCAATTGACCATAACTGGAAAGGTGATGACTGGTTGTATGTGTAAACTGTGCCATTTCTGTAAACCAATCCACCCGGAAATGTGATTGTGAACGGTGCACCAATGTTTGTAATTGTGCATGTTTCCAGGAAAGCTTTACCAAACTGGAATGTTGGTGTTGATGAGATCTGTGTAAAATAACGTACACCAACTGCTGCATCAAAGATCGGACTCTGCGGTGTTTTGTTATAAGCATATGGCGCAGGTCCGGCAGAAACCGGATAGTCCTGTGAAAATAAATTTACTGATACAAGCACAGAACAAATCATTAGTAAAATTGAATGTTTCATAAATTAAGATTTTTATTTTATTATCAGCATCCTTTTTGTTTCGATACCTCTTATTGTCTGCAAAGAATAAAAATAAATCCCTGATGCCATTTCTGTTCCATCAAATTTTACCTCATATGTACCCGGATTTTTATACTCATTCATTAAAGTTGATACTTCCCTGCCTAATATATCATACACAACAAGCCTTACATCACCGCTTTCGGGAATACCGAACTTTATATTTGTAACTGGATTGAACGGGTTCGGATAGTTCTGACTTAAGAAATAGTAATTAGGTATTTCCAGTGTTTGGATTCCCCCAACGGGACACGTATATGTAATTAATAGACACCATTTTGAAAGTACACCTGTATCACCCGTTGCGGTATCAGTGATAACAAGCCTCCAGTATCTTCCGTTAACTCCTATATTACCGTTTAATACATTTAATGGATTTGATGGCAGATATGAACCAGTAAACGGAGCTACACCTGATGCAATAGGCGTCGTTGCGGAATCGTTAAGTTCAGTACCTATAAAATTATCACC
The DNA here is from genome assembly GCA_964577645.1 of uncultured Ignavibacteriales bacterium. GTDB lineage: Bacteria > Bacteroidota > Ignavibacteria > Tepidaquicellales > OLB5 > OLB5. The sequence continues at coordinate 33,346 of CAZOAP010000005.1, forward strand.
CGAGCCGCCAACCTTATCAATAATTTTTACGCCGATATTATTTCTTTGAACATAAAAGCTCAGGTCAGAATCCCATGTATGAAGAACGGAATCGATCCTGACATTAACATCAACAACATAACAATCATCACCAAGCGGGGCAAAAAGAGAATCATATAAAGTTGAATGATCAAGTATTTGTTTATTTAAACCTGAACGGCAAACTGTTGCCTGCGGTCCGATTGATGTATATGTTATATCTCTCATGGCAATTCCTGTACCCTGTGCTGTGTAAGTACATAATACCACACTCGATGAACCGGTCGCTGTATCTATTCTGCGTAATTCGGGACCGGTAGTATATGCCATCCAGTAAAGTTTGCCGTCATTATTATCAAACTGCGCATCCTGGCCGAAATTTGCATCAACTCCAAGTGAACCGACCAGCGTAAATGCTCCCATGATTTTGTTTACACGGTATAAATTATCACCTACAATATCTATTGCGAATAACCCAAGCCTGTAATCCTTTCTGCCGGAAATTGAGATAGCTCCCGCGCAAACCGTGGATGCAATTCCTAAAGGAGTGCACACACCGGTTGTCATATTTACGGTAAATATCTGCGATTGGGTTAAATTAGTTGCCACACCGTATACAGTAGTTCCATCCCATGTCATACCTGTAAAATTTGTAAGTGGTACACCCGTTACATTAAATACAAGTGTATGAACACCTGTGACAGTATCAATTGACCAAAGCTGGTATGGGGATGATTGATTCCATGTATAAACTGCACCATTCCTGTATAACAATCCCCCGGGGAATGTAATTGTAAACGGTGCACCGATATTTGTTATAGTACATGTTTCAAGGAATGCTTTACCAAACTGAAAAGTGGGTGAGGATGAAATCTGAGAGAAATATCTTGTACCTATCATAGCGTCAAAAACCTGACTTTGTGGAGAATTATTATATACAAATGGTGCGGGTCCTGCTGATGGAATATTATATTGAGAAATGGATGAGAGGCACAGAAGCGGAAAACAAAGAATAAGAATTAATGTTTTCATTGCGGTAAATTTAATTACATATATGCGGAGCTTTACAGTAACATAATAAAAAAGCTTTAAAAAAACAATAATTAAGGGGAAAAACCATTAATTTTATCAAATTTTGCAATAAAAAAACCCGCTTATTTCTAAGCGGGTTTTAAAAAATTTACTTTTAAATATTATTTTACAAGTAACATTTTCTTTGTAGCTGTAAAGTCACCTGCTTCAAGTCTGTAGAAATACACACCTGATGAAAGTGAAGAAGCGTCAAAGTTAACGTCATAAACACCTGAATTTCTGAATTCATTAACAAGTGTTTTTACTTCTCTGCCTAATGCATCAAATATAACTAATTTCACGTTTTCGCCTTTGGGCAATGTGAATTTAATTGATGTTGATGGGTTAAACGGATTCGGGAAATTCTGTGATAAGCTATAGTAGTTAGGAATTTCAATTGTCTGAATTCCGCCTGTCGGGCATGTATAGCTGATAATTAAGCACCAGCCTGTTAATGCGCCTGTATCACCTGTAGCTGTATCTGTTATAACTAATTTCCAGTAACCATCGCCTAAACCTGCACCAAAGTTAAACGGAGCAAGCGGATTTGAAGGTTTGTAAGTTCCTGTGAAAGGAGCTGTACCTGAGGCAATTAAATTAGATGAAGCGTCATCCAATACTGTGTTAACAAAGTTATCGCCTGAACCGCCAACATGGTTTATAATAAGTGATCCAACATTACCTTTTCTTAAGAAGAAGTTAAGATCTGAATCCCATGTATGTGTAACGTTTGTGATCTTAACGTCTACATCTGTGATTACACATGCACTACCTAAAGCAACCTGAACTGAATCAACTGCTGTTGAGTGGTCCATAATAGGAACGTTGATACCTGTTCTGCAGATTGTTACCTGAGGTGGTACAACAACAGAACCGACCGGAGCCATACCTGTAGCCTGAGCTAAGTATGTGCAAAGAACCGGTCCTAAAGCACCTGTTGTGGTATCTACTTTTCTTAATTCAGGTCCTGTGGTATAGCACATTGTGTAGAATGTGTTATCGTTAGGATCTACGCCGCCATCCTGGCCGAAGTTGATGTTCTGGCCAAGTGGTCCTACAAGTGTTACTGCACCTGTGGTTTTGTTCCATTTGTACAGGTTATCTGCAACGATATCTGTTGAGAACAAGCTGTACTGTGCACCTGCACGGCCTAATAATGAAATAGCGCCTGCGCATGTTGCTGATGCTGTGCCTAATGGGGTACAAACACCGGTTGTCATGTTAATTGTGAAGATCTGTGACTGTGTTATGCTTGTTGATACACCATACATGGTTGTACCATCCCAGCACATACCTGTGAAGTTAGCCTGGGGAACACCTGTCATGTTGAATACAAGTGTGTGAACACCGGTTACGGTATCAATTGACCATAACTGGAAAGGTGATGACTGGTTGTATGTGTAAACTGTGCCATTTCTGTAAACCAATCCACCCGGAAATGTGATTGTGAACGGTGCACCAATGTTTGTAATTGT
>CAZOAP010000006.1:0-32273 GCA_964577645.1 uncultured Ignavibacteriales bacterium
ATTGTTTAAAACCAAGGGATAAATTACAAAAATAATAAGCAGTATATTCAAATAATCTAAAGGAGGATTAAATCATGGAACCAACAACACCACCACCTGCACCAACAGATAACCAGCAGACAGAAGATCTGAGCATGATTCTCAAGATCGTTTCTTTCTGTATTCCGCTTGTAGGCGCAATATTATGGTTCATCAACAAAGATAAGAACCCGAAAGCAGCTAAATCAGCCTGCACATTCGCGCTTGTTGGCGTTGCAGTAGGTATAGTTATTAACGTAGTTGTAACTTTAATGAACAGGTAACATTTTACTGTTTATAGTTTTTTAAAAGAGAGCCTTGTTTACATTGCTCTCTTTTTTTATTCCTTTATCTGTAATTTATAGAATCACCCGCTTTCATCGTACTTTGTAAAGCCTTTCGTACTTTGCAGAGTCTCTCGCAGAGGACTCTGCAAATAAAATTCCCCTCTTGAGAGGGGTGAGGCTTTAGCCTCGGGGTGTGTTATAATCTTTTCTTATCCAAAGCTGTATCTCTTCTATTTCATCGTACTTTGCAGAACCATTCGTACTTTCCCCCTCGTTCCCTCCAACGGAGTCCTTCGGACAAGCTCCGGTTTGGGAATGGATAACAGTTCTTTGAAGAGTCTTACAAAAGAGGACTCTGCAAAAATACCCTGCTTTATAAATATTTATCCCCTCTTTTTATGTATTTATATTAACAGCTATTATTTCTATTTTTACCCTTCTAATAAAATAAAAATAATGCCTCTTTATCCATTCCATTTTTCTTTTCTTGTAAAAGATCTCCCCTCCACCAGGAAATTTTACGGCGAAATTCTCGGCTGCTCTGAAGGCAGAAGCGCTGACTCATGGGTTGATTTCAATTTCGGCGGCAACCAGCTTTCAATGCATGTATCTGAAAAGGTACCTGAGTCCATTCCGTGCGGTGTGGTTGATCATGTCATAGTGCCCATTCCCCATTTTGGCTGCATACTGCCGTGGGATGAATTTCATATAATGGCTAAAAGGCTTCAGGATAATAATGTTGAGTTTATAATAGAGCCATACATCCGTTTTGCGGGCCAGCCGGGTGAACAGGCAACAATGTTCTTCAAAGATCCCAGCGGAAATGCGCTTGAAATAAAAAGCTACAAAGATCCCGAACACATTTTTACCCTTAACGTTAAACAGGAAAAATACCACGCAAGCAGTTAATGCGCCCGCTGCATGATAAGAGCTATGATGTGATAATTATCGGCGCTGGAGTTATCGGCGCAGGTATTGCCTACCATTTAAGCATGTGCGGAATAAAGAACATTCTGGTTGTTGAATCAGCACCAAATGCCGGCAGCGGCAGCACCTCAAAAGCTACCGGCGGTTTCCGCGCGCAGTTCGGCTCACAAATAAACATAAAGCTCTCACAACTTTCACGCAGAAAATTACTGGCATTTAACGATGAGCACGGCATTGATCCCTGCTATCAACAGGCGGGTTACCTGTTTCTCGCAAGGTCAAATGAAGAAATGAAGAACCTCACGCTTGCAAACTCGCTTCAGCAAAATACCGGTGTTAAAGATGCAATGCTTGTAACAGTTGATGAGGTCGCAAAATTAAATCCCCATATTTCCCGGGATAACATTATTGGCGGTTCATATTGCCAAAGTGACGGGTTTATCTCGCCATTGAATATTTTACAGGGTTACATCAATTCTTCCGTAAAAAATGGTGTTAAATTTTTATATGATACAAAGGTAACCGGTATAAAAACCACCCCGGAAAGAATTACCGAAATCGAAACTACACACGGCAGTTTGTATGGCAATATTATTGTAAATGCTGCAGGTGCATATGCTGCCTCAATTGCAAAAATGGCAGGTGAAGAGTTGCCCGTCAAAGCCTCCAAACGCCAGGTATGCAGAATAAAAGAGCCCGGTACTCTGCCGCCGCAGACACCCATGACGATATGGGTAGATTCGGCATTCCATTTCCGTATGCGCGATGGTCATTTGATCCTGCTGCACCCGTGTGAGCCTGAAAATAATGAGAACTATAACACTGAACCTGAGGAGAAATGGATGAATAATGTATTCAGGATGGCAAAAGAAAAACTTCCGGCTCTCAGTAATTGTTCAATAGATAAAGCGGCATCATGGGCAGGCTTGTATGAAATCTCTCCCGATGAACATTTAATTCTTGGCAGGTCAGTTGGACTTGAAAACCTTTATTATGCCAACGGTTCTTCAGGTCACGGTGTAATGCACTCCCCTGCAATTGGTGAGCTTCTTGCCAATATTATCTGCGGCAAAGAAAATGAGTTTGATGTTGGTATATTAAGTCCGGCAAGATTTGCACAAAATAAACTGATAGAACAGATTCCGTTTTTCTGAAATATAATTATAATGAATCAATATGAGTGATCTCAGGATAATTTCCCGGGAAACAAGTGTGAATAAGCCTGTTGAAGAAGTGTTTGATTTTTTCAGTCAGGCAGAAAATCTGAATATTATTACTCCACCTGAGCTGAATTTTAAAATAACAACACCGCTGCCCATTGTAATGCAAAAAGGCACATTGATAGATTACAGGATAAAACTAAGCGGCATATCGTTCAAATGGAAAACTGAAATTTCTGAATGGGAGCCGCCTTACAGGTTTGTTGATACACAGCTTAAGGGTCCCTACAAAGTATGGATACATGAACATCTTTTCCTGTCACAAAATGACTCCACAATTGTCAAAGATATTGTATCATACCTTCCGCCCGGATGGTTTTTTGAACCAGTGATACATAAGCTTATCGTAAAGAAAAAACTTGATCATATTTTGGATTACCGCCAAAATAAAATTAAAACTATATTTAAATAAAATTATGAATATAATACTGTAGAGAGAGGTTTATACCCTCTCTCAAAAACAGACAGGTCAACTGTCTGAGACAGTCGTGGAAGACCTGTCTCTACAAAAACGTTTATCCGTTCTTTGCACAGTCTCCCGCAAAGGACTCTGAAAACATAATTCCCCTCGTGAGAGGGGCGGCTCGCCCTGGCGAGACGGGGTGTGTTCCCACTCGTTCCCAAGCTCCGGCTTGGGAATGTATAATAAGACTCTGTAAACAAAAAATATAAATCAACAAAACAATAAATGACAGAAACAGAACTCCAGGCCCTCAAATATCCAATAGGTGATTTTAAGCCAAAAGAAAATTACTCACCGGATGATATCAAATGGTTTATCAATACAATTGAACTATTCCCTGCAAAGATCAAGCAGGCTGTCACTGGATTAAGCGACGAGCAGCTTGATACCCGGTACCGTCCCGAAGGGTGGACGATAAGGCAGGTTGTGCATCATGTAACCGATAGCCATATAAACAGCTACACTCGCTTTAAGCTTTCGCTCACTGAAGATAACCCGGCAATCCGTCCCTATGATGAAGCTGTATGGGCTGAGCTTCCCGATGCAAAAAACGGTGCGCTTGAGCTTTCGCTTCCATTGCTTGAATCACTGCATAAAAGATGGGTCGTAATGCTGAAAAATTTATCTGCTGATGATGTAAACAGGAAGCTATACCACCCGGGCAGCAAACAGGAAATGACAATATCATCATTAATGCACCTGTATGCCTGGCATTGTGACCACCATCTGGCGCACATTGTTAACTTAAAAAAGCAAAAGAACTGGTAAGATTACTGTTTTATTTGAATCTTTAATCTGAAATCGTCCCCCCTTGTTTTTAAAGTCGAAGAACTGGCTTGACAGTGGGGGGAGGATAATTTTTAGTTTTCTAATTTTTGCAATTATTCTATGATCAATATCCTTCATTTCTTTATAATGGGGGTTTGGCTTCTTGTACTTTGCAGAATCTCTCTTATATGACTCTGCTAAAAAATAAATATAACAATACCATCGAAAAAACCATAATAGATATCATCGGCTGGATAGGCTCAATAAGCGTAGTATTGGCTTACGGCCTGTTAAGCTCTCACAAACTCACAGCCGTATCAAAATTCTACCAGGCGCTTAACATTCTTGGCAGTATCTGCCTGATAATCAATACCCTTTTCTACAGCGCATACCCATCTACTTTTGTAAATATTGTTTGGCTCATAATTGCTATATTTGCAATAATTAATATTTACAGGTCTGTTAAAAAACAAAATAATGATAGAAATTCCGGGCAAGGATAAGCTGGCATTGATTGCAGATCATCTTAAGCCCTACATTCGCCGTACGCCGGTCTTAACATCAGTGCAGCTGAACGAAATGACAGGATGCCGGCTTTATTTTAAATGCGAAAACTTCCAGAAGACCGGTTCATTCAAGATCCGCGGTGCCATGAATGCAGTACTGCAATTAAGTGAAGTGCAGAAAAGAAAAGGTGTTGTTACGCATTCCTCAGGTAACTTTGCGCAGGCGCTTGCGTATGCTGCAAAGTGTGCGGGCATCTCAGCAAAAATTGTAATGCCGCAGAATGTCGTACCCGCAAAAAGAGATGCAGTGCTTGGCTACGGCGCAGAGATAATTTATTCCGGAACAAAACCTGCTGATAGAGAAATTAAGTGCGAAGAAGTACGCAGCCAGACCGGAGCGGTTTTTATCCATCCTTCAAATGATATCAATGTGATCTCCGGCCACTCCTCATGCGCTGTTGAGTTCATTGAGGATTCTGAATCCCTTGATCATGTTTTCACACCTGTTGGCGGCGGCGGGCTTCTGAGCGGAATTTCTCTTGGGTTCTATAATTTTTCACGGGGTACAAAAGTTACTGCCGGCGAGCCTCTTAACGCAAGTGATGCATATGAAAGCCTTAAGGCAGGAAAAATTATCCCTGTCAAAGATCCCGATACAATTGCCGATGGCTTGCGCACTTCGCTTGGTGATGTGACTTTCCCCATAATTAAGGACCTGGTTGAAGAAATAGTCACAGTTTCGGAAGAGGAGATAGTTAAAGCAATGCGTTTGATATGGGAACGCATGAAAATTGTTATTGAGCCTTCCAGTGCCGTTGCATTTGCGGCACTGCTAAAGAACCTTTCTCCTTATAAAAATAAGAATATTGGTGTAGTATTATCCGGCGGCAATGTTGATCTTGGGAAGCTTCCTTTTTGATTAATTAATTTACTTTAATATATGAAGGCAGAGATAAAAATTGTTAAAACAAAGGATTTCATCAAAACAACTGCATCCGGCCAGCTAAGCCTTGATGAAAGCAGGCATGTATTAAAGCATCTTGCAGTGCTTAACACACCGGATAACATGCATGATCTTCTCATAGATATCCGCGAAACAACTTCAGTGCTTTCACTTTCTGATATCTATGAGCTTGTAGCCGAGGTTGGCAAACAGCGCCAGTCATTCCGCTCACAAATAGCTATACTTATCGGTCCGCAGCATGATATTGATAAGGCAAGGTTCCTTGAAATGTGCGCTTCTAACCGCGGGTTCACTGTCAATGTGTTCACTGATTTTGAAGATGCGGTGAACTGGCTCATGTGTCCCGATGAAAATGAGCTCAGAATATGAAAGCAAAACTAACAGCAACATCAGCGATACTGCTTGTAAAAAATGTTGTTACCTCGTCGGAGTATTACAGGGATAAGCTTGGCTTTACCATTGTAAACTATTACGGCCACCCGCCGGGTTTTGCAATAGTTCAGCGTGATGAAAATTACCTCATGTTCACCTCTGCCCCGCCGGATAAAATAATCCCTAACTGGAAAATTGTTGAAAAGACAAGTAATGTTTACTTCTGGGTTAATGATGCCGAAACGCTGTACAAGGAGTATGTTGATAGCGGCGCAAATATTGACTACTCGCTCTACACAACGCCATATGGCATCAAAGAGTTTGGCATAAATGACCCTGACGAATATGATATTTCTTTTGGTGAAGTAATCAAATGAATGAAAATAATTTCAGCTTAACGGAATTTCATCACTCAATTTATCTTGATTCCCCTGTTAACGCAGTCTATAATACCGTTGCATCAGGTAAAGGTATCTGTAAATGGTTCATGGGTACAGCGGTATATCATGATGAAAACGGCAATGAGCGAAGCCAAACTGAAAATGCTGTAAGTGGTGATACATTCCGGTGGCACTGGCTTGAAAAGGATCTGAGTATTACCGGCACAGTACTTGAAGCAATTGAAAATGAAATGTTTTCATTTACATTCGGTCCTTTATTTGAAGTAACAATAACGCTTGCGGAGCTTAGCGGCAGAACAAAGCTAACACTCAGGCAGCATTATTCACCCCGTGCAGAAAAAAATGATTTCGCACACATTAACTGCTGCACATGCTGGGTATTCTTTTTAACAAACCTGAAATCAGTGCTTGAGCATAACAACGATCTCCGCGAAACCCTTATTGACGACGAAACACTCGTGAACCGATAAAAAATTATTTATCTAAGACATCCCCCTTTGCTTTTGTAAAGTCGAAGAACTGGCTTGACAGTGGGTGGACTATCACTTCAATTTTCCTTATTCCGCAATTGATCCAAAATAAAATCCATAGTAATTTCCAGTCGGGGGTTTAGACTTATATATTTTTTGTACTTTGCAGAGTCTCCCGCAGGGGACTCTGCAAATAATTTATTTAACAACTCCCGGCACTTATTATCAAAAATACTATATAAAAAGACAGAGAAGTCGCCTTCCCTGCCTTTCAACTAACCCCCTAACTTGTAAAGGTAAACAAAAAAATTAAATCATATAAAAACATCCCCCCTTTGCTTCTGAAAAAGGGGGGAGTATTTTCTTGATTTCCGTTTTATATCAATTTAACATTATTTTTGTTTGCCATAAATCTTAGCCGGGGGTTCAGTCTTAAATCTAATACTGCGATTTCACCGAAAACTTCACTACCTGGTTCTTTACTGCCGGCAATGTCCTTAAGTAATCATATATCGCGCCAAGATCTTCTTCTGTCATACCGCCGTAAACTGTCCACGGCATAACTGACTGGAATTCACCCGGCTTATAAGGTGTGGTATAACCCGGTTCAGTGCACTGCTTGAACCTTTTTATGAACTGTTCCTTTGTCCACAAGCCAAGGCCTGTTTCATTATCTGGTGTTAAGTTAGCTGTTCTTACAACAGTGTTTCCCGGCAGGTTTATTTCAATACCGCCTGAAAATTCTTTTCCCGGGATAGGTTCGCCATCTTTTGATGGTGTATGACAATCCATACAAGATGCGCCTTTTACCATATATTCACCATAAGCTACAGGATTGGTCTTAATATCAGGCTTCTGTGTAAATGCATTCTTTGTAGGAATAGTTTTCATGATCATGCTCATCGGGAATTTTACAACATCCTTAGGCACATCATTTTTGATAGATGGCAGAGTTCTCAAATAAGCTATAACAGAATAAATATCCTCTTTATCCATTTTTCCGTAAACAAGGTAAGGCATTATCGGGAATAAAGCTGAACCGTCTTTGCTGATACCTTCTGTAATTGCTCTTACAAGCTCGCCGTCTGTCCAGTTGCCGACACCGTATGGAGTAATATTCCTTGCGTAAAATGTACCCGGCAGACCGAACTCTTCATCAAATTTATCTCCGCCCATTCCTTCTGTTCCGGGTTTTACCGGACCTGAAAGCTTTGAAAAGTCACGTTGTGAATGGCAGTCTACACACGCTGCTGAATGATTGAAAATATATTTTCCTCTTTCTATTCTTGCAGGTGTTACTTCTATTTTTATATCTTCAACTGCAATTTCCTTGGGGAACTGCTGGTTAAAATACACATACCCTGATACAGCCAGCACTGCAACAACCCCCAGGAATATGAGTAATATTTTTTTAAATTTTTTCATCTTTATAATATATTTTTTAGTTTGTTAGTTAGTTTTTATTTTTGCCTTTTGCTTTTTGCCTTATTACTTTATTAGAACCATCTTCTTTGTATCACTAAAGCTTAATCCGTCCTTGCCAGTTACATCAAGCCTGCAGAAATAAACGCCTGAGGATAATTCCGTACCGTTAAAGCTTATCTCATAACTGCCTGCGTTCATATTTCCGTTAACCGGTGTGCTTACTTCCCTGCCGGTAATATCAAATACTATAAGCTTAACATTTGCGGCTGCAGGGATTGAGAACTTTACCGTTGTTGCAGGGTTAAACGGGTTCGGGTAGTTCTGCTCCAGCCTGTATTCTGAAGGCACTTCATTGTTATTGTTACCGGTTGATGTTGTTCCAAGCCCGTATCTTATTATTGTTCCGTATGAACCCGCAGCAATTATATTGCTTCCCTGTGCTATGCGTATTCTTTTAAGTGAATTTATATTGATCCTTCTCTCCGGAATCCATTCAGTGCCTGCATTTGTGGTTTTATATATCACACCTTCATCAGTTGATGTATACCCTGTTGTGCTGTTTAAAAATGTTACTGAGTTATGCGCAAAGAAACCGTTCTGGCTGGCAACCCAGTTTGCACCGCCATTGGTTGTTTTAAAGATGATACCGAAGTCACATGCTGCAAATCCTGTATTGGCATCTGTAAAGTATAAATCATTCACTGATGATGTTATGCTTGTTATCTGAGACCAGTTGAGTCCGCCGTTCACAGTTCTTAGCAATTTCTGGTTGCTGCCGCCGGCAAAACCAATTGATTCATCCAGAAAGTAAACGCATCTGAATGAATGATTTGTGCCTGTATTTATTGGCGTCCAGTTCTGGCCGGCATTGGTTGTCTTTGTAACCACACCCATATCACCTGCTGCAAAACCGGTTGTTGAATTTATAAATTGTGCGCCGTAAAGATCAAATGTTGTTCCGGGATCAACTGTTACCCAGCTCATGCCGCCGTCAGTTGTCCTTTTCATATTAGGCACAGAGCCCACTATTATACCTGTATTTGCATCTGCAAATGCAGTGTTCAGTGTAAAGCTCATATTAACCGGTGTGGCAAAGAAGCTCCAGCTCATACCGCCGTCATTGGATTTATATACCAGCCTGTCTTCTGATATCATGTAGCTGACAAGCGGTGCTGCAATTGCCAGTCCGTTGATATTTGTTACACCGTTATTAACAACCGGACTCCAGCTGGAGCCGCTGTTGGTTGAGCGGAATATCCTTCCGCCTGCTGCTGTCATAAATCCTTTACCGTTTATAAAAGTTATTGCCCTGCCTGAAAGCGGTACACCGTATGTTTGTATCCAATTAACTCCGCCGTTTGTTGTTGTATATATTCTGCCAAGCTCAAGCACCAGTGCTCCGTTGTTAGCATCTGTAAAGAAAATATCATTTACGTTTGAAGATATTGTGCCTCCTGCAAGGAACCATGACTGGCCGTCATTGGTGGTCTTTAATACTTCACCCTGTGTACATGCTGCGTAACCTGTACCGTTAGCAAAGAAAAGCTTTGTTACAAATGTTGATCTGTTTGTACTAACGCCGCTCCAGCTGATACCGCCGTTCATGGTTTTTCTTATCTCGCCGATACCGTTTGGTATATAGCCTGCATCCGGACTTGTGAACCACATCGTGAAAATATCCGCGCCGGTGCCGGTATTAAAAGTGCTCCAGTTCACGCCGCCATTGGTGGTTTTGAACATCTGCCCGCTCATACCTGCAGCAAGCCCGGTGTTCTGGTCAAAGAACTGTATTGCTCTCATGGTTTTAGGTGTGTTAATATTCACCTGGCTCCATGAGCTGCCTAAATCAGTTGATTTCAGTACAAGGCCGCTATCACCACAGGCATATACAGTTGTTAAGGTTGCAAAGAAAACTCTCCATATATCCCTTTGTATATTCACATTTACCGGGCTCCAGTTCATTCCCCCATCAGTTGTTTTAAGCATTGTGCCTAATTGACCCGCTGCAAATCCTGTGTTATCATTTATGAAGCTTACTGCATTAAGCGGGTTTCCCTGCGGCAGCGGGTTTACCCACTGCCAGCTTTGGGAATATGTACCGCCTGCTGTGATTAAAAATATTATTATTGATGTTATTATTTCTGTTACTTTTTTCATCTTCTTATTTATATCTGATATTTCTTTTTATTTTTATTAGTTTATGATTTGTTTTACACTTGCCCTGAAATGCCTTAGCTTTATAGAATTTGACGTTTCACATTTCACATTTCACGTTTGACGTTTCACATCTAACTTACTTTACAAGCACCATCTTCTTTGTATCACTAAAGCCATTACCTTCTTTACCGGTCACATCAAGCCTGTAGAAATATACGCCTGAGGAATACTCCGAAGCGTTAAAATTAATTTCATAGCTTCCTGCATTCATCTTTTCATTAACAAGCGTTTTTACTTCTCTTCCTGTTATATCAAATATCACAAGCTTTACGCTTCCTTCATTTGGAATTGAGAATTTTACGTTAGTTGCAGGATTGAACGGGTTAGGATAGTTCTGTTCAAGGCTGTATGCTGAAGGTACTTCGCTGTTATTGCTGCCTGCAGATGTTAGATCAGGTGTATATTTTACGATATTACCTTCTTCACAGAAGAGAAGTAATTTTGCAGGGCTTAAAATGCTTAGTGATCTTACGCTGTTGGCTGTAATGGAGTTTTCGCGCTGCCAGCTTGCACCTGCGTTATTAGAAATGAATAATTCACCCCTTGAGCTTACTGCATATACCCTGTTAATATCAGCAAATTTTATATCGTTCAATGTGTAGGCGGTTAAAGCGGGCAATACCTGCCAGCTTGCGCCATGGTTGGTTGATCTCAGCATTGTACCTGTATAACCGCAAGCAATAAGATCACCGTTAGCGCTGCTTGTAATTTTTTCCAGTGAATTTGATGAACCTGTTGCAAGTGAATCCCATGAGCTGCCCGCATTTGTGGTTTTCAGGATAACGCCGTTATTTCCGCAAATGTACCCTTCGTTTGAGTTTATGAAAGTTATGCCTCTCAGATAAACATTGCTGCTGTGTGTAGTCACACTCCAGTTATCACCGCCGTTGGTTGTTTTATATATCTTGCCCGGGTCACCTATTGCATAACCTGTGTTTTGTGAAGTGAAATATATTGCCCAGCCGTAAATATTAGGGGCTATCTGTGTACCCTGCCAGCTATCACCGCCGTTGGTTGTTTTAATAAAGAATCCGTTATTGTATATACCGTATCCAAACTGGCTGTTCATGAATTTAAGGTCATACATATTAGAGCTTGCAAGTGCCCCGATATCTGTCCAGTTCTCGCCGCCGTTTGTAGTCTTCATGAATTTATTGCCAAATGCTGCCATAAAGCCTGTACTGGCATCTTTAAAAGCGCTGGAGTAAATGGAGTTTGTCAGCGGCGCTACTGTTGCAGTCCAGTTTGCCCCTGCGTTAGTTGAACGGAATACCCTTCCGCCATCACCAACTGCAATAAAGCTGTTGGTAAAATTATTTGTAATTCCGCGGAAGACAGTATAACCTAAGAAATTAGCTGTCCAGTTAACGCCTGCGTTAGTTGTTGTCCATATATAGCCCTGTTCGCCGGTAATTGCGCCAAAATCACCAACAAAGGAAACATCATACAAACCGCTGGCTGAAATTGATATACTTGATGCAAATGATGCACCCCAGTTTGTAGTTTTTAATATTCTGCCCTGTGTGCCTGTTACATATCCTGTGCCAAGTGTGTTAAAATAAACTCTGAAAAAGCTTGATGTTGAGCCTGTTGAAACTGTATCCCAGTTAAGCCCGGCATTTGTTGTTCTTGCAAAGAATCCCTGGTCTCCTGTTATAAAGCCTGTTGTTTTGTTGGCAAAATAAACTGTGTTCAGGTTCCTTGTATATGGTGTGCTGATAATATGCCAGCTTGCGCCTTCGTTGGTTGTGCGGATTATCTTGCCCTGGTAACCTACAGCAAAGCCTGTATCATGGCTTAAAAAGCTGATTCCCCTGAGCGGTACGCTAACAGGTGTTGGCGTAATTACCCAGTTCTGCCCAAGGTCAAATGTTCTGATAACTGTGCCGCTATCGCCGCATGCAAATACATCATTTGTCCATGCGTAAGCAACATCAATAAGCTGTTTTTTTGTAGGTGTGTTCTGCACCTGCCATGTAACGCCAAGGTCGGTGGTTTTCATCACTGTTCCCATATTGCCAACAGCAAAACCTTCGGTGTTGCCGTTCATGGTTACAGATGAAAGATTGTTTCCCTGTGGTTTAGGTGTTACCCATTCCCAGGTTTGTGAATATAATGCTGAGGATATCAGCATTAAAATTAAAATAGTTTTGTTTATTATGTTCATCTTTGTAAATATTTATAGTTAGTTAGTTTAGTTGTTTTTTCAAAATCCGTTAAAAAGCTTTTTTCATCCCCCTCTGAATTTTTGCATCAAAGGGGGAATCCAAAAGAAATTACCTGGAGGAGTAATTTAACTTCTTTGTTCTTTCGCTGATAATTTTCAGGTCGGCTGTTTCTTTGTAGTTGCAGTAAACAAGATAAAGCTCGCTGGCTACTAAAGTTATTATTATCGAAAAGATTGCTATTACTGTGATCATTTTATTTTACTTCTTTCTTTTATTAGATTGTTTGTTGTTATAATTATTTTTCTTTGATTTATTCTTTGTTTTTTTAGGTTTCATACTTGTCGTTTCATGCTTAAGTATTGTCTTTTCACGTTTCTCTTTTGACGTTTCACATTTCACATTTGACGTTTCACGCTTTAATAGATCTTCACCTGTACGTTCGGTTTTTCCGGGCTTTCTGTGTACTTTGGCATTGTGAACCGGTAGTACTCCGCTTCCTGCTGCATTGCTTCCTTCATCGAAGGTCCGTTTTCCACTACTGCCCACCCGAGACCCATGATTGTGAGCAGTATCAGTACGAAAAAAAGTGATAACAGGTGTTTTAATATTTTATGATGCATTTTCTTATTTCTCCTCAGATACTCTTTTTATGTATCTCTCTTATGAAGCAAAGATATATTTAAAAGTGCCCCCGGAAAAATTGATTTTCTTCATAAATTAAATGGCGATATTACGGGATTTGGTGATTATAATTGCAAAAATCGTTAAAAATCGCTATTTTTAAGCTCTATTGATTTATAGTTGAAAGGATAAATTTAAACCGGTTGAAAACATCCAGTGATGACCTGTTTCGCCTGATAAGGTCGCTGAATAAGTCAGAAAAGGGTTATTTTAAGAAATTTGCCGCTAAAAACGCTGTTGGCAGCAAACAGAACTATATATACCTCTTCGATGCAATTGACAGCATGGATGAGTATGATGAGGAAAAATTAAAGAAAAAGATAAAAGACCGCTCTTTGCTGAAACAGCTTCCTGTTTATAAAGTATATTTATTCAACCTGGTACTTAAGTCACTGAACCTGTACGGCAGCTTTGATAATTTTTCCACAAAGATCCGTGAGCTGCTTGATAACTCTAAAACCCTCTCATCAAAAGCTCTTTACAAAGAAGCTATGAAACAGCTTAAGAAAGCCAAAGATATTGCATATAAATTCAGCTCATGGCTGCATTTACTCGAGATACTTGTTGCTGAAAGGAATATCCTTACGGTTATGCCTGATAAAAATGTTTTTGAGCTGAGGAAAAAGATATTTGAAGAGGAATTGCTTATTACGGGTAAGCTTAAAAGACTATATGAATACAGCTGGCTTTCTGACCAGATGGTTATCTGTGTAGAACAGAAAGGTGATTTTTCCACCGAAGAAAGCATGAAGGAAATGGAAAAGGTCTACAACTCACCTTTAATAAAAGATATTTCCATGGCGGATGACCTTGCGATGAAGTTTTACTTCCTTCACACAAAGCTTTTTTATCACCTGGGTAAAAATGAGCTGGAAGATGTAAAAAAGCTCCTAAGGGAAGAGATCTCTCTGCTTGAAGAGAACAGGCATTATATAGATGATAACCCGAATAATTATTCAAGCTGCCTGATAAATTACCTTCTGTTCTCACAGATAACAGGCGCAAGAAAAGAAGTGATGGATACAATTGTAAAGCTGAACGCGCTGCGCAGGAAACTGAAGAACAAAGTTCCGCTGTCGCTTCAGCTGAAGATAATGTTCCATGCCGCCAATTCAGAAATGCTTGTTTACAGGAATTCATGCGATATGCGCCGCGGAAGGAATGTGATAAAGCGTGTTGAAGCTGAGCTTCCAAGGTATGAATCGGAAATTCCCCCGCAGCTTAAAATTTCATTGCTAAGTAATATTTCTTCATTCATGGTTGTGGATGAAAATTATTCCGCAGCTTTAAAAGTGAACAATAAAGTGCTTGATGAATCAGGGCTAAATTTCAAGAATGATGTTCACAGGTTTGCAAAGCTTCTGAACCTGATACTGCACTATGAGCTTGGCAATTATGACCACCTTGAGTATATTCTCGAGGGAACGCAGAAGTTCTTCAGGGAAAAGAATATTTTGTTCAGGTTTGAAAAATTACTGTTCACACATTTCAGAAAGCTGATAAATAATGATGTATCAGAACACGCTGAGCTGTTTGGTGAGCTTTATTTTAACATGAGGAAGCTTGATATTGATAACAACACGCGTGTTTTACTTTCCATTTTTGATTTTATTTCATGGGCTTATGCACACTCAGCCGGCAAAAAGCTTTTAGATGTATTGCGGTCAAATATGAACCTGCAGCAATGATCATGTATTATTGAAAAGTTTTAATTCTTCCCCTTCACATTTTTACAATTAAAAGTTTATTAATGCATCATTAATTCCAATTTGATTTGAAAACCGTAAGCGATGACCTGTTCCGCCTGATAAGATCTCTGAATAAATCAGAAAAGGGATATTTTAAAAAATTTGCATCCAAAAATGCAGCCGGAAGCAAACAGAACTATATTTACCTTTTTGATGCCATTGATGAGCTAAAGGAATATGACGAAGAGCTGCTGAAGAAAAAGCTTAAGGACCCTTCATTAACAAAACAGCTGCCAGTATATAAAGTATATCTTTTCAACCTTATCTTAAAAGCTCTTAACCAGTACGGGGCTTACGATAACTCCGAAGCCCAGCTGAATGAAATGCTGGCAAATATCAGAACGCTCTCATCAAAACACCTTTATAGGGAAGCGCGCAAGATAATTAAAAAAGCCAAGGAAATAGCATATAAATTCGATAAGCATAAGTTCATTATGGAGCTTCTTTCGCTTGAGCGCCACATCCTGATGCTTCTGCCGCTGAAGAACATAACTGAAAAGCGCCTGGCATTATTTGCTGAACAGCAGGCGTTGCTTGAAAGAATGAAGGAATTCTATGACCTTAGCCTGTTATGTGATAGGGTGACTATACTTGTGGATAATGAAGCCGATTTCCACTCAGCTGAAAACCAAAAGCTGCTTGAGGAAATAATTTCAAATAAACTGTTAAGCTCTCCCGGGCATCTTAAAGGATATTACGCACAGATGAATTATTACCACACGCACCTTATTTACAACGGTTCAAAAGGCAATAACGCAGATATTGTTAAACACCTTAAGAACCAGATAAGACATGATGAAGATAACAGGCACTTTATTGATGAAAATCCGCAGAACTATATTTATGCTCTCATAAATTTACTTTTGTATTCGCATTATGCAAAGGATACAGCCGAAATTGAAAGAACAAGGGAGAAGCTTGAAGCCGTTAAGCAGCGGATGAAGGGAAAGATTGCCCGTGAAAACGAGATACAGATACAGTTCCATGCATCAAATATTGAAATGCTGATATTTGAAAAAAGCCTTGATATGGCCTCAGGCAGGGCTAAAATCAAATCGATAGAAGAGGATTTCAAAACATACGGCAGTGAGGTACCCGCTCATGTTAAATCAGTTATGATGCTGAACCTTGCATGTTTTTGTATTATTGATGAGAACTATTCTGCAGCGCTTAAGTTCCTTAACACACTCCTTAACGACCCACTGCTTAATATCCGCAATGATGTGAACAAAACCGCGCGAATGCTGCAGCTGCTTATTCATTATGAAATGAATAATTACGACCTGCTTGAGTACCTGCTTGTATCAGCCAAAAAATTCTTTTCATCCGGCAAAAAATTATCCAAACTCGAAGGCATTCTGCTTAAGTTCTTTGGTAATATCACCAAACACCCTGTGGAAGAACACCCCGCGCTTTTTGATGAGCTTGCGTACTCACTTAAAAAAGCGCCTGATACCAACGGAGTATTGAACTATCTTGATCTTATTTCATGGGCAAAGGCACATGCTGAGGGTAAAAAATTAATTGAAATTTTAAAAGAAAATCTGTTACCGGTAAATTAAATTATTAATGCAATAAAAATAAACTATGAAGAAAAAAATATTTACAGCTCCTGCAGTATTAATTTTCGCAGTCCTTTTCGTTTGCGCAAACATTACATTTGCGCACAATACCAATGACTCAACCGGCAGCAAGGTAGAGTGGGAAATGAAAAAATATTTCTTTGTATTCCTTAATGCAGTGCCTGAAAGGCCGCAAATTGATTCCGCCAAAGCAATGGATATTCAGATGGGTCATCTTGCCAATATTCAAAAGATGTTTGATGAAGGTAAATGCAGGCTTGCGGGTCCATTTTTGGATAATGGCGATACACGCGGAATACTGATAATGGATGCTGCATCGGAAGATGAAGTTAGAGAGCTGTTAAAGAATGATCCTGCAATAACGAACGGAAGGCTGACTGCAGTTATCAGGCCGTGGTACGGTCCCGCAGGTTTATATGCTGAGCCAAAGTCACGTAAATAGCATTCTATATATTTTCATAGTTCCTTTTTATCATACCGCTTACTTTTTTCATACCAAGTGATGTGTAAAAGCCCTCAAGCTTACTATCGCAGCAAAGGTCTATCATGTAATAATCTTTCAGCTGATCCATCATCCTGGTAATAAGCTCTTTGCCAATTCCTTTATTCCTGCATTCAGGCAAAACTTCAATTAAGGGTATGTAAGCTGTTAAGGTTTTATCGGTAATGGCATTTATAAACCCTATGACTTTTTCTCCCTCCATAGCAAAAATTACATAGTCGCTGTTATTCATTATTTCCAGTCTTTTTTCAGATGATGGCTTCCTGTTCCAGCCCTCAAAAAACAGCTCAAGATCATCTTCTGTAATGTTATGAGTATCATACTTATATTCTGTCATTTCTTGATACTCCTCATTTCAGTATATCCTTCCATGCGTCAATTGCATGCTCAAACTTAAAATTATAACCGGCTCTTATAATTTTATCGGGTATTGCCCTTCTGCCATCAAGCACAACTGCTGCCATTTCACCCACTATAAGCTTAAGCATAAATGCCGGCACAAAAACGAACGATGGCCTTTTAAGGACCTTTGCGGCATTCCTGCCGAATAATACATTCGTTTCGGGATTCGGTGCCGCCGCATTATATAATCCTTCCGTATCTTTATTATCTATCGCGAATAAATAAATACCAACAAGGTCATCAATATGAATCCATGAAACATACTGCCTGCCGCTGCCAAGGGGTCCCCCAACAAAGAATTTAAACGGCATTATAAGCTTCTTCACCGCATCTGAATCAGCTGCCATTACAAAACCCGTCCTAAGACAAACAACTCTTACCCCGTACTGCCCGGCTTTGAGTGCAGCCTGCTCCCAGTCATGGGTCAGCTTACCTAAGAAGCTGTTTGCTGGAGGTGAATCCTCATGCATTTCAGAAGAGCCTGTATCACCGTAATAATCCACACCGGATGAGCTTACCAGCACTTCCGGTTTTGTTTTCATCAGGGCTATCAGCTCAATAAGCTTGCCGGTTGTATTTATTCTGGAATCATAGAATTCCTTCTTTGTTTTATCATTCCATCTTTTGCCTCCCAGGTTGGCACCTGCAAGGTTTATAAAAGCATCAATCTTTTCATCCTTTAGTGAAAGTATATCACCCAACGCAGTGATCTTATATGCGTCTTTAAGCTTAACTGCTGCAGATTTAGTGTTTGTAGTAACGGCTATGTATCTATCACCCCGTTTTAAAAGAGCATTTATGATATGCCCTCCTATCATTCCCGTAGCACCTGTAATTAATATCGTTTTCGCCATAAGTTTTTATGTCATTCTTCTATTTTTAAACCTGCCTGCCGCTTGTCATTCAATCTAGCCATTCAGCTTGTCATTCCCGCGTAGGCGGGAATCCAGACTTGTATTAATAAACCCGATCAATCTTTGGTTAACGTTCATTCTTAAACACCCCTTACAATACTCCCCAATCCTTCAATATCTTCTCCGTTATCTTCATTCTTGCCTCACCAAACCCGGGGACTTCCTTATCTGACTCAATATTAACAGCAAAAAAATATGCGTTACCGTTTTTTTCAACCCAACCAACAAGCCAGCCTATATCATTATTGTTTTCCACTCCCCAGCCTGTTTTTGCACGCATTATATAACTGCTGTTTGAATCAAGCACAATTATATTTTTTAATATATCAATCGATCTCTTTTGTACAGGCAGCTCATACTTATATACTTTTTTAAGAAAACCTATCTGCTCCTGCTGTGATATCTTCATGCTGCCTTCAAGCCAGAATTTATCAACACCGCTGGTAATATCTTTGTTACCGTAATCAAACTTATCCAGCATCTGCTGCATTCTATCAGCGCCAACGCGCCTTGCAAGCTCTTTGTAATACCATACACATGAGTATTTTATGGCATCCTTTAATGTAAGGTCATGGTCACATGTTTCCCTGCTTTTGGTGCTATCCCACTTAATAATAAAATTCTCATCGGCTATTACGCCAGTTTCAAGTCCTATAATGGAGTTTGGTATTTTGAATGTTGATGCAGGTGTAAACCTTGTTTTACACCGGGCTGAATCATAATAAAAATATTTATCAGCGTTCAGGTCATACATTACAAATGAGCCTTTCACGTTGTACTCATCAAAATATTTTTTCATATCCTGGCTGCTGGCCGATACTCCCAGAAGCAAAAAAAGCAGAATGGCGGTTTTCATGTTACTTATTTATGTATTTATTTGTTTACGGAATTTCTAAATATTGCGGTATGAACCCACAGGAAGAATACAAAAATAACCTGTTAGAATTTGATTTACAATCATTCCTGGCTGAACACGTGGAATATTCTGTTCCTGCACTGAAAAAAAAGTATCCGCAGTTATATAAAATACTTGCTTCGCAGCTTGCAATCTATCCAAAAGCATCGTTAAAGCTGCCGAAGTTCACCGCAAAGTACTGTTATTTAACTGCTAAATCCTATGAACAGAGCAGCTCTGAAACGGCAGCAAAATATAAAGCATCGCTGTTTTGCGGCAGAAAAATTATTGATCTTTCCTCGGGACTTGGCATAGATGACATTGCATTTTCACGTGTTTTTGAAGAGGTGATTTCCGTTGATACTGATGCAGAGCTTAACCTGCTGGCAGAGTTAAACTTTAAAAAATTGGGTGTAACAAATATTACCCGCATTACTGCAAAAGCTGAGGAGTACATCACGGGAATTGAAAAAGCGGATCTGATCTATATCGATTCCGACAGACGCTCATCAGGCTCCGGTAAAAAAGCAGTTACACTGCATGATTCATCGCCCGATATTACTGCAATGCTTCCGCGGTTATTGGATATATCAGACCGGGTATTATTAAAGCTCTCCCCTCTTATTGATATTACATACCTCAGGAAATCGCTCCCGCATATAATGGATATTCGTGTTGTATCAGTTAATTACGAAGTAAAGGAAATACTTGTTACAATTGAAAAGTATTTTACCGGAACTCCTGAAGTTATTGCCGTGAATTTATCTGCAAAAAATAAATTAAACAGTGCGGATTGCAATATTCAGCAATTCCCCGGAGAAGTAAAAAGTAATACCGCTCATATAATGGGTACTGGCGAAAATTACTTTTATGAACCGGCGCCGGCTTTGATAAAAGCCGGACTCGTAACAGATTATGCAGAAAGTTTCGGCTTAAATATGCTCTCACCCGCTGGTGTTTACATGATATCAGATAAATTGCACGCAGATTTTTTTGGCAGGGCATTTAATATAGTAAATAATTTTGCTTTCAGTAAATCAGCATTTAAAAAATATCTTAAAGAAAGTAATATCACCTGTGCTAATATTTCGTGCCGTAACTTTCCAGTAAAACCCGATGTAATTAAAAAACAATTCGGTATTACTGATGGCGGCGATGATTATTTCTTTTTCACAACTGGTGAAGGTAAGAATAAGCTGGTATACCACTGCAGGAAAATATTACCATAAAAAAAGGGGCACAGCAAGTAACCACCGTACCCCTTGGGATATTAGAGGAGAATCATGGATTTCATGACCCTTGAAACACTTTTTTTATAATCTAACTTTATAATTCCAGTATTCAAACCCGGATAAAAATCATTTTATCAGCATCATTTTTTTGGTTTCCGTAAAATCACCGGCAGTTAGTCTGTAGAAGTACATACCGCTTGAATTTTTTCCTGAATCCCATTTATATTCATACTCCCCTGCTTTAAGAACATTGTTAACAAGCACTGCTGCAAGGCTGCCTGTAATATCAAATATCTCAAGCTTTACATTCCTGCTTTGGTTCAGCCTGAATTTAATAGAAGTTGAAGGATTGAACGGATTCGGATAGTTCTGATCTAATGATGTGCTGACCGGAATGTTATTTCCTGTTCCGTTTAAACCTGTAAATCCGCCGTTTATTGTTTTAATTATCAATCCATCAGCACCCACTCCGTAGCCAACGCTTGGATTTTCAAAATGTATCTTGCTGATCTGTGTCTGTGTTGGAACTGTTTGTGAAATCCAGTTTAACCCGCCATTTGTTGTTCTTAACATAGTCCCGCCGTTTCCTGCGGCATAACCGTTATTAAGATCAATAAAGAAAACAGTTTGCATATCATAACCCACGCCCTGGTAACTAACGCTCCATGTCGCTCCGCCGTTTGTGGTTTTACGAACCTCCCCTAAACCTGTTGCAGCAAATCCTGTATTTGTGTTAGGTATAAAGTACAGCCCGAATATTTCGTTCATAGTACCGCTTTGAAGCTGTACCCATGATTCGCCTGTATTTGTTGTTTTATACATTGAGCCGTTTGAGCCTGATGCGTAGCCTGTCAGGTTATCTGAAAAAGATAATGCGTAAAAATTACTTGTCACTCCCGCGCCTACTGCATACCAAAGATTTCCGCCATTGGTGGTTTTTATTATCTGGTTACCGTAACCGGCTGCAATGCCTGTATTAGCATCAAAGAAATACAGTGCAAAATTGGCATTAGCTCCCGGGTAAGGCTGCGAAAACCAGTTAACTCCGCCGTTTGTAGTTTTTACAAGTGTGCTGTTATATCCTGAGGCCCAGCCGGTTTCAGAATCCACAAAGAACAAAGTATTTGCATGATGAAGAGCACCCATATCATATGGCGCCCATGTTTGTCCGGCATCAGTGGTTTTAAAAATAAAGCTTCCAAACTCGTTAATTACAAAACCTGTATTTATGTCAGTAAAAAAAACATCACTCAGTTCTGCTGTCGTTCCGCTGTTAAGAGAAAACCAGCCTGCCTGTGAAAAGATATTGGATGAAGGTATAATTAAAAATGCCATCAGTATTAAAGCCGGTATTGTTTTCAAATTTAATTTGCCCTTTTAAAGCCGCTCAGTGTTTTCTATTCTTCATAGAGCGGTATATATTATTTTTTATTAATAATTTACTCTGTGTATTTAATGCTGATGAAGCAAAATCAGTTATCGTCATTTACGCCGTCTTTATTATCATCTCTGAACGCGCGTTTGAATGAGTTCTTCAGGTTATCATCAATCAGGTCATCGTTAGCTGAGTTTGACGGATCGAGTATATTGCCGTTATTCATGAACCACAGACCCGGGTTAACAAGCATTGTAATATTTCTTTGGCCGCTGCCGGTAACTAAAGGCGCTGAAAGGTTTATTACAAGGTTAACTGATTTTCTGGATTTATACACAAAACTGCTGCCGTTGTATGTACCCTTTATAATAAAGGAGTATCTCTGGTTGCCGCTTGTCCCTTCCCTGAATTCCTGGTCAGGAATTGCTTCGGAATCTTCGGGTTTATGTATCTGCAGTTTAATTTTATTCCATGTGCCTGCGGGTAAGTTACCTGCAGTTACTGTTATTAACTGGCCGCCCGTATTAAAATATATTACAACAGGCAGTATATGTATTTCGTGGCTGGTACCTGAAGGTTCTGTTTCAAGCTCAATTTCTGTTATCAATGCTTTAGCTTCTGTAATTACAGGATAGTTTGCATCAGTAACGCTTTCATCAAGCTTTACGCTCATGCTGGTGTTATCTGTTGTGTTGCCTGTTCCGGTGCTGTTTGTTACTGTACTGTCTTCACTGCATCCGCTTGTAAATGCAAGCAGTATAATGAAAAGTATACCAAGCAAAATTGTTGTTGCTATTGTTTTTTGAGTTCTCATTGTGCACTCCTTTGTTCTTTTTTTATGATAGTGCCTTCATAAAAAGTTTTGTTATTAATATTTTCGTGTTTATTCCGTGCATGCGCTGCCTCATTGATCACGTACATTCTTCCCTCTGCAAACACCCATATATGTAAATGAGTGTCAGATCCCTCAAAGTGAAATTTATCCCATTTTGCTTTAATTGACATTGTTTTATTTTGTTATTCCAATTACGCTTAAAGCATTTAAAACATACCCTGAAAAACCGGGCAGTGAAAGCAGTATCGGCAAAGCCATTGCCACAACTGCTACTGCAAATAAAATGTTCTTGATTGATTTGATAATTAATGTATTTACATCCATAATAGTATCCCCCCGAACCTATTAAGTATATATTATTGTGAATTATTTCATTATTTGATAAGAACCATCTTCTTTGTTTCAGTGAATTTTGCCGTGTTTAACCTGTAGAAATAAACACCGCTTGGCAGATTGGCCGCATTGAATGATACCTCATATTCCCCCGGCTTAAGCTCCTCTTTTACAAGTGTCTTAACTTCTCTGCCAAGCAGGTCAAATACCTTCAGCTCTGTAAATGATGCTGTTTTAATTGCAAATTTTATTTTTGTTGCGGGATTGAACGGGTTAGGATAGTTCTGGCCCAGTGTAAAATTATCAGGTATGTTTGAATTGATATTTACTATCCCTATTACATTCATAGTATCAAGATAGAAATTAACTGTATCCTGGTTTACGCCGCCAAGTACTATCTGTTTGGTTTCTGTTTCATAGCCAAGCCTTTGAACTGTGAGGCTGTACGTTCCCGGCGCTAAACCTGTTAATGAATAAACCTGCGCATCATTGCTTACAACTGATTTAATAAAGCTTGTATCTTTTTTTAGATATAATACACTGCCTTTAAAGAACGGGAACACGCCAACAGGCTGGCCGTTATTCAGGTAAACATGTCCGCTGATATTTGCTGTTAGGCTGCCTGTGAAAGAAGCGGCACTTTTCCTGATAACATTAATATTAATATTTGTCAGATTGTTATCAGCATAAAGTATCCCTGCATTTATCCACTGAATAGTCGAAGGAAAGTATGTTGGTACATAGCCCGTATCTGTGATATTATCCAGCAATTCATCATCAGGGAATATCATAACTCTTAATGTGCTGTCTCTGCGCGGTACACGTGTTAATGTATATGTTCCAAAGTTATCCAGATTTGCCGAATCAACAACTATTATTTCACGGGTAATAACATCCATTCTGGTTATCTTTATTCTGCCTGAGCGTACTGTATCACCGTTATCTGCATATCGTACCCTTCCGCTTACACTTACTGATGTAAAGTTACCCCACATTGCAGCATGATAACACCATTTACCGCCTGCTGTTGTGTATTCACCGCCAGTGAATAAAACTGTATCTGAGGCGAGATTGGTAAAAACAGCATAAACATGGTCATTGTGACCTGTTAACATCCTGCTCCATAAACTTCCGTTCCAGCTTGCAATCCTGTCAACAAATAGTCCTGTTCCAGTTACCCTGAAGTTACCGCCTGCCACTAAAGTATTTTTAAAAACACTTAATGCTTCTACCGGCCCGTCATTAAGCCCGCCCCCAATTGATACCCAGCTGCTCCCATTCCACCTTGCAATATATTTTCTGTCATTTCCGCCTATGTGTGTAAATTCACCGCCTGCATACAGCTCATTATTAAAAACCACAGCTGCATTTACATTTCCGTCAAAATCATCGCTGTTAAATGCGCTCCATGATGAACCATTCCACTTAGCGATATTTTTTACATTAGTAGCACCTGAGTTTGAAAATCTTCCGCCTGCTACCAGGTTACCTGAAAAAACCGTTAATGCATTAACCCTGTCACCGCTTCCTGTCAATCCGCTTCCAAGAGAACTCCATGTAGTACCGTTCCATTTAGCTATATTGTTAGCATTGTTCCCACCGGCCTGTGAAAAGTTTCCGCCTGCAATAAGATCTGTGTTATAGACTGTCAGCGCATTCACTTCATCGTTAACACCGCTGCCGAGAGCAAGCCAGTTTGAACCATTCCATCTTGCAATATTGCTTACGCTTGTAATTCCCGCCTGAGTGAATAATCCGCCGGCAATAAGCTCACCGCTTCTTACTGTCAATGAATGTACTTCACCAACAATACCGGTGCTTAAAGCTGACCATGTGTTTGTTGCCGGATCATAAGCCGCAATATTGTTTGCTGAAACAGATCCTGCCTGGGTGAATGAACCGCCGTAAATGATTTTCCCGTTGAATGAAGTAATAGCGTATATATTACCGTTTGTACCGTTCTGTAATCCGCTGCCTAATGCCTGCCATGTATATGCCTGTGCATTTATTCCGGTTACTGCGGCGGTATAAAGTATTGCTGATATCAGTATTATAAAAACTTTTTTCAATTTAATATTCCCTCTGTTTATCCCTTTTATTTTCCCGTAAGAAATTTATCCCTAAAATCCACGGGTGTATCTGCTTTACCCCATGACTGCTCAAAGAACTCAGCCATCGATTCCGCAAAATTCTGGTTTTTTACAATTATGTCGCTTCTGTTATATCTTGAAACTGTCGGGTCTACAAGACTGATGTAAACTATCTTCCTGTCAAAGATTGCCATGTTCTGGTATATTTTTTTTGCAAGCTTAACTTCTCCGCCTTCACCCTTAACTTCATCAAGCATTTCAATAAGCTTTTCAGGACCCGCTACTATCCACTTACCGTTCTCATTTATCCTGAAATTCTCGCTCACTTCATAAATTGTTTTTATCACACCGCCGTTTTTAAGGAAGTTTGCAGTGAACTCATCAATTGCAGTATCTGCCATTACTTCAAGCTTGTTCATTAATAAAAGCTCTTTGGTTGAGTTTTCCCACAGCTGCATGAATTTTGCCGAGCGGTGTTTATTGAATCCCTTGATAAGCTCAACATCGACCTTTTCCCCCTCAAGCTCCTTAGCTTTAAAGATCGGTGTAAGCTTATCAAAAGAATCCTTTAATTTTGTAGATTTGCTTATGTATGTATCATGTATCTCTTTTTCAATCTTATCCTGTACAACCTTCGGATCAATAATTTCATACTTAGCTACACTGCTTGTCTGTATCTCATTGCAAATTCCCTTTTCGGTAAATGATTTTAATATATCATATGCCGAGGATCTTGCTATTTCTGCCTTCTTTGCTATCTCGCTTGCTGTTAAAAGGTTACCTTCAAAGAGTACACAGAATACACGGCTCTCATAATTTGTGAACCCTAATGCTTCGAGATTTTGAACTATTTCTTTCATTGAATTATTGCCGTCTATTTAACTACGGCAATTATAATATATTAAATTTTGGTTGTCAAGTCGTAAATTAAGATTTTTTACGACTCGTAATTTATTGAAAATATAGGTGTTTATAAATTTAACACCCTACAACTGAATACTACTTTACCAGCACCATTCTCTTTGTTTCATGGAATTCATCAGTAGTAATAGAGTAAAAATATATACCGCTGGAATACTTCGAAGCATCCCATCTAACTTCGTAATTACCTGAAGTTAACATACCATTTACCAGCGTTTCCACTACTCTTCCAAGCAGATCAAATATAACAAGCTTCACGTTTGACGTTTCACCTTTGACATTTGACGGTATAGCAAACTTAATGTTTGTTACGGGGTTGAACGGATTTGGATAGTTCTGTGAAAGCGAATATTCTTTTGGTGCTGAATTATTATTACCTGAAACCGGAGTTAATATCAGCTCAGCAGGCATAGTTCTTAACATTGTGCCAAGTAACCCGCCGGTGTAAATAAAATTATCAGTATTGAAGTACAGTGCCGAGAGTCCGTTATTTGTAACTGTTGGCTGAACTATCCAGCTTGCACCCGCATCAGTTGATTTGATAATATTTCCGTTGCCGCTGATAGCGTAACCAAAATTTCCCCTGAACTGAACATCAGCATATCCGCCTGCAGGTGTAGGTAATGCAAACCATGTGCTGCCGCCGTTTGTTGTTCTGAATATATGTGAGTTCGAAGCAATGTAACCGTTGTTAAGATCGGTAAAGAAAATATCATTTAAATTTTCAAACGGAACAGCAACGCTCATAACACTCCAGGTAACACCTGCATCAGTTGTCTTTACAGCTGCATTGTTATCGCCAACAGCATAGCCTGTGTTATCATTTACAAAATAAAGTGAGCTAAGTATTGTACCGGTGTTTGAAATTGTGGTTGCTGTCCAGTTAAGCCCTGCATTGGTTGTCTTAAGCTGCCTTCCGTAACTTCCCACAACATAACCTGTATTATCATTTGTAAAGAAGACGTCTGTAAAAATTTCATTGGTAGTACTTGTATAAATTTCCTGCCAGTTCGTACCGCCGTTATTTGTTTTATATATCTTCAGGCTTCCTGCAAGATATCCTGTCTCTGCATTCCTGAATGATATTCCGTAAATTGAAAGTGTGAATCCGCTTACCTGTGAAACCCATGTATTGCCGTGATCTGTGGTTTTAAGTATATCACCCTGGCTGTAACCTGCAACAGCATATCCTGTGGAAATATTTACAAACTCTATATCAGAAATATGCTCCTCGGTCACAAATGGATCCGTGAGGAAGCTTGCTCCGCCGTTGGTAGATCTTATCATAGCGCCGTATGTACCTGCAGCATGTATTGTACCGTTTGGTGTAATTGCTCCGTCATAATATTGCCTTATGCTGCCAACGCCTATCGGATGCTCTACCCAGTCATTCCCGCCATCGGTTGTTTTAGCATAAACCGAGCCGGTCCCGAAAGCAAAGCCGTTATTTGCGTCTGTGAATTTTATTGACATAATATCTATCCCTGCATCTGAATATGCAAAGTTCCATGTATTGCCGCCGTCAACCGTCTTATATACTCTTCCTTCAGCACACCCAACAAAACCTGTTGATGCGTTAAGGAATGTCATACTTAATTTTTTATAATTATCCTGGTAGGCAAGCTGCCATGTTGTACCGCCATTAGTGGTTTTTGCTATCTCGCCGCCTAATGAACCCCCTGATGCAAATCCGTTCATTTCATCCAGAAAATACAGATTGTTAAGATAGTTTGCTCCGCCAGTTGACTGTGTCTGCCAGCTTGCCCCTCCGTCAGTGGTTTTCCATATTCTGCTTTCCAGAATAAAGAAACCAAGCACGTAACCTGTATTTGCATTTATGAATTTAATATCCATTACAGTATAATTAGGCGCTGAAGGCAATACAAGATCTGCCCATGAATTACCGCCGTTCACTGTTTTCTTAAGCATCTGGTTGCTGCCGCCTGCATAACCGGTGTTTGCATCAATAAAATCAAGTGCTGTAAACTGCGTGCTTGTACCGGTAATAACTTTTGACCATGTTACACCGTTATCGGTAGTTTTAATCATTGTACCGTAAGCACCTGCTGCGTACCCAATGTTATCGTTAACAAAATCTATTGCGTTTAAGGTGTTACCCTGTGGTTTCGGATTCATCCATTCCCAGTTATCGTTTAACTGTGAAAATAAATTTGAAGCATTTAAAAGCAAAACGAGGGCGAAAAGGTTAAATAATGATTTCATTTCTTCTGTTTTCTCTTTCTTGTTATTTTAAGTTATTTAAAATTTGCAGGGCTTCCTTAAGAACTAAAGAAGCCCCGTAAAATTAGTTTATTTTACCAAAATCATTCTTTTGGTGTCTGTAAATTCGTTGGTTACGATGGTATAAAAGTAGATTCCGCTGGAGTATTTTGAAGCATTCCAGTCTACCCGGTAAGTGCCTGCACTATATGAACCATTTACAAGGTCTTCCAGTTTCTTACCGTTAACATCATAAATGCTAAGTGTTATTTTTCCGGCATTTGTAACTGCAAATTTTATGTTTGTCGTTGGATTGAACGGATTTGGATAGTTCTGCCAAAGGTTAAAACTCTCCGGGGTTTCGTTATTATTGTTTATTACAGGCGTAAAATTACCCTGGTTGTACTTAATCGTAACAAAATCAGAGTTAAAGGTGTTCACACTGTTTCCTGTTACTATAATATTTCCAAGGTTATCTGCTTTTACTGATGTTGCACCGTCGTTTAAGTTACTTGCACCATTAAATTTTACTGCCCACTGCTGTACACCGTTAGAATTGTATTTAACGGTGGCATAATCATATATTGCGCCGTTTATTCTTTCTTTTCCTGTTACATAAACATTCCCGTTAAGATCGGTGGTTATGGCATCAGGTTCATCAATATTGTTTGCCGTGCCGTTGTATCTTGCAGCCCATTCCTGTATTCCTGCAGAATTGTATTTTACAGTGATGAAATCTATACTGCTCCCCGTACCTGCACTGCTGCCGGTTACATATGTATTACCGCTGTTATCAAGTGTTATCATTTTTGCAAGGTCTGAAATATTTGCTGTTCCGTTATAAACAGCTGACCAAACTACAGAACCCATAGGATCATACTTTATTGTTACAATATCATTTAGTGTTGAAGTTGAGTAACATGAACCGGTAACATAAATATCGCCGCTAACATCCATAACCATTGATGTCGCAAAATCTGAATAGCCCGCCGGACCGTCGTGTCTTCTCACCCATACTTCCTCTCCGTTTGCATTATATTTCACAGTTAAATAATCCTGGGAACCTATAGCTGATGTTGTCTGGCTGCTGCCTGTTACATAAACATCGCCTGAATTATTCACAACAATTGCTGTTGGTACATCCCAATCATTTCCCGGTCCGTTATAACGTGCCACCCATTGCTCTTGACCAATTGAATTATACTTAATTGTAGCATAATCAAGTAATGAACCGCTGCCATTGCTAAGGCCTGTTACATATACATTGCCTGAATTATCAACAGCAACCTTTAATGCTTTATCGCTATTGTTACCGGGTCCGTTATATCTTGCATCCCAAAGCTGAACGCCGTTTGAATTATACTTAACAGTAGCAAAATCATCAAACCCTGTAATTGACCTGCTTGAACCGGTAACATAAATATTACCTGCATTATCAGTTGCCATCCATTTTGCATCATCATCACCATGAGCTGGACCGTCATATCTTGCTTCCCATAATAACGTACCTGCTGAGTTATATTTAAGAAGCGTATAATCCCATGCATTTGCTCCCCTGCTGCTTCCTGCTACATAAACATTTCCATCGTTATCAACTATAACATTCCTTGCAGAATCTGTAAAATTTGTCGGACCGTTATATACTGCCATCCACTGCTGTGATACCTGCGCTGAAATTGTGAAACTGAGGGCCATAAGAAGTATTAATGCTGTTTTCATTTTATTGTTTATTTTCTTTTATTGTTTAATTTATTTTACCAAAAGCATTCTTTTTGTATCTGTGAATCCAAAACGCCCGTTGTTGGTGTTGTCACCAACAACTAATGTGTAAAAATACACGCCGCTGGAGTAACGTGATGCATTCCAGTCAACCTTATATGTGCCTGCGCTGTATGATCCGTTTACAAGCTCTTCAACTTTTCTGCCGTTTATATCGTATACACTTAAATTCACATTACTTGTGTTTGTTATCGCAAACTTAATGTTTGTCGTTGGATTGAACGGATTTGGATAGTTCTGCTCAAGTGAATATTTCTCAGGTGTATTGTTTGATAAGTTTGAAATACCTAAAGGAATTCCCCTGTATTTAATTATTCCTCCTGCACCAACTGCCCATCCCTTGCTGCCTGAAGGGAAATATACGTCATTTAATTCTGCTGCTGTTCCGCTGTTATCATTTATCCATGTTGTACCGCCGTTTGTCGTAATGTAAATTGCTCCTGCTTCACATACTGCACTTCCCGTATTTGCTGCGGGAAAGTGTATAGCATTTACACTCTGAAATATTCCTGCACTTCTTGTTACCCAGCTTGTGCCGCCGTTGGATGTATATAAAAGCATGTCATTCTGTCCGCCTGCATATCCGGTAAGCTCATTTAACATGAATATTCCATGGAAGTCACTTGCTGTATTTGTTACCTGTGTGCTGAAATTAACCCCGCTGTTCACGCTGGCTGTTATAACACCATTATCACCAACAATCCATGCTTTTGTTCCGGTTGATGCTGAGCCTCTGTATCTTGTTGTGCCTGTTGTAACGGTGCTCCAGTTAACACCGTTGTTGGTTGAG
Organism: uncultured Ignavibacteriales bacterium; assembly: GCA_964577645.1. GTDB lineage: Bacteria > Bacteroidota > Ignavibacteria > Tepidaquicellales > OLB5 > OLB5. Next base: position 30,507 of record CAZOAP010000006.1, read on the forward strand.
CGTATTATCACACCATCAACTCCCGCTGCATAAACTGTACCGCCTGAGCCGAATGATACTGTCCGGAGATTATTTGTTACTCCGCTTGTTTGCTGTACCCAAGTTGTGCCGCCGTTTGTTGACCTGTATATCCTGCCGTTATCTCCAACTATCAGACCCACCGATGTACCTGAAAAAGCTACATCATGCAGATCTTCTGTGGTGATGCCGTTTATTGCAAGCCACGTTGTACCGCTGTTTGTTGTATATCTTATAGTTCCGGCATCACCAACTGTGAAGCCTTTAAGGTTATCTAGGAACCATACTGCGTGCAGAGTGTTTGCCGTTCCGCTTGTTTGTGAAACCCAGTTTTGTGCATTTGAAAATTTAACCAGTGAAACCAATGCCAGTGCGTATAATGTGAACCTGATGATACTTTTGAATTTATTTATATTCTTCATTTGTATATCCCCCCGGATAGTTTATTTATGCTTATTTATTTTTTTTATTGAATCCTTAATTGCTGCCTTTTGCTGAACCTGCTGTATTGTCACGTGATCTGACCGTCTTTTTATGCGTATATATTCTGAAATCCTTTAAATTTATTCTCTTCCTGTGCCGGTTGTTTGTGCATACAAGCGCACCGTTCTTATAAATCCATATGTAAAGACCCGTTTCTTCAAAACATTTTTCATTCCATTTTATTGTGTTCATATTATCCCCGCAGTTATAGTGTTTTAATGTTTCCCGTTATATTAATTATCATCAGGTCTGCCGTCTTTGTTATCATCCTTAAATGCGGTTTTGAATGAATCCTTGATATTGTTATCAATGATATCCGCATTCTGTGAAAGGTTCGGGTTAAGCACTGTTCCGTTATTCATGAACCAGTTAACTTTGTTGAATACCACTGTTAAATTCTCGTTCTTTAAATTTATGTTTGTTGATTTATTCAGGTTAATGACTATGTTCATTGATTTCCTGGACTTGTACACAAACGGTGTGCCGTTATATGTTCCCTTGATGATAAATGAATATCTCTGGTCTCCGCTGTGTCCTTCGTTGAACTCAGGGTCTGGTACCTGCTGGTTATCTTCAGCTTTGTGTACTTTGAATTTAGCTTTAGTATAAATATCCCTTACAATGTATCCGTTCAGTAATTCTTTTAAGCTGCCGTCAAGTGCAAGATTTATTACAAATGGTCCGGTTTGATGAAGCTGGTTAACGCCGTCTCTTTCTCTTTCGTACTCAATTTCAGTTATAAGCGCTTTTGCTTCAGATATTACAACTACATCCATCGGGTTATCAAATACATTGTCATCTGATTTTACATTAACGCTTAATTCAGTTGCGCCGCTTGGGATAACTATATCACCGCCTATATCACATCCTGCAAAATAGAATGGTGCGGTTACAATCATTGTTAATGTTACAAATGCTTTTTTAAATTTTGTTGTTTTCATTTTAATTTGTGTTTAGATTATTATTGTTTTTATTTTATTTTTTTTGTTTTTGAAAATTCACCTGTTATAACTGAACAGTAATAGCTGCCATTGGTAAATTTGGAGCTGTTCCATTTTATTTCATGCTCACCTGCTGCAAAGCTGCTTCTTTTTATTTCATCAACTGTATTTCCCTTTTCATCATATATCTTAATATTCACAAATCCTGTTTTGCTTAGCGTGAAAGTAATTACCATTAAGCCTTCTTCTGAAATTTTATGATCCAGGGCGGGAGTAAAATCTGATTGAGATCCTGTTTCAATTGCTGAATTAATATTAGTCATAC
>CAZOAP010000007.1:0-28247 GCA_964577645.1 uncultured Ignavibacteriales bacterium
AACACCTTTTTCTTTATTACATCAGGCTTTAATCCCTGCAGGTATAATGGCAGTGCAACATTTTCAAACACGTCCCTATCGTTTAACAGCTTATAATCCTGGAAAACAAACCCTATCTTCCTTCTCAGTACGGGTACTTCGGGTTTTTTGATGATCTTTGAGCTGAACCCGTAAACAATAAGCTCGCCCTGTTGTGCAAAAAGCTCCATGTTTATCATTCTTAAAAGTGATGTTTTGCCTGTACCGCTCTCTCCTATCAGGAAGACAAATTCACCCTTATCGATCTTAAACGATACATCGGTGAATAATTCCTTTGCGGGATACGAAAAACCAATATTTTTAAACTCTATCAATTTTTATTTTGTTTTTTTCTGTTCCTTGAAAGCTTATCAGCCCATTTTATTGCTTCAACAATACTTACTTCACTTGCCTTGTTCTTTCCTGCAATATCAAAGGCAGTTCCGTGGTCAGGCGAGGTACGTATAAAGCTTAACCCTGCAGTATAGTTTGTACCTTTATGTCCTGCAAGCATTTTAAACGGTATGAAACCCTGGTCATGATACATTGCAAGCGTCATATCATAGTTGAGATATTTCTTCGAGGAAAAATAACCATCGGCAGATTGCGGCTCTGAAATATTCATATCACTGAACCTCAGCATGGCATCGTTAACTGCAGGCAATATCATTTTTCTTTCCTCATCGCCAATAAAACCGTTATCACCGGCATGCGGATTTAACCCGAGTACACCCATATGCGGCTTTTTTATCATCAGATCATTTTTAAGCATGTTATAGCACACTTCTATTTTACTGAGCAGTGTTTTTTTTGTTATCAGGCTGCTTACATCCTTAAGCGGCGGGTGCGTTGTTACAAATGCAATATTGAAAATATCCGATAGCATTATCATGCATGTATTTTTTGCACCGCCTATCGATGTCAGCATTTCTGTGTGACCCGTAAAGTTGTATCCGCCAAGGTTCAGTGACTTTTTATTAATGGGTGCTGTTACAATTGCATCATACTCACCGCTTAATGCAAGCTGAATTGCCGTATCAATTGCCAAACCGGATATATATCCGGATTCTTCGGTGATCCTGCCTATATTGATATTAACCTTTTCTGTAGCAATGGGTATAATATTAAAATTATCCATGGATAATTTAATTTTCAGCAGCTTTGCGTAATATGTAAGAACAGAAATAGGTGAAACGACAGTTATATCGTATTTTTTTATGAAAGAGCCGTTTTTAAGGGTTTTTAATATTATCTCGGGTCCAATGCCGTTAATATCACCAATTGTAACAAGAATTCTTGTTTTCATCTGACAAATATAATTTTAATGCAGGGTATAAGCAATGAAGTTTAATTATTGGCAAATTTCAGATCAAAGTAAGTCCGGGCTGCCTCAATCCTCCGTTTTATTGAAGGATGCGAGTACGTCCAGAACTCAACCAGCCTGTTCGGTTCATCATCTGCAAGGTTCTGCTCGGCCAGCTTCTTCATTGTGCTCTCAAGTGAATCCGGGTCACGGGTTGTATCAATTGCGTACCGGTCAGCTTCAAACTCAAACCTGCGTGATATGCCTGCTGTTAACGGACTCGTTAAAAAACTATAAACGGCAGCAATCACTGCAAGCAGCGGCAATGCGCCAATTTCATACGGCTGAGTGAAACCAAACAGCGGCAGCAGCTTTATGTATAATTGTGACATTATAAAAAGCCCTATGAAAGTACCAAACAATGAAATGAAAATATTCTTGGTTATATGCCCGCGCTTGTAATGACCCAGCTCATGCGCAAATACTGTTTCAATTTCTTTTTCTGTAAAAGTTTCAAGCAGTGTATCGCCTAAAATTATCCTTTTGGTCTTTCCCATTCCTGTAAATGCAGCATTAGCCTTCTTTGTGGTCTTGCTCATATTGAACTTATAAATACCGCTCACTTTGAATCCCGCCTTGCTGCATAGTGTCATTAATTTTTCCTTAAGCTCTTCGTTTTCAATAGGTGTGAACTTATAGAATAACGGGAAAATGAGTACAGGCGCTATCTGTGCAAGTAGAACTGAATAAACCCAGACAATACACGCCAGGTAAAACCACCATAATGTATAGCTTGAAATAAGCCAGTAGAACAAAAACGCTATCGGTGCCGCTATGATACTGCCTACAAGTGCGCCTTTAGCTTTTTCTCCTATCCACCCAAAGAATGTGAGGTTTGAAAGTCCGAATTTATGCTCAAGCCTGTAGCCGAAAGCATAATCCACAGGGAAAGAAACAATTGAGCTGAAAATGCCTATAACGAGTCCGTATATTACAAGTGCAAGGTACGGATTTGATGTAAAGCTGTATGCATACAGCTCAAGCCTTTTGCTGTAACCAAACCAAAGGAAGAGTAATAATAATATAAATGAGATAATTGATTCAGTAATATTAACTGTCAGCTTTATCTTCTCGTACTTTTTAGCTAATTCTTTTCTTGATTCATCCATAATTGCAAAATTATGGTTATAAATTGAGAGTTTAAACGGAAAAAAAGCTTCACCACTAAGATACTAAGTCACAAAAGGAACACAAAGGTTCTCCCAGTTGTTGTCTACGACTGCTTTAGCAGTGTTGTCAAAAACGGGGGCTGAAAAAAATGAATCAGCATGAAACCACCCCTCAATCCGGTGGCTACCGGATTTCTTCCCCTCCTTAATCCCGCTTTCAGCGGGACTTCGAAACCACTTCGTGTTTACTAGAGGGAGGGAGCTTTTATTAACTTTGCGACTTAGCGACTTTGCGTGAGGTTTTTATAGGTAATTGATTTAAATTCGTGGATATTTGCCTGACTTTCGTATTGTGAAAGTCGAAATTAGTGGAGTAGTTTCTATATTAAATATTCCCTTGCATCTGCAAATTACATATATTATATTAAGCTATATGCATTATGCATATAATCCCGGATATCTTACACTTTAAAAAACCATTAATATCCATCTTAAATCCGTTATTGGCTACGACTGCTTTAGCAGTGTTATCAGCATCAACAAAAGAATTGAATAACCCGTGTGTACGCTGAATTTCCGGAATTCAAAAACGAATCACTGGACAGCTTATTATATTTGTCCAAAACAGTCAAAAATTGCAGTCCAGCGTTTGTACGGAAAAAATTAACATTACTGTTTGGCGAATTTCCGGACACAGATTTAATTTCATTTTACGTTCGTTTTAATTTACCTATATTTGTGGTAATATAAATTAATTATTCCTGATAAATGAAAGCATTGAAAATCCTTGTTTTTGCGTTATTTTGCCTCTTTTTGGCATCCTGCAGCAAAAAACCCGAAGTAATTTATATTAACGGTAAAATTTACACACTCGATAAAAACAACACCATTGTTGAGTCTATTGCCGTATATGAAGGCAAGATACTTGCCACGGGTAAATCAAGCGAGCTTCAGGAAAAGTATAAGGATGCCAAGGTAATTGACCTGAAAGGCAAAACCGTTGTGCCCGGCTTTATTGATGCAGAGGCGAACTTAATGGAGTTTTCAAAGCAGCTTAGCCTGCTTGATCTAAGGAATGCAAGATCAGTTGATGAGATATTGAATATTGTTAAAGAGCGCGCAAAGACCTCGAAGCCCAATGACTGGATCGGTGGATTTGGATGGGATGAGCTGAAGCTTTCTGATAAAGACCTCGAAAGGCTGAATCATACGTTGCTTGATAACGTTTCAACTACACAGTTCATTTACCTTGTTAACGCGCTTGGCAACACAACTTGGGTAAATAAAAAAGTTCTTGATCTTACAAAAGTTACAAAAGATACCCCTGACCCTGAGAACGGTGCAATAGGCTTTGATGATGCAAATAATCCCAACGGCCTGTTCTATGAAGCAGCACAGGAAATGGTCATAAACGTTTTGCCCCAGCCATCTGAGCAGGAAGTAATGTCAAACATTACACGCGGTATAAACGAGCTCTTTAAGTACGGTATCACAGAGATCAACGATGCAAATATCACCGAGCAGGGTTTAAGTGTTTACAAAAAAATGGTTGATGATAATAAATTCCCCATAAGATTGTATGCCATGATACCGGGCAAAGGTCCGTTATTTGAAAAGTACCTATCCAGCGGACCCGAAAACTATAAAGACAGAATTAATGTAAAATGCGTTAGCCTTGAGTATGACGGTTATTTTGAAACTCAGGATGCAGCCATGGAAAACGACTACAACGAAGATCCCAAACGTATGACGCCGTTTAACGATGAGTTTGATATCAAGGAAATGACAAAGAAAGCCAATGAAAAAGATTTCCAGATATCCATAAAAACGGTTGGTGATAAGGCGTTAACACAAACACTCAATGCAATTGAATCTGTTAACAAGGAAGTTAAATCAAAAGCCGGCAGGACCCGCTTAGAGTATCTTGAATTTGTTACACCGGCAGATATGCAGCGTATTAAGACTATGGAAATTATTCCATCTGTCAGACCCGAGGTAACACTTTCGGATAAAATTCTGCTGAACGAGCTTATTAAACCTGAAAATGTACAGAACCTGGGTCTTTGGAGCACGCTTTTCAAACAGAACAATATCATAATTTCAGGAACTGATTTCCCCTATCATACTATTAATCCATTGGTTATAATGTATTATCTCTCAAGCGGTCTTTCTGTTGATACAGCAGCCAACAGGCTTACAAACAATACAGCACAAAAGCTTACAGTTCTTGACGCACTCAAATCATTTACGGTTTATTCCGCATACGCATCGTTTGCTGATGATGTAAAAGGGACACTTGAAAAAGATAAATTTGCCGATATGGTCGTTCTTTCTGATGATATCATCACCTCAGATCCGCAGATGCTGCTAAAAGCAAAGATATTAATGACAATTGTACGCGGTGAAGTAGTGTATGAAAATAAAGCTCCCGGAGCTTATATATATTAAAAATAAAACCTTAAATAATTAATGAGCCAAACCGCAGTTAAAACCTGGCGGGTACTTGATATACTTAAAGTCACCGAAAATGCCTTTACAGAAAAAGGTATAGCCAACCCAAGGCTGAATGCCGAGTTGTTGTTAAGCGATACAACGGGTGACAGCAGAATGGAGCTGTACCTTAATTTCGAAAAACCCCTCACCGATAAAGAAGTCTCTGATTACAGGAATAAAGTAAAACGCAGGCTAAAATTTGAACCGCTTCAGTATATAATTGGAAGCACAGGTTTTTACGGCTTAACCTTTAAAGTCACCCCTGATGTACTTATACCCAGGCAGGAAACCGAAATACTGGCAGAAAGTGTGCTGGAGTATATTAAAACCAATAGTTTAGTTAAGCCCAAAATCCTGGAAATAGGAACAGGTTCCGGCTGTATATCTGTAGCAATAGCGGCTAATAGTGAGTGTACCATTGATGCATTTGATCTTAGTGCTGATGCTGTAAAGATAGCAGAAAAAAATTCAGAGTTAAATAATACAACGGGCAAAATTAATTTTTCACAAAAGGATTTTATTGCCGATGAAATAACTTTCAGCGGTTATGATATAATTGTAAGCAATCCCCCTTATATAGCAGCAATTGATGTGCCGGGTCTGAATGAAGAAGTGAACGGGTATGAGCCTTACATTGCACTGACAGATGATAAGGACGGTTTATCTTTTTACAGGAAAATTTTTGAAACATCTGTCTCAATGGATAAATATCCCGCAATATTTTTAGAGATCGGCGACGGGAAGAAGGAAGCCGTTGAACAGTTACTGAAGGGATATAATATCAGTAACTATACAATAAAAGATGATCTCATAAAGCTGCCAAGAGTGCTCAAAATTGAGCCAAAGGATTAATTAAATTATATGATAGCGCTTATTCAAAGGGTAACGGAGTGTAATGTAACAGTAAAAAGTGAGCTTGTTGATAGTATGCGCGGCGGCCTGCTTGTGCTGCTTGGCGTTAAACAGGATGATAGTGAAACCGATGCCGTCTATCTTGCAGCAAAAACCGTCAACCAGCGTATTTTCAGCGATGAGAATGATAAAATGAACCTCTCACTCCTTGAAACAGGCGGAGAAATAATGATAGTCTCACAGTTCACACTGCATGCTGATACAAGGCATGGCAACAGGCCCAGCTTTACTGATGCCGCTGAACCTGTGAAAGCAAAAGAGCTGTATGAATATTATATCCAGGAAACGAAAAATCTCATTGGTCATGATAAGGTGCATACAGGTGAGTTTGGTGCTATGATGAAAGTTAAGCTTGTCAATGACGGTCCCGTAACAATAATATTAAAAAGTAAAAGCGAGCAGTAATATATAAATGGAAAGTATTTTAATAATAGGATACGGAAAATTGGGCTCACACCTGCACCATTCAATAAAGGCTTCGGGTAAAGCTTACAAGGTATCTGTTATTAAAAATAAACGGTTACCAAAAGCTGCTTATAAAAAAAATATTGAAAGTGCCGGTATAATTTTTATTTGTGTGCAGGATTCTAAAATTCACACTATAGTTAAGCAAATTAATAGATCAGGTGCCATGCTTAACGGGAAATATATTTTCCATACATCGGGTGCACTGACAAGTGATGAGCTTGCTCCTCTTACATCCACCGGAGCGTATACCGCAAGTTTTCATCCCGTGCAGACCTTTGAGAAGGGTACATCTAAACATGCAAGCAGATTTGAAGGAATTTATATTGCAATTGAAGGCAATTCCCGGGCAGTAAAGAAGGCATATGAAATTGCAAAAAAAATTAAGTCCAATCCGTTTATAATCAAAAAGGAAAACAAGGTTTACCATCACATTTGCTGTGTAATGGCATCAAACTACTTAACTGTACTCAACAGCAAGATGGAAAAAATATCAGCAGGTAAGATACAAATAAATGGGTTTAATAAACTCAAATTTTTCAACATATATATGCCGCTGGCAAGGCAAACACTTGATAATATTTCAGCCATTGGCGCAAAGGCATCTTTAACGGGTCCGGTTGAAAGAAATGACGCAGTTACCATTGAGCGTCACTTAAAGGCACTTAAAACCGGCGGAAAAGATAACCTGTTTTATTATGTTTTAATGGGAATTGAAACAGTAAAACTGGCGTTAGAAAAGAAAAGCATAACAAAATCACAGGCAAACAATATATATAAGTTATTTTCTAAATACATTAAATTACAATAATTTATATTGAATACCCACATACACGGAACACTCATAATACTGTTATTTGCTCTCTTGTTCACGGCAAATACAAAAACCCAGAATTTTACAAAGCCAGATCTTCACATTGCATCGGGCAAGTTGCAGCATAAAGAATTTTATGCAGATACATTAAAAAAGAACCTTGTAACTAAACGCTCAATAAGCGCGTTGTTCATCGGTTTAGGCGGCGGCATTGGAATACCGAATGCTAAATTTTCAGAGACTGCAAACCCGGTTTTCGGGATACTTGGAAGGCTTGAATTTTCCTCGACAGGCATTTTCCCGTTCGTTATTGGCGGTGAAGTTAATTATTATTCCTTCAATTCACCTGATGAATTCAGGACAGTGAATCTTTTAAGCAGCTACAGGACCAAAATACTTGCATTCGGCTTAAACATAGATTACTCGCTTTCAAAGCTGATGCGCTCATCATTCACAATGCCCTTCATATCAGTGGATGTTAAGAGCAATAATATAAAGCGCGATTATGATGTAGATACAACGTTTACAGCATATCCCAAAACTGATTCAAAAATAAGTATTGGTGCCGGTGTTGGCTTTACTGTTTTCATTTTTGATTTTACCGTTAAGTATAATTACATGAAAGATAACTCATTTGTTGCCGTGACAGCAAAAACTAAATTCCCCATCATACGATTCTAAATGGACCTGAGATCATACGCTGAAAATATATATATTATCCCCATCCTTATCTTTTCTGTGGTTATTCACGAGATGGCACATGCATGGGTAGCACTTAAGTGCGGTGATACTACCGCAAAAGATCTTGGCAGGATCACGCTTAATCCCATACCGCATATTGATCTCTTCGGCTCAATTCTTATCCCGTTATTTTCTATTATTGCTACTGGCAGGGTATTTATTGCATGGGCCAAGCCTGTTCCTATTGATGGCAGGAATTTCAGGAACTTTAAGCGTGATGATACACTTGTTACTGTTGCCGGACCCTTATCCAACCTGCTGATAGCTTTTGTATGTACTTTTCTTGTAATTGCATTCTATTATATTTTAAATGCTGTTCAGCCCGCTGAAGGCTCAGTATCATTTGAATTCCTGAATTACATGTTCAAAATGTTCTATGCTGGTATTATCCTGAATGTTTCGCTTGCAGTGTTCAACATGATACCAATTCCCCCTCTTGACGGTTCACATGTTCTTGCAAATCTTCTGCCGGATGACCTTGCTGTGCGTTACAGGAGCATAGGATTTATGGGAATATTTATAATACTTATGCTGTTTAACTTTGTACCGGGCTTTTCTTCGGTTTTTGTATCGATAATATCTTTTGTATCAAAACCATACCTGAATTTAATTGATGTATTTATACCATGAAAAATAAATTAGAATTTCACCAGAATGAGGATATCGGTATCCTCGATGAATATTATCCTGAAAGACCCTTAACTGATGAGGAAACCATTGAGCTTGACCGGAATGTTGAGAAGAAGATAACTTCGGGCAGCAGAAATATCTTTAAGATAGTAAGCCACCTGAAGGCACTGAGAAGATATATGATGGATAAAGATGTTAAGTGGTACAGGAAGTCAATTGTAATTGCGGCATTGATATATTTTGTTGCTCCAATTGATGCTATGCCTGATTTTGCTCCGTTTGTTGGCTACCTTGATGATATTGGTGTTATAGGATGGACCATTAAATTTTTAGGCAGTGAAATTACTTCGTATTACGATTAACCTTAAATTTACCGGCAAAAAAATAAACTAAATTTTCTGCCCTTTCCACATTACTTTTCTATCTACAGCAAGCAGAACTGATGTTATGATAACATATACCGCGAAATATATTTCGTATAACGGCATGTATAAGAGTACTTTATACATCCTGAACTCCTTAACAGCCGGGAAAAGGAAGACCGTATCAGCTATCAGCTTAACAATAAAGAAGAATAGATATGCCTGCAGGCTGAGATATGCCCAGCCGGATAAGATGACAGCACCTGTCAGCCATGAAAAGAGACCAATGATAATACCAAAGTTGAATTCACCCATGCCGCCTATAGCCCAGCGCTTTTTCTGCCTGAAGAGCTGTTTTAAGTTAAGGCATGGCAGTGTAATATTTTTTGTATCATCATCAAGGGGGAAGACCGTATGTTTATAACCTGAATCCTTATGGATCTTCTGTAGCAGAAGAAAATCTTCGGTAATGGAAAATTTTATATTTTCATATCCGCCAATTTTATCATAGGCGTCCTTCCTGTAAGACATATTGTTACCTACACAGCTTATAGGTACACCAACGCCATCACCGCCTGCAGCTACTGATAGCAGGTACAGCCAGTCAGCTGACTGCAGCCCGTGGAACAAGCCTTTAGGCAACACCACTGAATACCCTGCAACAACGCCGGTATTTTTATCAAAGTAATCAAGCATACGGCGCAGCCAGTTCGGGTTAATTTTAATATCAGCATCAGTTGTAAATATTACTTCACCTGTTGCAATTTTTAATGCCTGTGCAAGCGCATTTGTTTTGCCGATAAGCTTTTCATGTGTTTCTGTAATTTCAAAATATCTTAGGAAGGGGTTTTTATCTGTATAACTTAACATGATCTCTTTGGTCCTGTCTGTAGACCTGTCATTAACTAAAATAGCTTCTATTTTATCTTTGGGATAGTTAAGTGTAATAAGAGATCTTATACAGTCTTCAATGCATGCTTCTTCATCCTTTGCGCAAATAATTATCGATACTTTTGGTTCATAGGATGAGTGCTTGGCTTTCCGGGAATTAACAAGTAAGCCGATAAGCATTATCAAATGCATTATGAGATATAAACCAAGAAGTATGTTTACAATTATATCCATAAAAAAGTCCCGTGAAGTATAACGGGACTATGTTAATAATTTTAGATTACAATTTTATCTTATTTTACTACAGCTATTTTTATAGATGCAGTTTCACTGCAGCCGCCGCTGAGCTCGAGTATGGCAATATAAATACCGCTTTGAACGTTTGAGATATCCCACGGCACTTCGTTATCTAGCCCTTTGTTAGTCGTACCGGCAAGTGTTGTTACCAGTTCGCCTGAAAGGTCCATGATCTTTATATTAATTCCCGTTACATCACCATTTAAGAAGTAACGGATGTTTGTGGTTTTTCCGTAAGCCGGGTTTGGCCAGTTATAGACTTTATCCGAAGGCAAACACGGCTGGTTAACAGTAACAGGAGCTAAACTACCGGCTCCGTCATTTGTGTGAGCGGAATTCCTGAGGAAGTTCTTCCAGAGGATCTTGCTCTCGCTGTATGCCCAGGGTGTTTTATATCCGTATAAATAACCGTCTTCTGAATAAACAAGAATGCCGAAATTACCGTTTGAATTAATAACAGCGGGTGTTGATCTTATCCTGCCCCCTGTATTTAACGGGAAGCCATCGAGCACTTTTCCGTCAAGGCCGTATGCATATACTCTGCCATCACCTGTACCGAAAATTACTTCGGCAATATTATCACCATTTAAGTCAGCTACTGCAACACCACTTGTTATGGATGTAACATTAGGTATGCTGTACGGGAAGTGATCAAGCACAACACCGAATTTATTAATAACGAATATCTTGTTATCTGCGGTAAGGATAATCTCCTGCTGCCCGTCACCATTGATATCACAAATTGTTGGTGTAGAGTTTACTGTTGTGATACCAAGATTATTTGAAATAACTGTATCGCCGCCGATAGCTCCCTGTCTTAAGATCCTGTTATCATTTGTAATCTTTACCGGTGAAGTAACCTGTTCAATTGGCTGACCGAAATAAATATAGCTTGAAGCCAAAAACTTGTTATCTGATGCTATGTAATCATAGGTAAATGGCAATGTACCAATTGATCTAAGAGCAATTGACTGAATTTTTAAATTTGAAACAGAATCAAATGTGTAATTTAGACCGTCTAAAGAAAATTTTACTATCTTTCCGTTTTGAGTTCCGGCATAGATGATATTTCCGGGATCCGGCTGTGAAGTTGATTTTATTATTAAATCAGGTGTTGTTAATCCAACACCTGCATCAAAGCTCTGTACCAATGGAGCTGTTGTAGCTGTATCAATATTAAAGCTTATTAAATTCAGCTTACTGCCATAAACACCTGTTACAAATTTTGTATTTCCGCCAATATTGTAATTAAGGTATCCGACAGCAAAACCAGAAGCGCTGTCTTTCAGATAACCATTCGGCATATCAACCCTGATCGGGTTACCGTTATCACGGAAACCGAAAAGGCTGTCATTAATATTCACAAAGATTTCATCAAAGCTGTTGCCGTTATAATCAAAACCAATTGGCTGAGAGTTACCCGTGGTATCTTTGCCTACAAATTTCGGGAAGCTCTCAATATTAGCAACATTGCCGCACAACTCATAGTTAAAGGTCATAGTTGGGCCAATCTGGCTGAATGCGCTTAAGCAAACCCTTGAATTTATATTAGCATAACTCTTTGAATTCGGGAAAGATGTCTGGTTAAATACATTCCTGTATATTGTAGCGGGTCTGTAATGCTCTCCATTATACCAGAAATCAACAAAGAATCCGTCACTTATAATATCACCTAATGGCGTTGGAACAACCACACCAATATCCTGTGAGCCTTTTGCTTCTTCAACATCAACACCACGGTGGTCAATATCTGTATTAATGGAATTACTTCCTATTTTTGCATCAATAACATTTTCATCAATATGCCAAACAAGTATACCGCCCTGGTAGTTTGCTGTATCGTTCTTTAAGCCGGGCACACTCCAGTCAAGTTCATCAACATCGGTAATGCTTCCGCTTAGTTTCCATATATCTGAACTATTGAAGCCATCTTCATCTTTTGTAAATTTTATTGAATCCCTTATACCGTTCTTTACATAGTATATTGTCTGCCCGTTACCATAAGCATCACGGTTACGGTTTTCAACAAGGAAATATTCTTTACCGCTGATAAGTATTTTATAAACAGATTCATTTCCGTTCACATCAAGTGTGGCAGCTTTTGTAGTATACGTACCGTTTTGGCTAACAATAATCGGATCTATCCAGCCAAGATACTGCTTTTCCCATGCAGAAGGTTCCGGCGGAAATACTCCCAGGTAACTGAATATAGCCTGGCCATCCATTAAACCAAATCTGCCGATAGCTGTGCTGCCGGTTTCGGTATCAAAAAGATCGGGTAAACCTAAATGACTGCCAATTGTAGCAACAACAATGCCATTCATGCCAAGCTCTAAATAGGCATCACCAAAAGATGTATTTACAATTCTGTATTCCTGCTCAGGCAGCATACAGGAATTGCGTATAATCGTTCCTTCGTTAGTGTAATAACCTTGTGTTGTATCACCGTAAATAGATCGGAGGGTAGTGAGTCCCATATAAATAGAAGGCAGGTCAAGCTCGCCAACAAACAATCCCTGCGAAGCGAGATCAACATCCCTTCCCACACCGGCATGGAAAATAATAAATGCCGAGTTAGAAGAATTGATGCCTGAAAAATCTATTGTGCTGTCAGCAGAGCGCCAAACATCATAGAACAGGTTACCCATTCTTCCAAGGTTCTCAGTCCTGCGCGGAGAGTAAGTCTCCATCTCGTTTGTTAAATTTCGTACAGTTGGGAGTAATATATAATTTATTATTAATTTCCCTTTGGATGACCTGTAGTAATAGTTTTTTAAGAACTCGAGCTTATGAATGAAATACAAACTATCGTGCGGAGGCGCGTCAACAGAATCCGGGTAATTGCTTGAAACATCAAACCTGCCATCCCCTGTTGTTTGGGAATTATTATCAGGTTTAAACTGAACCCTTATTGCATATACATTAAGCGTTTCAGGCAGCACTGAACGGAAAAGCTGGTTAGTATAATAATTTTCGGTTCTTTCCTGTGGATGGTAATTGATGGGATGAGTTAAATTTAATTGTTTACCTGCAATTTTACTGTTTAACAGATTGTTTTGCTGAGAATAAACAATAAATTTAACGGATATTAACAGCAAAATTGCTGTTAATATCCGCAAACTGTTTAGCGAACTTTTAATATTCATTTAATTATTTCTGGGGTTGTTCTTCGGTTTTCTTTTCCTCTGGTTTTTTAACTGTTGTCTCGGGAGTTCCAAAATTCACAGAAAGAGTGAACCTGAGCGTATTTGCCAAAGGATGGTTTTCTTCAATAGTATTTATATAACTGAAATCAAATCCATACATGCTGTAACGTATGCTTGCACCAAGTGTTATGAATTTTCTTTTCCCTTTATCAGGATCTTCATAAAAGAAACCGCCTCTTAAGCCTATAAGCTTGGGTTTACCGTACCAGTATTCTGCACCTACTGAACTCTGAATGGATTTCATAACATTATCAATTCCGCCGCCAAATGAAGTAAAAATACCTTTGTAAACGGGATCAGACTCGCCATTATCTCTTCTTTTTACAAGAAGCTTTGCAAAATCTGCAGTTAATGTTAAGTTGTTATATTCACTCTGGTAAATATCATATGCCAACCCTAGTCTAAGATTTGTTGGTAAAGGGTCAGCCTGGTCATTATCAACATAGGTGACTTTTGGACCGATATTTGAGATATTTATACCTACACCAAACCTATTATTTAAAAATTTCAATTTAGTTTTTGATGGTCTGTATAAGGCAGAAAGATCAAAACTAAGGTCATATGCAGTACCGGTACCCTGTTCACCTGCAACAGGATCAACAGCAAGCTTACTGTAAATAAATCTTGTTACTACACCAACACCAAGATCTTTAGTTACTTTTGTTCCGTATCCTACAGCAAGTGCACCATCAAATGCCTGGTAGTCACCAATTTCATTTCCAAACTCATCTGTCTTAATGATCTTACCGATATTGAGGTATGTAATACTTACACCAAGTGTACCTTTGAGTTTTTTCATGTAATACTTACCCGCAAGGAAATCATAAAAAAGATCTGAAAGTCCAAGACCCGGAAGCCATGGTGAATGTGTAATAGATACCTGAGCGCCTTTTTGGAAACCTAAACCTGCAGGGTTCCAAAACATAGCTGATGCGTCATTTATCATACCGGTACCGGTTTCACCCATACCTGCATTTAATGAATTTGGACCAATAAGTAGAAAGGGAACAGCTGACTCACCCTGTGCGTAAACCTTGCCAGATATCACTACAATAGCCGCCAGCACTAACATTTTTATTTTGAACATCTAAATCCTCCTGGATATATATTATTATTAATTAATTCTATTTTAAAACAGCTAATTTACCGGTATTTGTGACAGAAAGTCCGTCAACAGATTCCACTACTAATTTGTAAATATAAACACCATTTCCCAATGTTTCACCGTCCTGATCTTTCCCATCCCAGTTAATTACAACAAATTTATCCGCTATATTATTCTGGTCAATTTCTTTGATAAGCCTTCCGGCAACAGTGTACACTTTAATTTTAACATTAACATCAGCCGGGTAGTTATGCTGGAATGTGAATGCTGTATTGCTTTGGAACGGGTTCGGGTAGTTATAAATATTTGTCACCTGCAAAGTACCTGAAGAAGCAACATCAAAATCAATTGATGATTCCGATGAGTTATTATAAGTATCCCATGCCCTGAGCTTTAATGTATGCCTTCCGTATGAAATACCGGAAAAATCATACTCCAGTGTACCGGATGTATATGTAGTATCACTGTTATAATAGTTAGTAAGATCATATTTATTATTTTCATTACCGTCAAGTATGCCTTCTAGCTTATGACCCAGGGTTCCGGTTGTATTAATACCTGATTCATCAAAAAGATCTGCAATGAATTTAAAGTTATCGTTTACAACATCACCGGTTCTGAAATTCCTTGTATTAAGAAACATGCTTATTCTTGGTCC
This sequence comes from uncultured Ignavibacteriales bacterium, assembly GCA_964577645.1. Lineage (GTDB taxonomy): Bacteria > Bacteroidota > Ignavibacteria > Tepidaquicellales > OLB5 > OLB5. The sequence goes on from CAZOAP010000007.1 coordinate 15,065, forward strand.
GGTAGAATCGATAACAGCGTTTGGATTTATACCTCCGACAATGAAATTCCTGTTTATACCCGCACCATCATACTGGTTGTTATAAAAATAATTTATAAGTCTGCCATTCTGGTTCTGATATGAAATATCCTTGGGTACAATGAATTCAACTACCCATTTCCCGTTCTGTACCGTCTTTGTACCGGAATAGATAATGCCACCGTTTAATCTGAAATTTTGAACAAGCGGCGGGTTACAATCTTCAGATGTTGCAACATTCCTGTCGACATCATAAATTTTCAGGACAATTTTACCGTTATAATCATTCCACAAACTTGAATCCGGTTTTATTACTGAACCGTAGATTTTAATTCGGCTTAAGGCCTTCATTGTATCACCTGCAAGGCCACTGATGCTATCTATATGAGACCTGAACCTTGGCAGCTGTACTCTGATTGTTGGGTCACACATTAAAATATATTTGGCATCATTCAGGTCATACGGGATCTGCTGTTTAGTATTAAAAACAGCTGTGCCAAATCTTTTCTGCAGCAACAAAGTATCCCTTGGTAAATATAAATTCCCGAAAACAGCATAAAATAAAGCTGCATTGCCTGAAGCATAAACCGGCCTTGATGCTGCCATTGTACCTATTGCGCCTTTTCTGTTCGCCATCATGAATAGCTCACCCGCACTGGTATTGCTTGGGTTATCAAATTTACTCATATCACAGCTGGCAATTGTAACAAACGGGTAACGGTTTGTATTATTTATTAAGCTTAAAATATTGTCTTTTTCAAGAACATATTCATGTGCCCATACATCCGGACTTCCATGACCTGTCCAGTGTATATTCAGAACACCTTCACTCCAGTATTTTGCAATATCTGCATTAACCTGTGGTTTTCTTCTCCCCTGTGGAGTAATAATAGTAGGATATGTAGCCAGGTATGCTTTTACCTTATCAATAAAGGTCGGTGTATATTGTTCAGCCAGAGATTCACACTGGGTTAAGTGGAAAATACCTTCACATCCTGGTGCTGTTGTTTTTTCATCATCAGCTACAAAAAGCATTCTGTTTTTCCAGTAACCGTTATTTTCACCGCTTTCGTAGGCATCAATTTTATCAATATAACTATTGGCATCAACCAATGAATTAGCAGGTATCCTTCCTATTGCAAGATCTGGTCTGTCAATAAGTGTACCGCCATCAACTATATTTGCAAAAAAATCATCAGTAGCAGCGCCAAGTACCTGGTGAATTACCGGGCTGCTTAATTCCCAGGCTGGAACAAAATTGCCTCCCTGGGTCTTAATATTCTTGTAATCAAACCCGCCATCTCCAAGTAAGCAAACATATGCGGGTCTCGTGCTCCAGTTCTCATATGCATATTTTATAAAATCCCTTATTGCAACTGCATCAAGTAAGCCGCCTGAAAACTCATTATAGATCTGATCTGTAGTAACAATCATAGTTTTCAGGTAATCAGGGTTACCAACACCTGGCTGTTCACGCTTTTGTTTTAATCTATCCGCAGCAGAGATAAAATCTTTATGTGTTATTATTATAAAATCTGCACCATCGGTAATACCATGCAGGTTCTGATTGGAAATTCTTGAAGAAATTGCTGTAGGTGTTTTATAACCATTATCACCTACAACAAAATACCTGCTTAAATTTGCTTTATTTTCTGTTTTCTGAAACTTTACATTTGAGGCAGATACAGTTATTGGCTGTATCATTTTCACATCACTGAATGATGTTGCATCAAATACCTTAACATTATTGTTTGAAAAAGATGAAACATTATACTCAACTGCTGCATTTGTATCAGGTGAATAAAAATTCAGGAAATCATTGGATGCAGAATTAAATCTTCTTTTATACAGAATTTCAAACCAGTCAAGATAACCTTCAGCTTCACCATTTGAAGCATAGAATGTTGATCTTATCTTTACCTGTTCACCATTTGTTTTTTGTGACTGGTTCACAGTAAATTCATATGCACGTGTATCGATCCACTCATTAAACCCTGCAACAACACAGGATAACGATATAGGGACTTCAGACATATTTGAGTAATCATCCTTAACCTGGAAATAGCCGGTATTAGGACAAATAACTCTTTGAGCCATTTTGATCCTGTATAAAATGTCAGAATTGTTTTCAACACCGGTTAAAGTCGTATTCCAGTCAAAAGACTGACCCGGACGCTTGCTGAAACTAAGCCAAACATTACCTTCACTAATTAGATTTGCTTCATCCGGTTCCGTAAATATCTTTTCGGTAAAAGATGATGGTACAACAGGATTATTATTATTTTCAGAAGGTGTTAAAACCATTCTTTTTCCGTTGTTAGGGGTATTAAAACATATCCAGTAATAATTACTGCGGGTATAATAATTTACAGAATGATTGAAAGTTTTGAGGGTTGAATCATACTTCCAGTTATTTACTGATCTGCCATAGAAGAGAATATAATCATTGTTATCAAATACACCGTCATTCTCTCCTTCAATATAAACAGCATTTTCAACTAGATCATTAGGCCTTGGCAAGGACATTGCTTCTCCCAGAAGGTCACCGCCATTTCCGTATAATTTTATTGTCCTTGGATCAATACCATTCAGATTGATACCGGCACTTTCAAGGAAACTTTTGGTTATTTTGTAAATACCTTCACTGTTACCGGCATTGTTATCTTTAATTTCTAATTTATACCAGTCTCCACTGTTTAACACGCTGTTGCTTACAAGCCTATCCTTAAATGCATTCTTATACTTTGGATTTATCCAGTTCAATGCTGTATTAAAATTCATCCCGCTGTTGCTGAGGAGTGAGATCTCGTCTTTGCTTCTTGGCCTGTTAAGCATAACAGGTGTTTCTCCAAAATTTACTCTTACCCTTATCCTTGTATATTGCTTTAATGTTTTGGTTGCTGGGTTATACTGGAAAGGATAGAGCACAACATTACCTGTTACGGCATCCCTTAAAGGACCAATATGGTCTATTGAAGCAAAATTTTCAGGGAGAAATTTATTTTGGGAATATTCAGCACCTTTAACATATGAGTAAAAAATATTTTCAAAGCTATTAATATTAGGGTTTATTAAACCTACTGTTGGTACAGGTGCAATATTTACATTCTGAACCTCTTTTGAGTCAAAGTCAACTATCTGTATGGAATTATTCCTTTCAGATGGGAAAAAAACAGAGAAGCTTCTGTATCTCAGGTCAGGACTTCCGGCTTTGGATATATCTTTTTCAAGACCGGATTGGAATTCATATATTGAAAAATACTCTCCATTGCTTTCCATCTTCTGTTCATTTATACCGGAAGGATAATATTCAAATTCAATATAAGATGAATTTGAACTAATGATCTTAAAATCAGGTTTTACTTCACCGAATAAAAAATCACTCATATCAGGTGATCTCTTATCAGTTGTTACCGGGTTTTTTGTAAAATTATCATTGCCCTGAGCAAACAAATTTGCACAGGCAAGTAAAAAAAACACAATCAGGGAATTTTTGAATGATTTCATTCTGGTAATATTAATTTTTTAAATAAAAAAACCGAAATTGAATAATAGTTCAATTCGGCTTTATAAAAATCTTTAATAAAGAATATATTGCTAGCGGCATCCGTTTTTATAAAACCGAAATATAAACCTCTAACAATTATTCTATAATTTTTTACCCTCTTTATGAAGCAATATATATTGAGAAGTAAGAAATGTCAAGACAAAATGTGCCGAAAAAAACAACAAAAAACGATATAAATCATAATATATTAAACACTTAAACAGTTCATAGTGGTTTCAAAAACCGCCGAAATATTAATATTTTTAATATTCCCGCCTGATGCCTGAATAGAGAACTTATTTTTGCCTAATGGTCCCCATTCATATGCCTTTGTAGGCCCAAAAAGACCAATAACCGGCAAATCAAAACCCGAAGCTAAGTGCATAATACCTGTATCATTAGATATAAATACTGTATTTTTACTAATAATTGCAGCATTATTCATTATTTCACCACAATATTTTGCATATACTAAATCCGGAAATTTCTGTTTAAGAATAATTTCCAGATTTTGAACAATTTTTTTATCTGCAGGACCTTCTGAAATGTAAAAATATGACCCGGTTCTGTCAAAAAGCATCTTCATCAGTTCTGCAAAATTTTCTTCAGGCCATACGTTTAGTTCTTTGGCAGCGCCAGGATGAATGCCTATCACTTTTTTCCCGGGTTCAGGAAAATTTACTCTGTAAAATTCTTCTGCATAATTATTCTGCTCAGCCGTTATATTTAGCGTTATAATTTTTCCCTTTGGATCTATACCAATTTGCCTTATCACATCAAGATTACGTTCTACCTGGTGTATCTTTTTTGAATCCCACAAAAAGTCATTTTTTATATTAAGAGTATAACCGATCTTATTAATTTCAAAATCTTTTGACTTTACACCCACTCTGTACTTTGCATTTGAATAATAAGCCATTAAATGATTTGTTGCAGAAAATATCACTGATGATGGCACTATTGCCAGATCTGGCTTTTTATCTCTAAGAACTTTCAGGAGATCTATAAATTTTTCAAAACCATTTTCATAAAAAAGAACATTATTCACAGGAGAATTATTGTTTTCAAATATCTCACTGAATAAGGTAGATCTTTTGGTTACAAGTGTTATCTCAGCATCACGGAAATGTTCACGTACAGCACGAAGCATAGGTACAGAACACAGCATATCACCCAACTGATGCCTGACTACAATTAAAATACTTTTAACATTATTAATTTCTTCATGCGAGGGTGTAATATCTTTTTCAAGTACAAAACCTTTGAATATTTTCAGACCAAGATCACCAAGTACTTTTTCTGTTTTGCTCAAAAGAAAACTCAGTCCTTCTTTACTTCACGGTATTCAGCATCCTGTATCATATTTACATCATATGATTTTTTTTGCGAAGTATTATTATTCTGCCTGTTGTTATTCTGATTTCGGTTATTATTTGCCGCTGAAAGATTACGTAAAATTCTTTTAATATAAAGGTATACCAGGTATACTAATATTGCTATAATTATATACCGCATTACTGTGCTGCTTTCCTTAATGATGGGTTATAATATTTTACAGCAGACTGGTCTGATTTAAAAATTTCGTTTACCAGGTCATCAAAATCTGCGGTATTGTTCACAAAATCAATTTCTTCGCAGTTTACTATCATTATTTTTGTAGCTTTATATCTAGAAAAGAAATAATTATACGCCTCATTAAGGCTGTTAATATATTCTTCGCTGATCTCTTTCTCAATTTCCCGTTCCCGTTTCCTTATATTAGACATCAGCCTTTCAACTGATGACTGTAAATATATAACCAGATCAGGTACAACAATACCTTTATCAAGACCCGTTACAACGTGCTCATAAATTTTTAACTCATCATCACTTAAATTCAGATATGCAAATATCTTATCTTTTTCAAAAATATAATCACTTACAACAAAATTCTGAAAAAGCTCTTTCTGGTGTACTTCCTGAAGCTGCGTGTATCTTTCCAGCAGAAAGAACATTTGTGTTCTGAAAGCATATTCTTCGGGTCTGACATAAAATTTTTCCAGGAAGGGGTTATCTTCAAAATTTTCCAGGATAAGTTTGGCATTAAGACGCTCAGAAAGCATTTGCGCAATGGATGTCTTTCCGGCTCCGATAACACCTTCCACTGCTATGTAGCTTAAACCCGAATTGGAAATATTACTTATCAAATGAGCTTACCTGTTTAACTTTGCATTTATCTTTGCTGCTGCGGTAAAGGTCAATAATTGTTTTATTCAGTTTTGGATGAATAAACCCCGGTACTAAATCAACAAGGGGTTTAAGTACAAAATTCCTTTGAGCTATAAACGGATGCGGGATCTTCAGTTTTCCCGTATCTAACTGCGTGCTGCCATAGAACAAAATATCAATATCAATTTCCCTTGCCTGCCATTTTAGATTAACTGATCTGCCTGCAGAAATCTCATATTTTTTTAAAAGACCAAGCAGTTCTGCTGGTAAAATCCTGCATAAAAATACGGCTGCACAATTATAAAAGCAATTTTGTTTTTTGTAACCCCACGGTTCAGTTTCATAAATCCCGGAAACAGCCAGCAGGTTAAGTTCTTTGTTCAATGAAAGGGTTCGTAATGCATTTTTTATATTTATCAGCCTGTTGCCTTTATTTGAGCCGAATCCAAGGACTGCTTTTTCTATCATCAGTAACTATTCATCTTTAACCGCATGCCTGTATTCTGAGTGTTCCACTTCAACATAATCTGTAAGTCCCCCAAGTGGTGGTGTAGTTTTCCGCACTTTAATAACTACCTTCTGAACCATTTCAAAATTCTTTATGATCTTGAGTGCAATCCTGTAAGCCAGTGCTTCAATAAGGAAAAACTTTTCACCGGAAACAACTTCTTTTATAAATTTGTAAGCTTTTTCATAATCCAGGGTTTTTTTCAGTTCATCTTCTGTTTCCGCCTCAGTCACATCACATGTCATCTCAGCATCAATTTCAAACATTCCCCCGCTCATCCTCTCAGCATCAAGCACTCCATGATGAGCATAGAACTTCGCATTTTTTATCCTGATTATGGTATAATTCATATAATATTAATTGCCATCAATTTTATTGAGGCATTATTATCTCTTTTTCTTTTTAACCTGTTTTTTAGCTTTTGGTTTTGCACTTTTTGAAACTTTTTTCTTTAAGGAAACTTTGGCTTTCTTTTTTGTAAATTTTGCTGCAGGTTTAGTTGTCTTTTTCTTAGCAGGTTTACTCTTTGCAGATCTTGATACTTTCTTCTTTGTAGAACTGCTCTTGGTCTTAGATGATTTAGATCCTGCTTTCCTTGCTTTAGCTTCATCAAGAGCTAACTTCACCATAGTTCCCATTTCAGCTGGCGATTCAGCCACATAAATCCCTGCATCTTTCATAGCATTAATTTTATCTTCTGCTGTTCCTTTGCCGCCTGCAATAATAGCACCGGCATGTCCCATTCTTCTTCCGGGAGGGGCAGTTCTTCCTGCAATGAATCCGACTACAGGTTTAGTTACATACTGCTTTACATATTCTGCGCAGGTTTCTTCGGCGTTACCGCCTATCTCACCTATCATTATAATAGCATCAGTATTTTTATCTTCATTAAAAAGCCTCATTGCATCAATGAAGTTTGTCCCAATAATAGGATCGCCTCCGATACCTATACAGGTTGATTGACCCAAACCTAAAGCAGTTAACTGGGCAACTGCTTCATATGTCAGGGTTCCGCTTCTTGAAATAAGTCCGACTCTGCCCGGAAGGTGAATGAATCCTGGCATGATACCTATTTTACACTCACCGGGGGTAATGATACCTGGACAGTTAGGTCCTATCATCCTGATATTTCTTCCTGCTTTATTCAGATCCTCAAGATAGTTCTTTGCAGTTATCATATCTTTGGTAGGTATACCTTCAGTAATTGTAACTATAACATCTACTCCTGAATCAGCTGCTTCCAATATTGCATCAAGAGCAAAAGCAGGAGGAACAAAAATTACAGCTGTATTTGCACCTGCATTGCTGACAGCTTCTTTGCATGTATTATAGATAGGTACTTTTTCATCAAACATTGTACCGCCTTTACCTGGGGTAACACCGGCAACAACATTTGTGCCGTACTCTATCATTTGTCTTGTGTGAAAAGAGCCTTCAGAGCCTGTAATACCCTGAACCATTAACCTTGTGTTTTTATTTACTAAAACGCTCATTAATCGCTGCTTTCTATATTAAAAATTATGTATTTATTGTGGGAAGAACAAAAATAAGGATTAAATTTTTATGAAAAAATACCAGAGTATTGCTTAAAACAGGAAAAAGCAGGTCTATAAGCCTGCTTTTTTACTGTTTTCAACTTTTAAAGATCGAATTTTATGCTGGGCTATAAGCCTATTAAAAGATCACAGCACTTTCTGAAATCACCGCTTGCATCGGGTCTTTCAACAATATGATAACTTCCGCCAATCCTGGCTTCCATTATCCAATAAACAGCTTTTTTACTTCCCGGGGTTACTGCGCTGTAAGAAGGAAGATCAAAAAAACCTGATTCTTTTATACAGGTACTCATACTTTCCCAAACAGCCTTTGGCTGATCTCGTTTACTATTTGATATGAGTTCAAGTTTTACCGGAATACCGGCCATTGATTCGTATTCTTCATAATTTACTTTTTTTGATGAATCAATTGTACCATCGCTGTTAAGTGCAGGAACAAAGTTACCTCCTGATTGTGGTTTTAAAAATGCAGCGCGTGAAAGTACTTTTTTACTAAACCATATCTTATCACCATCTTTATTCAGTGATACAATTGTACACTTATCAAAGCCATTGAACTGCAGAAGCCTGTATACTTCGGGTGAAGATTTATCAAAAGAATATATCACCGGTTCCCCAGCCCTGTACATTGTTGAAGAAAATGTAGAAAGCCTTGATGTATCGGCATTTGAAGGGTTTTTCCCTTCTGTTACATTTACAGGAAAATAATATTTTAGATTTGATTTTTTTTGCTCACTAGTTTCAGTCTTTTGTGTGCTGCTGTTTTCTTTTTTTTGGTCATTCAATTCCTCTTTAACTTTATTGCCGCATGAAGTAAACAACACAGTCAGTGAAAGTTTGATAATCAAGATACATATCCAGGTACCGGTCTGAGCAAACAGTATTTTTCTTTCTGCCATATAATTTTATTATTAATAATTTCAATAAAAATTAAAATTGTTTCCCTTTTACAGATATGGTATAATATCTGTAAAAGGTACTTCAATTTTGAACACATTTAACAATGGAGAACATATGTCAAAAGCATTCCGGAGTAATCATGGTATCATTTATTTTTAATTGTAATATATCCCTTGCCCAGTTCAGTATCATTTTTATCATATACAGTAAATGTATATTCCCCTGCCTGCGGAATATACATTTCATAAACCGCCCATTCTGCTGCGGGATCAACATTCATTGACATAACAGGATTAGGCTGACCCATAACAAATCTTTTGAATTTGATTTCATCCTGTCCGTAAGCCGAAGGAAATTTTACAAGGATATAGACAAAATTCTCTTTCATAAAATCCATGCTTATACTTTTTTTCTCTCCAACAGGCTCACCGGTTGTTGTGTTTGATTCACAAACGTAAATTGTCTGTGAATTGATGCCTGCTGAGAAGAACAGTATTATTAAAAATATAGAAATTCCAAAAAGTTTTTTTATTACTTTCATTTTCATTTTTAAATTTTTTTAATAGTTTCAGGTTCGTTATTTTACAAGTATCATTTTCTTTACTTCATTAAATCCTTCTGATTCAATTCTGTAAAAATAAGTTCCACTGGTAAGATCTGAAGCATCAAAATCTATTTTATATTTGCCGGCTTTAAGCACTTCATTAATTAGTGTTTTTACCTCTCTACCAAGAAGGTCATAGACAGAAATTTTTACGTTTGATACATCTGAAACATCAAACTTGATTGTTGTTGACGGATTAAATGGATTCGGGTAGTTATTGTAAAGCTTAAATTCTGAAGGTACTTCACTGCTGTAAGTATTAACTGATGTTGTAGTACTGTATTTAAACAGATTTCCTGCTGTCCCAACAGCAAAACCGACATTTTGAGACGGGAAATGAACTGAATAAAATGCAGTACTGGTTCCTGATATATCCGGAAGCCATGAAGAACCGCCGTTTGTTGTTTTTATAATTGTATTATTAAACCCGACTATCCAGCCTGTATTTGCATTTATAAAATGAACATCACGAAACTCCTGTATTACGCCGCTAGTGAGTGTATTCCAAGCTGTGCCTCCATTCACAGTCTTTCTGATGAGACCATTCTGTCCAACAACAAACCCGGTGTTATCATCAACAAAGAAAACTGAGTTGATCAGGTTAGGCTGGCTGGTTTGTGCAACCCAGTTCACACCATAATCATATGAACGTCTTATATTGCCTGACTCACCTGCAATCCATCCATTTGCACTGCCCGGGAAATATACCGAAAGAAGTGTGTTAGCTGTACCGCTGCCCTGAGACAACCAATTAATGCCTCCGTTAACTGTCCTTCTCATATAGCCATCTTCACCAACTACCCAGCCAGTTTGTGAGTTTATGAAATGCAGAGAGTAAAGTATATTTGTCTGCGAACCTGTAGACTGCAGGCTCCACGTTGCCCCGCCATTATTAGTATATACAATCCTGTTATTGGTAGCGCATACCCAGCCAATATCGGGTGTAGCAAAGTAAACACAATTAAGGTCAAAGCTACCTACGAGGGAACTGTTTTGTGCAACCCAATTAAGACCACCATTGGTTGTTTTGCGCAGAACATTGTTAGCTCCTACAATGTAACCTGTTTGTTCATTCGGAAAATGAACCCCCCGCAGAGTAGTTGTAGTGCCGCTTACAAGCGGCGACCAGGATTGCGAATAAACCATTACGGAAATACATGATGAAAGTAAAAATAGCATGAAGATCTTGAAATTCATTATTTGCTCCTTTTTGTTTTTTATTTTTTTATTACCCCAAAAAATCATTTTATCAGCATCATTTTTTTGATCTCATTAAAAGAACCGACCTGCAATTTATAAAAATACGCGCCGCTTGACAGCTTAGATGCATTAAAATTTATTTCATAACTGCCTGCATTCATATATTCATCTTTCAGGATGCTAACAGTTTTACCGGTAATATCAAATACATTTATTTTCACAGTTTCCGAAACAGGGATATCAAACTTTATGCTGGTTGATGGATTGAAAGGATTAGGATAATTTTGGTAAAGTTCATATTGACCGGGAATCAGATTAGAAACAGGAGTAACTGCAACCACCTGTGAATATTTGATTGTTGCAATATCATAGTTAGTACCAGAGCCGATACTGTACCCTGAAACTATAACATTATTGAAAGCATCAAGGGTAATCCCAACTGCGTAATCAAATGAATTAATGCCCCCATCATAACTTTTAACCCATTGCTGCCCGCCTGATACATCGTATTTTATTGTTGTATAATCAGTTTTTCCAGTTGTATCAGTTTGGGTGTAACCTGTTACATATACATTGCCGGAATTATCGTAAGCTATTCCAGTTGCAATATCATACCTATTTCCGCTTCCATTATATGTTTTAAACCATTGCATTGTACCGGTAGAATTGTATTTTATAGTAAGCATGTCATAAAAAACAGATGAAGCAGACGTTCTACCCGTTATATACACATTACCGGTAGGATCAACAGAAACAGATGCTCCTTCATCATAATCATTAAAGCTTCCGTTGTATCTTTGAACCCATAATTGTACGCCCGATTGATTATATTTAACAGTAGCGCAATCACTGTTACTGCTTCCCCAACTTTCACCGGTTACATACACATTCCCTGAATTATCCAGCACCATGGAATTTACAATATCATTGGAATTACCCGGACCGTTATATCTGGCCAACCATTGTTCAACACCATTGGAATTATATTTAATCGTAACATAATCCATATTATTAGGATTGACCCTGTTCCTTCCAGTGATGATTACATTTGAAGAATTATCTACTGCTATTGAATAAGCGACATCATAACTGTTTAATGATCCGAATTTTCTGACTGCCCATTGCAGTATACCTGAACTATTGTACTTTAGGGTCATGAAGCCACCTGAATTTACTGACCCAGAATCGCTTTTACCTGAGACATAAACGTTTCCACTGTTTTCAACAGCAATACTACTGCCGTAATCATTAAGATTATAACCGTTGTACTTTGAAGCCCATTGAAGCACGCCGTTAGTATTGTATTTAATTGTAAGACAATCATAACGTGCCGTCGAGTCCGACCAGGAACTTCCTGTAGCATAAACATTTCCCGAAGCATCAAGTGTTAATGCATTTAAGTAATCAATACCATTACCTGCACCGTTATAATGCTGAACCCATAACATAACTCCCGAAGGATTATATTTGATAACAGTACAATCACCAGACCCTATTGGATCATATGATGACCCTCCAACAAAAATGTTTCCTGATGCATCAATCTTAAGCGAACTTATATAATCTTCAGAATTTCCAGATCTGTTATATCTTGCAACCCATTCAGTATTTACCTGCGATACAATTACATTAGAAGAAATAAAGGTGACTAAAATAAATAAAGCGAATTTCAATTCATGAACCCAATCAATAACAAATTTCATATAATAATTTAAATTATTTGCATTATAAATCATGTGTAAATTTCATCAAAACTACACTCATTTAGAAATTTTTCAAAAGGGAATTTTAGTAAATGTGAAAAATGCCACATTGCAGAATTATTTCGTTTTTTCGCATTTCATTCTTTTTTTGTTATTTTTGTGTGTGAAACCTTTCGTTATTGTGAAAATTAAACTCAAATGATACAAAGTAAAGCAATTGATATATTAGGGTCTCTGAATACTAAAGAATTTATTCGGTTTGGTAAGTACCTGGATTCATCAGCATTTACCACACAAAAGAATCTTCCAAAACTTTACAGATTTTTGAAAAAATATTATCCTGTTTTTGATTCTGAAACATTAACTAAGGAAAATATTTACAGGTCAGTATACGGAAATGCTTCATATAATGATGCCAAAACCAGAAAACTGCTAAGTGATATTTACAAAGAAGCTGAAAAATTCATAGTGATACTTAATGTTTTCTCACAAAAAGAAACTTATGATAAGATAATACTGGAAGAACTTGACATAAGGAAGCTTGACAATATATTTGTTTCTAAATATGAGGAGGTAACAGCATATCTTGACGGAAGTGAGAAACATTACCAGTATTACCTGGATAAATTCCTTGTTGAATGGAAAAATGTTATGTTTCATCTTGAACGGGGTATGCAGCACAAAATTGCTCTTAATATTTATAAACGGACAGAGAACCTGATCTTTTTCTTCTTATCTGATCTTTTCTTGTCTCTCAATGATATTGATTCCAACCGCGTGGCATACAACATAACAAATAAAGTGAACCTGGCAGGAGCTTTTATTTCAAACTTAAATGATAAAACGCTTTTAGAATATATCAGGCAGAATAAATTTGAAAACACAGACCTTTTATATACATATTACCTTGGATACCGGGCTTTAAAGAATTTTAATGAT
>CAZOAP010000007.1:28257-31228 GCA_964577645.1 uncultured Ignavibacteriales bacterium
ATAACGAACTGAAAGATTTTGTTCTGAAAAATATTGACACTTTCCATGAAGGTTCTCAAAAAGTAGCTGTAATATTTCTGATCAGCTATTGCACACGCAAATTAAGATTTCAAAGGACAAGGCAGTTTGAGACAGAACTGAATAAATGGTATAACCTGTACATTAAATATAAGCTTTATAAGCTAAGTGGTGAAAATTATATCCGGAGTGATCTATTCCTGAATATTCTTTCAAATTATTTTGATGTTGGCAAAATATCCGAAGCCGCAAGATTTCTTGAAGAAAACATTGAAAGCATCCAGCCAAGCCACAGAAAGAATATGCTTGCAATTGCAAATGCACTAATGCATTTTGAAAAAAATAATTTTGGTGAATCTTTAAAGCACTCTTCTCTTATAAAATCAAATACGTTCCTTTATAAGGATAAGGTAAAATTACTTATCCTTAAGAATAATTATGAATTGAAGAATTATGAGATGGGTAAAGAGCTTTCTCTCAACTATAAGAAGTTTTTAACTGATAATGAGAATATTACTGAACTTCAGAAAGAAAGAGGGCTGAAATTCCTTCACTATTATAATCTGTTATGGAAGATTTACGATGGAAAGGGTGATAAAATTAATTTAACTGAACTGACTGAAGAGTTGAACCAAAACAGCTATTTCAATGAATCTGTTTGGATAATTGAGAAGTTTAAAGAGATCACAAAAAAATGATCTTCAATAAAAAACCCCGCTTATAGCGGGGTTTTGAATAAAACTTATATTTTATATTTATTCTTCTTTAACTGAGTTACCTGTTATTACCCATTCACCATTTTTATTGGCTGTAAGGTTATAAGTTACTGTCAGTGTTTTGGTTACTTCAGTATCTTTGCCGTCCTTTTTAACAACCTGTGTTTGTTTTACTTTTGATACAACACTGGCTTTGTTATCTTTCTGGCTTAATACTTTTGGCTCTTCTACAATAGTAAACTGCTTTGTGCTTTTGTAACCTGATTTAAGCTTATCTACCGGTCTTGAAGGAAAATATTTTTGTGCCTTTTTCATGTTGGCATCAAAATTACCAGATTCATTTATTCCGCGCTGAATGTATTCATAATAATCTTTTACTGTCGCAGTAGGATTTTCGAACTTCTTTGTAATTTCCTTCTGTATCTCTTTTTTCTTTTCTTTTTTCTTCTCAGCTTCTACTTTCTTTACTGAATCTTTCTGTACCTGTGTTAAATTCTGTAAATGTGCAGTTGAAGTATCCGTAGCAGTATTCTGCTGAGTAGATGTGTTTTCAACCATACCAAGCTTTTTTTCGCGCTCTTCAAGCTCAATTTCTTTTAGCTTAACGCGTGCTTCACGGTCATTAAGCTCTTTTTCCTTATCAGCAAGGATCTGGAAGCTGGTTTTATTCTGTTCTTCACGCTCTTTCGTGCATCCTGCGATGAAAAAGATCAGGGCAAGGACTGCTATATATTTAATGTAGTTACTCATAATTATTAAAATATTGGTTTATATGACAACCTTAACTGTAAATATAATAGCAAAATAAGGTAATTGCAACCTTATTCATTTTAAAAAATACATAATTCAGCTAAAATTAATGATTTATTGAGATTCGTATAAGGCTTTATAGTTTTGAAAAGCGTTGAATAAAGCAATTGCAATATCTGTTTGACCTTTATCACTTGAAAGGTATTTTTCGTCATTAATATCTGAAAGATAACCGGTTTCAACCAAAACAGCAGGCATGGATGCACCAAGGGTAACCCAGTTGCCTGCCTGGTAGACTCCCCGGGAAATTAATTCAGAATGATCCAACATATTAACTTCTATTATAGAAGCGAAATATTCACTCAGCCTTGTGTAACCTGCCTGAGCAAGACTTGAGAAAATAAAATTATCCAACGTATCTTTTCCGAATTGCTGGAATGCTATCTGGTAATTTTGTTTCATTGTGAATTCAACAGCTTCAGGGAAACGTTCTTTATTCAGAAGGTAAACTTCAAATCCCTGTTTATCACTTTCTTCCTGCTTTTTATGATTTGCATGAATACTGATAAATAGTTTTGCCCGCTGATTGTTTGCCTCAATGGTCCTGTCTTTAACCTGTGAATATTCATCGGTCGTTCTTGCATAAACTATTTTTATTGCAGGATATTTTTCCTCTATAAGCTTACCCAGCTTCATTGAAATTGGCAGAACGATATTTTTTTCCTGCACTCCTGTTTTATCGCCAATTGTACCGGGATCTTTCCCGCCGTGTCCTGCATCTATATAAATAACATCCAGCTTATTTTGTGAAAACAATGTCAAATGACAAAATCCAAATGCCAAAAGAAACAGTAAATGCTTAAGGAAATGTTTTGAAATTTGACCTTTGAAATTTGGCATTATGTATCTATCTATAGTTTGTAAACTGAACCGCAAAATCAAGCTCAGCGCCTTTCACCAGCGCAATTGCTTCCTGAAGCAGGTCTTTATCACGGCTTGAAACCCTGACCTGTTCATCCTGTATTGCAGCTTGAACTTTTATTTTTGAATCCTTGATAATTTTTACAATAAGCTTCGCATTATCTTTGCTGATTCCCTGCTGAACCTCAATGATCTGTCTTATCATATTGCCGCCGGCTGCTTCCTGAGGCTTATAAACCATTGATTTCAGAGGGATTCCGCGTTTTACAAATTTATTCTGCATAATATCAACAATTGCCTTAGCTTTATATTCATCATCACTCAGTATAGTGATAGTTTTATCTTTCTGTGAATAATCAATAGTACTCTTTGATCCTTTAAAATCATACCGCTGCTGAATTTCTTTTGTGGTCTGGTTGAGGGCATTATCAATTTCCTGCCAGTCAATTTCTGAAACTATATCAAATGAATAATTATCTGCCAATTTTATATCTCTCCTTTAAAACGAAATTTTACAAATATAATAATTTAACCAAAAGCTTTCCTGCCAATTGTGTATCCGCACT
>CAZOAP010000008.1:0-30449 GCA_964577645.1 uncultured Ignavibacteriales bacterium
GCTGGCAAAATTCAGATAAACATTTCTGTAATTATCGCTTATAGTTTTATTCTTATAAAGAAATTGTTTATATGAATCAAGAGCAAATCCGGCAGACTGAAAGTCACCCTTTTCATAATAAATACGTAAATAGAAAGTCCTTATAGAAAGCTTGAAAAGGAACTGGCTGAGCTTTGTCTTATTCAGCATTTCAAGTGCTTTTTCATATTCTTTGCGTTTGTAAAGTATAATTGATCTTGCAAAATTAACAGCACCTTCTTTAGTTTCAGGTTCAAGATCAGTATAGTGTTTCTCTGCAAACTCTTCTGCCCAGCTTATTTGGTTAATTTCAACGGAATTTATAAAAATATTCCAGAACTTTAGCAGGTTCAGGTACCCTTCTTCATAGAGCTTCAGCAGGTCAAGCTCAATAGATTTCCTGTGAATATTATTCAACTCTGCCCTGTACTTAGAGGAATTGTTTTTTATGTTATCTATGCAAAATGTTTCAAGTGTTGTTACCAGATTATAATTAGTAGACCTGTTAAAAAGAGATGTGTTATTAAAAAACAGGTCTTTGAATTTTATATAGTCTTCCTCTTTTCCATTTAAAGAAAGAAGTGCCCTGTAGTAAAATAATAAAAAAACCGAGTATTCTTTTTCTGAAGATGCTTTAAGCTTATTCAGGACAGGCTCTATATCAAGCTCAGAAAAAAGTTTTTTGGTAAATGTGTCACTATCTTTAATGCTGTAATATGTTTCATTTACTTTCATATCTATGATATGATTTATCAGCTTTGATAGATAGTCGTAGGTAAGCAGCTCTCCCTGTCTAACTACAACCGGATAAACACCTTCCTGCCTGTTATGAGTAAGCTCATTCATGAAAACCTCACCTTCCAGCTTATACAAATTCTCAAAATACATGAAGTCGAGTGAATGATCTTTTTCTACCGATCTATATGCCAGCTTAAGATTTTTATCATACAGTGCATCCAGGTTCCGGGTTCTAAGCTCAGTTAATATGAATCTCATTTCCGCAAACCTGTCTTTTTTCAGATATTCTGCTGACAGGAAATCATAGCATAGCTGAAGCGCGTCACTCAATAGATTTCTCATAACCTGGTCATTATAAGTACCTTTAGAAAAAATCTTTGTGAATATTTTTTCTTTTGTAAAGTTCCGGTTCTCAAAATCAGGGTAATATTTCTTTACCTGTTCTGCAAGCTTAGCTACAGACCGGCTGGAATTATGATAAGGTGAGTCTGCAAAATCACAGAATTTTTTTATCTCTTCTTTTGAAAGAGATCTTATTACATCAATGAAGTTTGTTTTGAGCATTTTTTAGTTACAATGTTTACCTTTAAATCACCTGTAATTCATTAAATAACATAAACTTAACAAATCACATGTTATGAATTTTATATTACAAGTTAACAAAACTTTTAATCTAAAAAAAAGTTATTACAAATCACAATTTTTTACAATCGAAAAACATTAAAAACAGGTCTAAATTACCAAATGTTTGGATATTTGACAGAATTACAGGATAAAAAATTCAATGAACAGGTTAATTTTAAATTACATTGCCAAATTGTTCTAATGGAAGGACAAATGGCTTAAGCATTATTTTTGAACAGAAATGAAAAAAAGGAATAACACCATCATAAATGAAAAGTCAAATGGAAGTAAGAAAAAGAGACCGGATGATTTTTTTGAATCTATTATGAATGAATTTTACAATGCACATCTTTTGGAAATGCTTTTTGAGCATGGCAGTTTTGAGAAAATAAATAAACTGAACAATCTGAAAAAAAAGAAAAAGAACATAATATTAAAAAAATCAATAACTAATAACAATAAACAAAAATGAATAACAAAAATTACAAAACTAAAAAACTTACATTACAGCAAGCTGTAAAATTTATCTTTGCATTAACAATTTTTGCGGGCTCATTTATTTATTCACAGCCGGCGGAAGTTTGGGTAAAAACCTATCATAACCAGAACGGAACCGGGTTCGATCTATGTGAAAAATCAATTGTAGATGCTGCCGGAAACAGCTACCTGGCATGCCGTACCAGAACTGCTTCAACCGGTGATGATATCCTGCTATTGAAATATAATTCCGCAGGTACGCTGTTATGGAGCAAGACGTATAATTACAGTTATAACGGAACTGAACAGCCGAACGATATATGTCTTGATAATTCAGGTAATATTTATGTAACCGGTACAAGCACCAGGGGACCCGGCGGATATTATGATGCAATTGTACTTAAGTTTGATACCAATGGAAATATTTTATGGGTAAAAAGAATAAGCAGGACAAACTATTCAGACAGATCTTCAGAAGGAGTTTCAATTATTGCTGGTAGTTATATTTATGCCGGGATTTCGCTGGATTATAACGGCAGCTCTGAATGCGGTATTGTAAAATTTGCAACCAACGGTGATTCACTGGCATATTTTTCTCTGGGTATATATTCTAATTTCACCTATAGAATGGTCAAAATGACATCAGATAATTCACTCAACTACTATGTGATATGTACGGGTGATATCCTGGCGAACGAGAACGAAGACTTTATGGTAAAAAAGATAAATACCAACGGAAATATTTCACAGGTATGGAGCAAAACATTTACAGGTACAAGCCACCTGGATGACAGGGGCAATGATATAGAGGTCGGGCCGGACGGTAATATATTTGTAACCGGTTTTACAGAAGTAAGCAACCAAAGCTATAATCTTCTTTTGCTTAAACTTGGACGAGATGACGGCGCAATACTGATGCAGAAAACTTATAATGACCCTGTCACAAATTATATGGAAGTTGGAAGAAAAATATTGTTTGACCAGAATTCTAATATCATGATAGGAGGCAGCGGCAGTGTACTAAACGGAAACTCAGATATTCTTCTGCTGAAATATTCACCCACAGGCACATCTCTATGGATAAAAAAATATGAGCATCCCGGTGACAGGAATGAAGGTGTAACAGATATGAAAACAGATAATGCCGGAAATATATACGTTGCTTCAACTTCATTTTCACAGCAGGCACAGACGGTTGGGCTTTTAACGGCTAAATTCAGCTCTGCAGGTGATCTTGACTGGTACATTGAAAGACCCGGGCAAACAACCGGCAACGGAATAGCATCTATAAACTTGGATACTGACGGAAACCTGCTTCTTTCAGGATACATTGATGAAGGTGGAGTAAATAAAACAGCTCTTATAAAATATGGTTCTACAATAGGAATAGAGCCTGTTTCAAACAATGTTCCGGATAAATATTCACTCAGCCAGAACTATCCTAACCCGTTTAATCCCACCACCAATATAAAACTGCAAATTCCGCAAACAGGTTTTGTTAAGCTTGCTGTGTTTGATATAACGGGTAAGGAAACAGCAATTCTTGTTAATGAAACACTGAATGCCGGGGAGTATAATGTAGATTTTAATGCATCGGCTTTAACAAGCGGGGTATATTTCTATAGGCTTGAAACTGCGGGCTTTACAGACGTAAAGAAAATGATATTGGTTAAGTAAAAAGTTCAGCCATATCAATTAAACCCCCAATTTAAAAATATGGTAATTACTGCAGGGCTGATTAATGAGCCCTGCTTTTTTATTTATTCAGGTAAGCCAGGTTATAGCTGCCATCAGAATAAAAACTATATTTCTTTTCATTATGTACGTTTAGCAATATGATAACGGTACATTTAAACGCATTGGTTCCTGAAAGAATACTAAATATAGCTTAAACAACAATTATTTACATTTTATACATGTAAATGTAAGTTTATATTTTATTTGCCTTTAAAGGGTTATTTCCCATTAAACCTTTTCCATATACATTTGTCTTATAGGTACAATAGGTTATAACCACCTGAAAAGTGTAAAAATAAGCGAAAAACAGTAAAAAAATCTAAATAATATTAAAGGAGACAGAAAATTATGAAGTTCTTAAAACCATCAAAAAACGTGTTTATGCTGGCAATTGCGGCAGTATTTGCACTATATATATCTGCATGCAGCGATAATTCAGTTTCAGATAACCAGACAGATGACGAGTATATATCAGAAGTTATCAACAGGGGTTACTCAACCAGCAGTGATGACGATGATAACCTGATGAATTCCGAAGTTACAGACTTCCAGGATGACGGTGCGGTTGGTGATACTGACGGACCTGACACTCCAATTGATTCATTAATGAGATGGGGCAGGATAGTAACAGGTTCTTCTGTTAATGTAACAATAACAAGCGAAGGTGATTCATTAAAGATTGCAAATATTACAAGAACAATAACAGGAAATTATATTATAGTTGGTGTGGTTAACGGCTCAGTAGATACAATTGTAAAACCATACACACAGGAATTTCACAGGGTAGCAATATTTAAAAGGATCGGTAATAACCCGAAACCAAGGCATAACTGGAGACTATACAAAGTATCTATGGTGGATGGCCATACAACTGCACCACAGAACAGCGATGATAACATACAGATGCAGCAGATTCAGGTGTATATAAACGGTACATTGATAAATACATTCAACGGGCCGGATTTTACACAGAACATGTTCATCACCAAGAGACCACCGCATTGGGAAGGTGATGGAATACCCGAGGTAAATATTAATGACCAGGTAAAAATAGTTGTAACAACATACTCAACTCAGCCTGAGCAGGATATAGTTGCATGGCACTGGGGAAAGAGAAACCTTGGTTTCCACAGGGAACCGTTTGTTATGACAAGCCAGACACCAAACGGATCAGGTTATACAAGAACATTTGAAAAGACTTTCAATATTCACAACGGTCATAATCACGGCAGGTTCAACGGATTCATAAGTGCATCAACCCGTAAATCACTTTATGATGATTCTCCTGCAGAGTTTTCAAGTGATGCAGTAGGAACTCCATACAGAGTAAGACCGTAAGTATCTTCTCTAAAATATAAGCAGGTTCAGAATTTCCTGCTGCAGTAAAACAGTAAATAAAGCCTTCCGGCATCCCCCCGGAAGGCTTTTTTATTATATTAAATCAAATTTCATCATTAATGTAAATATATAAAATACAAGCAGTAATGTACGATACTACTGTGATAAAGCTAATTATATCGGTGAGATAATTGTGCTTTACTTAGCGTTTGTAGCTAATTATATTAACTACACATTCATCAATTAATTTTTCATAATCAAAGGGGGACTTATGAAAATCAATTTACTTTTCAAATTACTTGCTGCAGCAGTATTACTATTTTTCCTGACATTCACCACAACAGATCTTCTTTCACAAAGCTGGACAGCACTTGGAACAGGTGCCAATAATTCCATTAATGCTTCCATTGTATATAATGGAGAGCTTATTGTTGGGGGAGACTTTACAACAATTGGCGGTATCAGTGCAAACAGGATAGCAAAATGGAACGGCACAACTTGGTCAGCATTGGGTCTTGGTACTAACGGCAGTGTTTTTGCAATGCTGGTTCTTAACGGTGAGCTGATAGTAGCAGGAAGCTTTACACAGGTTGGAGGAGTTTCAGCAACAAGAATTGCCAAATGGAACGGAACCAACTGGCTGCTGTTCGGTTCAAACAACGGTTTCAACGATGATGTACTTGCATTGGGTGTATATAACAATGAATTATTTGCAGCCGGCAGGTTTACCAGCTCTGGCGGTACAAATCTGAACAGGATTGCCAGGTGGAACGGAACAGCATGGCAGCAATTAGGCCTTGGGTTGAATGAACACGCGCACGCACTCGCTGTATACGGTGGAGAGCTTGTTGTTGGCGGCGGTTTTACTACGGCAGGTGGAGTGAGCTCTAACAGAATAGCTAAATGGAATGGAACATCATGGTCATCTTTAGGGCTTGGTATGAACAATGAAGTATTTGCACTTGCAGTTTTAAACAATGAGCTTTATGCAGGCGGTGATTTTACACAGGTTGGCGGTGTTGGGGTGAACAGGATCGCTAAATGGACCGGAAGCTGGAGTAATCTTGGAACAGGTGTTAACGGAACGGTTGAAGCATTATACAGTTACGGCGGCATGATTCTGGCCGGGGGAAATTTTACAACAGCGGGAGGTATAGGCGCAACACGTATAGCTAGATGGAACGGCTCAAACTGGGCAACATACGGTACAGGGATGAATAATAATGTATTAACACTTTCTGTTTATACGAATGTAATATATGCAGGCGGAGATTTTATAACAGCAAGCGGAAACACAGTCAACAGGGTAACAAGATGGAGCATTCCGGTTGCTATTGAACCAACAGGAACTGAAATACCAGCTGCGTACAGGCTGGGTCAGAACTTCCCGAACCCGTTCAATCCTTCAACAAATATCAGATTTGAGATCCCGGTAAGCGGATATACAACCATAACGGTCTTTGATAATACAGGCAGAAAAGTATCTGATATAATTAATAGCGACCTAAATGCCGGAAGTTACGAAGTGAATTTTGATGCTTCAGGATATTCAAGCGGAACATATTTTTATACATTAAGATCAAACGGTTATACGGAAACCAAAAAAATGATATTGATAAAGTAAGAGTTGTATTTATAATAAACTTTATTCAGATTTTAATTTAAAAGCCGGATTTATCCGGCTTTTGTTATTTAGATTATCTGATACAAATAAAATAGGGAAGTATCAATAGAATACTCCCCTACCTTCAATTAACACCTTCACAAACAGAAGGAATCATTATTTGGAGAACAATGTAACTGAAGTAATATTCCTCACGTCCAAAGGAATAATATTTCTTTCATTATTTTACCAATAACATCTTTTTAACTGATGAAAACTCACCTGCTTCAAGCTTATAAAAATAAACACCTGATGCAAGATTATATGCGTTAAAGCTGTAATTATAGTTTCCTGCAGCAAGCTCTGCATTTACCAGAACATTTACTACCTGTCCGGCTGCATCATATACCACAAGCTTTACATTAGAAGCTGACGGTATGCTGAACTTTATTGTAGTTGCGGGATTGAACGGGTTCGGATAATTCTGCTGAAGTGAATATTCAGATGGGATTTCATTGGAATTACCGTTTATACCGACTGTTCCCTGGCAAAGCCTGGATGAATAAACATTGGTGCCTGAACCCATTGAATAGAAAGCAAGACAGTCATCTCCGCCGCCAAGTTTATAGCCTGCAATACATTTTGAGTAGACAGTATCAACACCAGAGGTTGTTACCTGTGTTCTGAATGGAGCATTCCATACCCCCGGGACACCGCCGGTATAGTAACCGAATGTACCCGCAGTTGAATCCTGTGTATAAGCTGTCTTAAATGCTGTTGTCAATCCGCGCGGAGCAATCACATCAACTGATCTTGCACGGTTACTGCTTGCATCTATATAACCTGCTGTCCATACAGTACCTCCATCAACAGTTGCCCTGTAGTAAGGATCCCAGTCAGTTCCTGAAAACTGTCTGACATATGCTATCATTCCGTTTTGATTTCCTGTAACACCGTTAAATACAATACGTGCACCGTAATCAACATTAGTTTCGGTAATCACTGAATTACCCGCTGAAGTTGAACCATAGTCATCGCTCCATGCAAGATATAAATTATAATTATTTGAACCGGGAACGTTATAAACGGTTATCAGCCTGTTTACATTACCTGCTGTTTTATAATAAGCAATATCCGTCCATAAATATGTTCCTGCAGCTACACCGGATGTTGACCAGTAAAATGCGCTTGTGTTTGGCTGGTTGTACATAATTGTAGGTGCTCCTGCAAACGGATTTTCTATGTGAGCATATTTTTGTTTATTCGAGTGAAGTGTACCGCTGTAAGTTGAATCAAAGGAACTGGTAACATAAATATATGTACCGGTAGTATAATTGGGATTATCACTTGTGATCCTTGGGTTATAATACAGGTTAGTAGTTGTTGCATAACCGGGCCATTGGAGTGTATAACCGTTATATGTATTTGCTGTTGTATTAAATCTGAATAAAATTGAATTCGGCCTGTTATTTGTAAGATCGTTGTATCCGGCAACACCATAGATCCACAGTACAGAACCGTCATAAGCAAGCTCAAGATCAAGCTCACCAGGACGGAAATCCATATTTATCCCGAAATAGAATAAATAAGCATATACCCATGACTGGCCGCCGTTTGTTGAAAAATAAATTTTACACGTATCTGTACCGGCAGCATTAAACTGTGTAGCTGCTGCCCAGATCGTACCCGGGTTTGACATGGTTGATGCATTCGTCTGAGTAGCTGTGGCCCAGAATCCGCCTAAGCCTACAGTTGATGTATTAAAATCGAGGTCACTGCCAACAGGAATATTACCTGCAAAGCCGCCAGTTGTATTGGATGCTTCGATAAGCTTTACATCAGAAGTACCATCAAGCTCATGCAGCTTTTTTTCGATGATCTCTTTCTGCATCATATTATTAGATGTCCTAGCAGCTTCAAGCTGGTTCAGCAGGTCCTGTTTCTGCTGAGTCATCTGAACATCTGCGGGTTTCACGTTTGTGAGTGAATTGAGATCATTGGTATTTGAAGAAGTTGAATATACTATCTTTGTTGGCTCAACCGGTTTATTGGATTGTGCCAGCATACGCGGGCTTGTTACCCCGGCTGCTGAAAATACTGCTGCAGCTATCACTAGATATCTGCTGAAGCTAAAACGTTTAATTCTTTTCATCCTTATTTTTGTTTAATTTGTAAATATTATTGTTTATTAAATTTCTGTTCAATTGCTGTAATTCTTTAATACGTTATTTTTTTAAATACCGGTTCACACCATTTGCCCTGCCCGGTATTGCTGATATGTGCAACCCTGAACCCGTATGTTTTTCCTGTTTTTAAGCCTGAAACAGTACAGCATGATTCTGTTACTATATCAATGTGCTGCCATTTTTCTGCGTTCTTTTTATTATCGGATTGAACACAATACTGGACTACGTAACTTCTTGCACTCATTAAGGCATCCCAGCCCAGATCGATCTCACCCGGGGAATCCCCTGTGGTTGCATATAAAGTTTTTATATCTTCTCCCGGATCGTGAAATTCTTTAACTGAAATTTTTCTTTCTCTTGGCATCATTTTATGTAACGTCACAAAATTAGTCTTTAAGAAGCTGCAACCCAAGCAAAGTAATTTCCGAATGTTTCCCGGTAAAACCGGGATTGTATCATTTATCAGTGTACAAAACGCCAAATACAGTATTTTTTGAAGAAACAAAAAATGTAGAATGTTTATTAAACGCAGCTAAAGAATTAAATTTCTGATTGTTGAAGAAAAATTGAGTAATTGAAAATTTAACACCATCAGACTGTTTTTTTAATGGGCAGTTTTATTTGATTTATATGTTTATTTTTGCTTATAACTACTGGTTTTGAGAAGTTTATAACAGCATTCAGTTGTGCCGCCACAGCCTTTATAAATTTGATATTTCAGGAAAAATATTTTTGAAAGTTTACAATAACACGTTAATTCATGCATAAAAGCAATCTGATAAAAATATTACAGACTTTCAGTCCGAAGGAATTCAGGGAGTTTGGGGAGCTTGTTAACTCACCTTTCTTTAACAAAAGCGAAAGCACTGTAAAGCTGTATTCATACCTGAAGAAATATTACCCTGAATTTAACGCAGGGGATATTGTTAAAGAGAAAGTATATGCGATAATATTTGATAAGGCAGAATATAACGATGGTTTTATGAGGTCCGTTATCTTTAATCTTGCAGAGCTGACCGAAAGCTATCTTAAACAGGTAAATATGAAAAATGATCCGGCAAGAAGCGAGCTGATACTGCTGGATGAGCTGAACAAACGAAAGCTTGAAAAGGAATTCAATAAGAATCTTCCTGCTGCCAAAAAAGAAATTGAAAAGCTAAAAGACAGGAAAAGTGAATATTATTTTTACAAATTCCTTTACCAGCAGACCTTAAACAGCTATATAAACTGGAGCAGGTATAAAAACAAGAATCTTAAAGATAACTATGAACCGGAGCTTGCAAAAGAGAACAAATACCTTTCTGAATACATGCTTATTAAAACACTGGGTAATTACAGGAATTTTTCAGCCAAGCTTGAAAATATAAATGTAGAGTATAATTCAGGCTTCCTTGATGACCTGATAAGGTATATTACAGAAAATCCGGGCGAGTTTAAAGAAGCTCCTTCTGTCATGCTGCATGTAAATGAAGTGCTTTTGCTGAGAACAAAAGAAGAAAGATATTACCGCCTGCTTAAAGAACAGTTAATAAACGGAGTTGGAACCCAGGATGAAAGATACAGTCTGCTGAATATTTTGCAGTCGTATTGCGTTTACAGGTTCTTTAAAGGTGATAGTGAATTTTCAGCTGAAAGATTCCGGCTTTATAAAGCAGCTATTGAAAGCAACTTTTACCGCGGAACAGAAGATATCTATTTTGATGCACTGCTTTTCCCCAATATAGGTCTGGCTGCTTTAAAACAGGGTGAGTTTAAATGGGCAGAGGAATTCATAAATAAGTACAAGAATGAGCTGCCGCCTGATGAAAAAGATGTAATAACAGGTTATCTTGAAGGGAGGCTGCATTTTGAAACGGGAAATTATAATAAAGCCATTAAAACAATTGAAGCAATAAAAAATACACGTCATTTACAATATAAAGTAATTATAAGGAATCTATTGTTATTGTTGTATTTCGAGCTTGGTAATTTTGATAAAGCAGAATCATTTTACAATTCTTACAGGCAGTATTTAAGCAAGAACGAAAAACAGTTCGCTCCCCAGAGGTTTGAGAGATTCACTGACTTTATGCGGTATTACCAGCTCCTGCTGAAGATCTACGGAAACCGGGTTGAAAGCCTGAACGGCAATAATTTTACAGCAGATACTAGTGAGCTTGAAGCTGAACTTAAAAACAATACCAATGTGATTGAAAGGGACTGGCTGATCAATAAAGTTAACAATTTGAAAAAATGATCTTTCAGTTCATAAATTGATTATATTTTTTCTGAAAAGATTTTAAAACATTTAACGGTTTTTTTCCATGCAGAGAAGCTATTATTAATTGGCAGTTGATTTTACTTTAACTATCTTTGTATATCTAAAAAATAAATTATCAACAAAATATATGAAAAGAAGCACTGTTTTAAGGGTTTTTGCAGTATTAATAGTATTTATAACAGGAACAGTTTTTACACAGACTATAAACCAAAAGCTAATAACAGGTATTCCGCAGGCAAACGGTCCAATTGATGCTTACTCACTGAAATATAATCCTCAGACTGGTGGCTGGGTTTATGCTTATTATGATACGGTTGCAACAAAGTATACCATAATTTCTCCGAAAGGGAATTCATCAAAGCAGTATAATTATACTATGACATATAATGCCTTATTTGATGGAGACGGCAATTCATATGTTATTGCAAGCGAAAATATCACAGATACTGTTTACAGGTATTCAATATTAAAAAACAACGAAGCAATTGCTGAGTATGATATGATTCCTGACGGATGGGTAATTAAAGATAATATTATCTATTATGCCGCACAGGATGCCGGAAAATATTATCTTATCAGTTACGATACAAAAACAGGTTCTTCACAAAAAAGCAAAGCTTATGATGAAATCCGGCTGGCTTACACACCTGATGGTTACTCTGAAGGTGAACCAATTGGCTATATCGGATTTACATCTGCGGGTAAAATATATTATATAGCAAGATCAGGCGAAGAAACATTTCTGGTTATAGGCGACCAGGAAGAGAAACATTACAGTGATATATCATGGTATGACCTTAAATTCAATTCAATGGATGAACCGTGTTATTTTGCCAAATCAAAAGGCAAGATGTATGAAGAACGTGGCAACACATTTCTTGTAAAAGGTAATACAGAATACAAAGCGTTTGACTGGATCTACGGCCCAATAGTATTTGATAATTCAGGAAACCCGCTGTATACCGGCCAGGATTCAATTGGTGAATACAGGAACCGCGCAACATTAATGAAAGGAAATGACGCAATAGCTTCGGTGAACGGAAGTATATATAATTATATGTATACACCGGAAGGAAAGCTGACATACATACTTTCTGAGGAAACTACTTCACCAAAAGGTGAATCAGTTTACAAAAGTACGCTGGTAGTAGGTGATAAAAAATCTGACAGTAAATATAATTCTGTGAACAATCCCGTATTTGGCAAAGGCGGAAGCATGATGTTTGTTGTATCTGATGCCAACAATAAATACTTTGTAGTAAAAAATAACGAGGTTATTTCAGGCAAATATGACTATATAAGCGAAGCAAAATTTATGCTGAACGGTAAAGTTGCATATGTTGGGGTTAAATACGGAAATTATGATAAAAAAATTGCGGATAAAACTTATGTCATATTAGGTGATGAAGAATTCGGTCCATATAACACGATAAATACATCAGACTGGAAGACCAATGAAATAATACTGACTGACAGCAGGGGCAATTATGCTTATGTTGCCGGCGAGCTTACAGATATGAGCAATTATACATTCAGGTATATGGCTATATCAAATAAAGGAGATAGCAAAAAATTTGATAATATGAGCGATCTAAAATTAATTAACGGAAAACTTTATTATTTTGCCGGTAATATGAAAGGAAAAGATACATATATATATGATTACACATTATATTCAGATCACAAAAAACTTGGAGATACATATTCTGCTTATACAGATGTAAATGTTAATCCGCAGGGAGTAATGACTTTTGTTGCTTCCAAGGGTAATGATATGTATTATGTTGAAGTAAATCCATAAAAAGATAATTTTATATATAAGCGGCCAAATGGCCGCTTTTTTTATTATTTAAACATCAAAAATACAATCATTAACTTTTTTGCAGCATTAATATGCCCAAAATGGTAAAAAATTTCTGCAGGAAAAGATAAAAATCATATTATAATATGACAACTCTCATTTAATCTGTACAGGTAATTATTTAATTTGCATAGTCTTTATTCATTTTTGAAGTGAATATTAGTAAACTTTTACTTCTTTTTATGCAGAAATTACCGGAATTTAAACATCACACTAACCCCTTTAAGCGCTCTATCAGGATCAGCTCAATATATTTTGCCGCCAGCTCAATTTGGATAATTTTATCAGATATAATGAATATAATATACCAAAAAGATACCTATGACGAATTATATATTGAAATTGGAAAAGGCTTGTTATTTGTTACAGTTACAGCAGTATTATTATTTTTTCTTCTTAAAAAAAACTTTGTTTCACTGCAGAAATCCGGTTTTGAAGTTATACAAAGTGAAAAAAAATACAGGACACTTGCAGAAAACCTGGAATTTTCTTTAACCCGCCATGACAGGGAAAATAAATATATATACATCAATAATTCCGGCTGGAATATGCTTAGGGAATTGTGTATCTGCAAATCAATAGAAGAATTTTATGGTAAAACCCCATACGAAGTATATAAAGATAAATTTTTAGCTGATATAGTAATTGAAAACAATAAAAATGTATTTTCTACAGGCAAAACCCTAAAGCTGAAGCTTCATTACGGAGATAAATATTATTCATACAGTAAAATACCTGAATTTAATTCAGATGGTGAAGTTGTTTCAGTGCTTTCAGTTATTTCAGATGAAACTGAAATAATGTATAACCTGATCCATCTTAAAAAAGCAGAAGAAGAGCTGACCAGAAAGTCAGAATATCTGAATGCGGTTATAGAAGCATCACCGATGAGCATTTTTGATCTGGATCCTGAAGGCAATGTTCTGAGTATATGGAACAAAGCCTCGGAAGAAATATTCGGCTGGAAAGCAGAGGAGGTGATAGGCAGACAATTACCCATTGTACCTGAAGAAAGAAAAAATGAATTCTCGGAAAATATTAAAACAAATTTTTATAAAAAACATATTAACGGCAATGAACATATAAGAAACAAAAAGGACGGAAGTGAAATAGCAATAAAGATCTATTCAAGGCCGGTAATAAGTAAAGAAGGTAACGTTGAAGCAATTCTTGCATACAATGAGGATATTACCCTGCAAAAAAAATATAACGAAGGAATTAAAAAGAACGAAGAATACCTGAAACTGCTGTATGAAGCAAGCCTTGCAGTAAATGACATTACAAATACCAATGACCTTTATAGTATTTGTTTTGATTATATAGAAAAGATACTTAATGTAACCGGTATAATAGTATCCCTGGTATATAACGAAGGTAGAAATATTAAATATGAGGCAATAAGGGTGAATGGACAGAATATTGATGTTTCAGATCTGCCATTGACAAAACTAAGACCGGACGGGAAGGGACCGCAAACACATACAATTCTGACAGGAAAACCTGTTGTCATTAAAGATCTTGAAGAAATGTTGAAAGATTCGCAAAGCAAAATGTTTGTTGATACCGAAGGGCATGTATGTGATATGAATGGTGAAGTTGAGAATGTATCAAGAGCAGCTATATTACTGCCTTTAAAATATGATAACAGGGTGATTGGAGTACTTCAGGTACAGAATTATAAAGCAGATTTTTATACTGAAGATGACTTACATAAACTGGAGCCATTCGCTTTCATTTTTTCATCAGCGCTTCAAAGGAACAAGCTATATAATAAAGCTCAAACAGAGCTTGTTGAAAAAGAAGCCGCATATGAACAGGTAAGGAAATTTTCAAAGGGAATTGAACAAAGCCCCAACAGCATTGTAATTACAAACAGTAATTATGAGATAGAGTATGTGAATCCTTATTTTACCGAGCTTACCGGCTATACTTACGAAGAAGTACTGGGTAAAAATCCCAACGTCTTGAAATCAGGACAGACAAAAAAAGAAGTTTATGAAGATCTCTGGAAAACACTTGCAAAAGGTGAAACATGGCATGGGGAATTTTTAAATTTAAAAAAATCTGGACAATTATACTGGGAATCAGCTTCTATAGGCCCAATAACAGATATCAATGGTAAGATCACTCATTATATTGCTATAAAACAGGATATTACGGAGAAGAAAAAAAAGGATAAACAACTCAAAGATTCTCTTGAAGAAAAAGAGATCATGCTGAAGGAAATTCACCACAGGGTAAAAAACAACCTCCAGGTGATATCCAGCCTGCTGAACATGCAGGTTGAGCAGTATGACCATCCTGAAGCAATTGAAGCAATAAACTCCAGCAGGAACCGTGTTAAGGCAATGGCTTTGGTTCATGAAAATCTTTACAGAAGCCACAATATTGCCAAAACATCATTTAAAGAATATATTATCATGCTGGCTAAAAATATATATTCTTCATATGGAGTATCTTTTGAAAGAGTTAAGTTCCTGTGTGATACCAATGCAATAGAGTTTGGTTTGGATACAATAATACCATTGGGTTTAATACTGAATGAAGCAATATCAAACTCGCTTAAGCATGCTTTTCCTGAAAATGCAAACGGACAAATAAATATTTCCGTAATTGAGCAAACTGGTGATACAGGCGATAAATCCTATACACTCCGGATAAAAGATAACGGCAAAGGTTTGCCGCAGGATTTTAATCCGGGACAGACAAATTCACTGGGTATGGTTCTGCTGACAAGCCTTTCATCCCAGCTGGACGGAAACACAGTGATAAAAAATAAGGTGGGAACAGAGATCATTATTAATTTCAAAGAATTGAAATATAAATCAAGAGTATAATTTGATGAAATACAGGTGAAAAAATTCGTTGAAAGAAACATTTTCCTTCTGGATATTATCTAAGGCCTATTACAGCGAACATTCTTCCGGATAAATTACGGTCACGCCTGTAAGAATGCAGTTTCTCTGATTCTTCAAATGTACATAACGGGTTTGTTTCAATATTACCCGGATTAACACCGGTGGAAACCAGGCTATCATAAACCATTTTACCTGTATCAACAAGGAATTTGCCGTGTACACCGGGTTTAGGATCTATATACCTGCTATCAAACAAATCAGCTACATCCTTATCAACTTCAAAATTCTTTTTACTAATTGCTGGCCCCATATAGACCAGCATATTTTCTGCCAGAGAGCCAAATTCCTCTTTCATAATGCTTATAGTTTTGCCGGCAATGTTCTTTTGCGTACCGCGCCAGCCGGAGTGAATATTTGAAATAATATTGTTTACAGGATCATAGATCATAACCGGCATACAGTCAGCTACCGATATTACAAGATTGAGCCCATTCTGGGATGTAATGAGCGCATCGGTTTGAGGATACAAACCGGGTGAACTGACAATCTTTACTCCATCACTGTGGACCTGGTTACCATGAACCAGTGTTGATTCATCTATTCCAAGCGACCCAAAGAACTTTTTTCTGTTCTGCATAACATGTTCAATGTTATCACCAACATGTTTGCTGAGATTATTATAATATGGTGGATTTCCGCCAGCCCTGGTGGATATGCCGTGAACGATACCTTTTTGTGAAGATAGTAATTTGGAGTATATTATCAATTTATTGTTATTTTTATTCCAGTAATTCCATTAGTTTTGAAACGTAATAATTGAACTTCCACGGTTCATAAAATCCGTGTTTAGCTTTAAGAGTCTCGTCCACTGAGCGCAGATATTTATCATCGGTTAAAGAGCGGTCGTTTTCATCCCAGTGATGCAGGTTATCAACGAAATAATCATTGGTACTTTCAGGGTAAATGTAAAACCTGTTATCTTTAATTATCAAAAAACCCTTTCCATTTAAGGGAATAATATCACCCGCCCACTTATTGAACTTTACCGCTTCAGTTTGAGTTGCCGGATCAATTACAAAGGTATCAGTTTCGGTAATTATTACAGGTGCAACATGATAGGTCCAGTTTATGCATTTGCCGCGGAATCCCAGGAAAACTTCCGGCTTGTAGCGGTAAATATCTTTTTTGGAATTTCTTTTGCAATCAGCAATTACCCATGCTTTAGAAACAGAAATTTCTGGATAATTTTTTTCTATCATCCGGCTTATTATATGTGCGCGCGATTTGCATATATTGCAATCCTCAAAATCGATCAACCATTTGTGCGAATAAATAAATGTAAACACAGAATCAATTTTCCCTGTTGAGATCTTATTTGAAGGCATTGAATCGGAATGAATACTATACTCAATACGCTCATACTGCGCAAATATGCTTTGAGATAATGCAGCCGATAAAATAATAAATATATATAAGTATGCTTTGATCAATATTTTCCAATTAAAACAGCAGAAACATTCCATGCACTTTGGCTTGAGCCTTCAGGCTTACCCATCGGTATAAACACCGAAAATGTATGTTTACCGGGTTTTAATCCTGCCAGAGGAATATCAACCGGAATTGATGTTGAACCCGGGCACCAGCCTGAACGGCTGAAGTCACTGGATGACATTCCGTTGGGAAAGTTCCCCGAAGCAGGATTGTATTTGCGGTACATGCCGCAATCATCCCGCCATGGTATATAGCTGTAAACCTGTTTGCCGTCAACAAAAATCTGATTCTGTTTTTTATTGAACTCATCCCCGTTTTCCCATCCGCCGTGTCCTGTACTTATATATCTTAATGTAAGTGTTTTTGATCCTTCAGGTATATCAACTGTAACTTTCAACGTATCACTGCCGAAGATTGTTGCATATTCCTGCCCGGATGCTTCCATGATATTGGTTGTAAATATTATTGGCAAAATCCAGTCATTGCTTACCGCTGCAGGTTCCTGCGGTACTTCATCAGGGAAGTATTTCAGTTTTAAGCTGATATTATGACCTCCCTTATCATAGCAGCCTATAAACACACCAAACCATACTTCACCCTTCAGAGCAGGCAGCAGGTTGGTAATATCCTGTTTATATGTAACAGAATCCTCCCACTTAATGCCGTATACCTGAACCTGGCTGTTGTAACTGCCTATTCCAAATGGAGTTATAAAACGCATTAGTTCAATTGGAGGTGTATATTTATCAGTAAGTGTAAATCCGTTGTATTGTTTGGAATCTTTTGACGGGTACTGCGGAAGGGTTTTTATGCCGTTAATAAAGGCATCAATGAAAGTAAGCGAGGTATCGCTTACTCCGGCCGGAATGATAAAACATGAGCCTGTCCTGTCATAAGCATCACCGCCGGAGCGCTCGGTAAGCTCTGCTACAACAGTATTTTTCCCCATGTTATCGGGCAGCTTAACTTTTTTCAGAACTATAGTACCTTCAGAAAAACGGTAAGTTATACCGTTTTCATTTATGAAAAGGTTAACGATAGTATCGCCATAATTTATTTTTTCATTTTGAAATATCGGGATTGTTGTATAATTTTGACGTGTGACCATATCCCTGTAAAGAGGAAGATCAACAAATTCAGCATTTGTCAGATCAAAAGATTCTTTTGCTGCAGCAGTTTCTATCTTTTCTGCAGTAATTTCAAAGTTACCGTTCCTGATTATTTTCAACACAAGACCCAGAGAGGGACCGATATTTAAAGAAGGCGTACCTTTAAATTCTGTCCGGGTTGTATACCAGATATCAATATGATTTGAACGGATAACTACATGCGCTTTTTTACACAGGTAACCAAGAATTGTCATAGTATCACTTGATAACTCTGGCTGAGGAAAGCTATCCAGTGATTGCCTGTTAACAATTTGTCTGCCATCTTTAAGGATCATGGATTGATATGAAGTACCGGTGCTGTAATCCAGATAAAAATTTTCGCCTGCAGCAGTTGTGTATAAGGCATTATCATGCATTGCCAATAGAACTAGCGGCGGTGTACCGTTTGGTGAACCGTTTGAATAGAAATTATATGTAATATGGGCTGAAGGCTGCGAGAAAGCTATAGAAGACACTAGTAAAAATAAAGATAATATATATTTCATCTGCAAAAATACAAAAAAAAGAACGGGGAAACTCTACCAGGAAATTTCTCGTTTTGGCGGATCTATTACTAAAAACCCGATCTACATTAATGTAATTTTTGTAATTTCTGGGGGACAGTTTATCCTGATAGGCAAACCGACTGAGCCAATGCCGCGAGATACGTACATGTTTGATTTACCGATCTTATATAAGCCTTCGATATATTTGCTGACAGTTGCTGCAAATGAAAGATTGAAGTTTCCGAATTTTATCGGTACGACCTGACCGCCATGAGTGTGACCTGAGAGAATAAGATCGATCTCTTTGGTGGCAAGTGTATCAAAACCGTATGGCTTATGGCACAACAGAACTTTTGGTGAAGTGCTGAATTTAGGATCATTCGTTTTCAGAAATTCATCCATAGCTCCGTAGTATTTTAAAACCTCTTCCATTCTTGCGCCGGAGCTTTGTGTATCATCAATACCAAGCATGTAAAGCTCTTTACCGTTTATATTCAGTACACGGTGTTCATTCCGCAAAAGCTGCACGGGTGATTCATTTACAAGCGCTTTGGCAACATAATCAGGGTTCTGAAAGTAATCATGGTTACCCAATGAGCCATATACTCCGTGTTTTGCCTTCAGGTCACGGAATGCAGCCGTCAGCATATGGATATCACGGGACTCGTAATTAACAAAATCACCCGGTATGCATATTATATCAGAGCCAAGATCATTTACAACATCAGCATATTCCCGCATTTCATCTTCATTCATATACTGGCCTGCATGTATATCACTTAAAAGAGTGATGGTTGTACCCTTTAATTCCGGTGGCAGGTTATCAATCTTAATATCCTTGTAATCAATTTCATAGGAGTCATGTCTTATCATACCATAGGTTGCGCCTGCAAATGCATATGTTGATATTCCCATAGTAGCATAACGCACAAATTTTCTTCGTGAGAGATCAACTGTTTTAACAGCTTTCTTTTCCTTAAGTGTTTTTATTTTTTCACGCAAAGGCCTGAATATTTTTGCTATCCATAACGGGATCTGGAACGGCAGTTTGATAATTTTACCTATTAAAAGCCACAATGAAATAAAGAATGTTGCCGCTACCCAAACATAGAACGGGTAGAGGGCTATTACCTTAAACCATTCAGGCGGAGTGAAATTTCTGCCCCACACTACAGATACAATAATGAATGAAACATTAAATACCAGAAATGGAACAAGCACCCACCACCTGTGAGAAGGCTTATAAAATTTTGTAGTTTTCCAGAAATTTATAAACGTAAAGTAAACAAGAGTTTGTAAACCCAATAAAACACTTATAAACAAATAAACTCTCCAGCCCATTAATTATTAATTTTCTCCCATAAAATATGATTACACTAACCTATAACTGCTTCTATAATATAAAACGTTTCAAAAGTTTTTTTATTGGTATGTAAAATTTTGTGAATATAACCGTATGTTTTTAACCTGCCGTAGAATTCTTCCACATCCATATCTGATGAAATAAGAATACAAAGCCTGCCTTGAGGTACAAGGAAATTTTTCGCATCTTCAAGGAAACGGTCAATTACCTCGAGCTTAGGTCCGCCTTTGAACGCCCGCTCAAAGTTATTTCCAGGGTTGCCTTTGTAGTATGGAGGGTTAAAGAAAATGATATCGTATAATTTACCCTGCAGCAGTCTGGATTCAAACAGGTCTGATTCAACAGCTGTAATCTTTTTTGTAAAATGATTCTGTATAATATTTTCATTGATGCATTTAACTGCAACAGGGTTTATATCAACAGCTGTACACATAGCACCTTTAGATGCTGCAAAAATGCTAACTACCCCGGAGCCTGCACCCATATCAAGTATATTGCTGCCATCAAGATCCATAGATTTAATGTAGTTCACAAACACTTCACTTGAAACAAAATCCTTTGGATTGAATACAGTAGGGCGAATCGTAAATGTATATTTGTCAATATTCTCAAATACGATGCTCTTCATTTTTGGTTTAACCAATAAATGATACCTGAAGATATGAGAAATTTTTCTGAGTAATTTTTTGATAATAGTTTTGTAAATATTTGATTTACAAAGTAATTAAAGAAAATAAGATTTTAAATGTAAAACGTCTGGTTCAGACTGTTTAATAGTTTACCGGAAGTCATCGGATGAGTAAATATGGCTAAAATTTATCCATTAAAGCTGCGCGGGAAGATGTAAAAAGCGTGCAAACACATTTTTGGCACCGTTCAGGCTCCATTGCCTTTACAAGCTTTCTCGTTTTTTGTATTCGTTCTGAATTGATAAGCACACCGAATTTATTTTGGCGGATATTACCGTACTTAGGCAGGAAAAAGCACGGGTGAATATCACCTGTAGAAGTAATTACTGCTGATACCATCGGCGCGTTGCATAAATTCACAGGAAAACTACCTTCGCCAATTAAAGCAGCATAGTAATTTGCTATGTGATAAAGCTTTTCGAGTGATTCAGATATCAGCCCGCTTTCGAAATCATTTTTATATTTCACCGATGCGTTGTCAATAATATCTTTCATCTCAAGTACTTCATCTTTATTCAGCATCATCTTGCTTTCAGCAGCAACTTCACCGCGGGATCCCTCATTATCCCTTCCGTATGCTTCGCTTGATACATCTGCTCCTAAGAATGATATACGGTCAACACCTTTTTGTTTGGCAAGCTCAATGAAACTATTCAGCTGGCGGAAGTTTTGTTTTTGTATTACTGTACGTATTGATATTTGTTTTGCCGAATTTGACAAACGTGCTTTTTGTATTCCCCCCAGTATCAGGTCAAATGAATTAACGCCTCGCAGGCGGTTATGAGTATCAGCATCAGCTCCATCAAGTGATACAATTATTTCATCAAAGACCCCATTGAATTCTTCGGCACGTTTGGCAAGCAATAGTCCGTTTGTCAAAAGGGTTTGTTTAACTTTAAGCACAGAAAACTCACTGCAAATATCCCTGAAGTCGCGCCGCAGCAAGGGCTCACCCCCGGAATAAACTATGTGTTTCAATCCAAAAGATCCCAGTTCCCAGGCCAGACCCTTTATTTCTTCAAAAGTAAGCTCGCCCGGCATTGGAAGCCGGTATGAACATGATAAGCATTTAAGATTACAGCCTTCTGTTATATATAGTATTACCACGGGCATTGAATGTGCCTTTGATGAAATTGTATTTAAGAATGCTTTATAGTTCATTGTTGACGCTAATGCGAGGTTTTGCAATAAATATTGTGATTAAAAGTAAAAATATCGCTCCATAAAGCCTTGGATATGCTAAAAGATATACCGGAAAAGCTGATTCCTGCAACTGGTTGAAAGGCAAGGGCAGCATAAGCAACAACAGGCCAAAAGCGTAAAAGTATATATATCGTGATCTAAAATTT
The DNA here is from genome assembly GCA_964577645.1 of uncultured Ignavibacteriales bacterium. Classification (GTDB taxonomy): domain Bacteria; phylum Bacteroidota; class Ignavibacteria; order Tepidaquicellales; family OLB5; genus OLB5. The sequence continues at coordinate 22,247 of CAZOAP010000008.1, forward strand.
CTTTCAGTAAATAACATGCTGCCGGTTAAGAATATTAAGGGGAGGTAAAATAATGAATGATAATCTTCAGCTGCAGGAGAGAAAACTACATTCAAAGCAAAACTCAATACGAAAAATAAAATATAATTTTCTTTTTTTAATCTACCTGAAAGTAAATATAAAACAAATAAGCCTGTAATTTGTGTAAAATAATATACATAGATTTTTGGAATGGATAAGAGTGCATTCCCGTTTGCAGTAGAATTATAACTGAATATATGTCCCAAAAGACTGCCCAAAGTTTGGTACGCCACATTTGATGAATGCTCACCGTATGCTACTACTGAATAAAACTTCGCGTAATACATCTGCCAGGCAGAAATTCCGAATAAAGGAAGTGTTAACAGGAACATTGCAGCACTTAGCACTAACGTATACAGAAATATTTTCGGCTTCCTTAAAAGAAGCAGTGCAGCAAGAGGAAAAAATCCATAGCCTTTTATAATGATGATTAATGCTAATGGAATTGCTGTAAGTAATGCATGATTTTTCTTAAATCCATAAATTGAACTTGATGCAAGCAGCAGAAGCAATGCGTATGCCTGTCCATAAGCTATGTTATAATAGAACGGATAGAAAAGAAGAGTGATGAAAATTAAAAGAAGACCTGGAATACTCCGTAATGGAACATCAAATGTTTTGAACAACAATAAAATTGAGAACAGGAGGAAAATTATACCAAGAATATTCCATATTATCTTTGCTGTTACAGGCTCAAGCCAAATTAATGGAAGCATAATAAATGAGCCTGTTGGAAGATTAGATAGATCTTTAACATCTCCAAAGCCATATGCCCGCATTTTGGAATAATAGTATGTTGTATCATAAGCAGCTGTCATATCGCTGCTTTCTGTAAGCATTCTTGCTGAGGTGTAATAAGATGCGAACCCGTGGGTAAGATTGGGTGATTTTACCCAGGTGTAATAAATGAGATGCACAAGGGCAAGGAATATGAAGATCAATATTATAAATTTGAAATGTTTCAATAAGTATTATACATTTTAAAATTTAAAATAATTTAATCAACTTTATATTAAATCAGCTCCCCTCCTTTTTTAAGGAGGGGCAAAGATAAACTTCCTGCAGGAAGTTTATTGCGGGGTGGTATCAAAAAGTCCGATTATCTTTCCATCAGTAAGACCCCCCTCGTCAGGCAGAGCCTGACACTCCCCCTTTATAAGGGGGAGATAAAACATGGCTGTTAAGAGGAGGCGAAGCCTTCAATTTCAGGCTGGCGGTATTTTAAAAGCTTTTGAGTTATCATAATTTCATAAGGTGCGGTATAAAAATCTGTCTTATAACGCCAGCTTCCTAGAAGCTTTAAAACCGAACGTTTCCATCCCTTTATTTTAAGATCACTGTTTGTGGGGTAGTAAGCATTTAGAGTCTTTTCGAAATTCCTTATCATTTTAAAATGATGCGGCTTAAGCCATGGTGTCAGCGGATTTTTCCTCAGGTCAAAATTCTGCCACTTAGGTGAGACCCACTCTTCAAGTGATTGGGGATAATCAAATCCTTTCAGCTTTGCCGCAAGTGACATTTCCGAATCTTCAAAATTTACAGGTGAGTATGTATAAATTACAATTTCAGCAGCAGGATTAATAGCCTTAATTTTTTTAATGAACTTAAGATCAGTTTCAATATCACGCGTAACATTATCTGTGGGGTTGCCCAGCACAAAAGAAAGCTCAGGCACAATACCATACTTCTTCGATTTCTCAGCAAGATCAAGCAATGTCTGTGCGTTCTGCGTGCCGCCTTTATGCATAAGCTTTAAAAGCTCATCATTGCTGGTTTCAGCGCCGTAGAATATCATTTTACATCCTGCATCTGCCATCATTTGCCATGTATCGTCTGAAAATTTCATTACAGTATCGGGTCTTGCTTCACCCCACCAGCCAATACCTAGCCCCTTAACAGATTTTGCGAAATCATATACGCGTTTTTCTGCAACAAAGAAATTATTATCGTGAAATTCCACAGCTCCAATATTATACTTTTCCTTAAGGAAAAGTATATCCGATGCAGTAAGCTCTGCACTTCTGCCAAGCCATTTGCCTTTATAGATGCCTGCCACAGCACAAAAACCGCACAAGAACGGACAGCCAACGCTTGAATGGTAACCAATGGTTCTTGGGCCGAGGTAAGTTTTTCCGAAGTTCAGATACTTATCTACATCTACTTTGTGATATGGCAGCCTTGGGATAAGATCAGGCTCAATTGGCTCAGCTTTAGGGTTATGCTGGATCACTCCATCTTGCTTAAATGATAAACCGGCTATCTGACTTAATTCTTTTGCACCCGCTTTTCCTTCCAGTGAATCAATAAGCTCAGTGAATGAAAGCTCTGCGTGTCCTTTTAAAACATAATCAATATAGGTTGACTTAAGCACTGTGTTTGGGTGAAGAGAAGGAAAATATCCGCCCCAGATAATTTTAATATCAGGGAAACGTGTTTTAATTTCTTTTGAAATTGCATAGGCTCCGCGAAGCTGCATAGCAGGCATTACTGTAATACCGATATACTTTAAGCCATTTTGAATAAGTGGAGTAAGAGCATTAACGGCATTTATTCCAAGATTTTCGTCAATAATTGTATATTCATACTTACCTTCAAGGAAAGCCCCGAGAGTAAGTATTGAATTCGGGACCCTAAATCCCCAATTAGCCGATTTTGGATTAACGAGTGCTATCATAGAACTGCAAATTTAACGATAAGGATAGAGAAAAGAAGTTGAAATAATAGCCCAATTTACTTATCAGAACGAAAATTCTTCAAATTGCAGTAAAGGAAATAAGATATGAGGCAATGTATTTACCGGAATCAGATTGTTTTTTCAGCTTTAAGTTATATCTTAAACTATTTGCGGTATTAACCAATGAAAATTTGTTAACTGATTTTATTTTCATAACCTTGCTTTCCTTTATTGTACCGTAAGGAGTATTTAAAGCGGAATCCAGATTTAAAGTTTCAGTTTCCTTTAATCCGCTATTTCTGGCTATATTAATCAAACCTTCCAAATCAATATTATAAGGCGAAGCATGTGCGAGTCCAAAATCTTTATGAGATTGCCGGGTAATTTTATCTACGATGCTATCAGGAACGCCCGGTTTCCATAAGGAATCATTTAAAACAAATATACCATGTGGTTTCAATATTCGTTTTATTTCACTGAAAATAAATTCCATACTTGGTTTATCCTGAAAGCCAATTACAGACTCCGCATATATCTTATCAAATGAATTATATTCAAATGGATATTTCTCTCCGGGGTTTATTTTAACTATTTTTACCTTATCTGCAAGATTTAAAGAGCTCAGGTTTTTCTTAGCTGCCATTATCATTTCATCTAATATCTCTACTGCAGTAATATTTATTCCAAATCTGCTAATAATTTCAATTAAAGTACCGCCTGTTCCACAGCCGATCTCAAGAATACTATCAGAAGTATTAATATTTAAATTTGAAATTAAAAGTTCTGTTGCTTCAAAGCCTTTCGGATGAATAAATGTACTTCCCTTACGGGCAAGGTGTTTTAGATATTTAAGATCCATTTAATGAGTATTAATCGAGTTTAAATATAATCAAAAAAGTAATATATATTGTATATTATTTTAAAATCAATGTATAACCCAAATAACAGATATTATTTATCAAACCTAAGTGGTATTTTGATACAAAATTCATAAGAAAATTGGATCAATATAAATTTTTGAAGAGTCACGCCTTAAAGAACAGGAAGAAACTTGTTATTGCGCTTATTTGCCTTAGCTTTGTATCTATTTCTAACTTGGTATATCCATGGCTTTTTAAGCTTTTAATCGATCATCTTACCGGAACAGGTAAAGAAATAACGGGAATTAATATTCCTTTATTGACATCAATTTTGATAATAGTTATGCTTCTTTCAACGGTCCTGGGGTATTATACAAATATACTGATGCAGGAACTTGGATTCAGATTGAGGAACGATATCAGGAATGAGTATTTCAGAAGTCTTCTTAGTAAACCAATGAAATTTTTCAAAAACGAACAGGTCGGCGGGCTGACATCACGGTCTACAGAAGATATAGGTAAGCTGCAGGGATTATTCACGGGTTTGGTTGCCCCTGTATTTCAGAATGTATTGTTTATAATTGGATGTCTTTTGCTGATGGTATTCCTGAATGCAGCAGCGGCAGGCGTAGTTTTTGTAATATTATTATCAGCTATTCCGGTGATACATTATTTCAGCAGGAAGGTTAAGGCTTTTTCAGCCGAAAGCCAGCGTGAACATGCTTTTGCAAATGCTGTATTGGATGAATCATTGACAGGTATCCGTGATGTTAAAGCTTTTGTCCTTGAAGCTTTGCGTCTAAAAAAATACACATTAAGATCGGATGAAGCTTTTGAAAAAGAAATGCATTCAACACGATACCAGGCTAAGAGCACACAATCAGTATTCATAATTGTATCACTTTTGCTTTTACTTATTTTTTATTTCGGCATCTCAGGGATCTCAGCATGGTCACCGGGCAGTGCAGCTGCCTTTTATTTTTATTCGTATTCTTTGACAATGGCTTTTTTAACCCTGGGAAGAGCATACAGCCAGTATAACACTATTACAGGTGCAACTAAGCGGATTGTTGAGCTTACTGATATTCAAAAAGGCAAAAGCGGATCACAAAAAATAAACAGCCGCACATCTATAGAGGGTAAATTAGAATTCCGTAACGTAAGTTTTGGCTATTCCAAAGAAAGACAAGTTCTTAAAAATATAAGCTTTACTGTAAATAACGGTGAGTGGCTTCTTATCACAGGTCCATCCGGCAGTGGTAAATCAACCATAGCAAATCTGCTTCTTGGATTTTATGAACCGGCCGGGGGAAATATTCTGATAGATGATATAGATTTAAATGAAATAGACAAGGAAGTGCTGAGGCGTAATATCGGTTATGTAGGACAGGAAGCTGTTTTGTTCGAAGGAACGATAAGAGAAAATATTTTGATCTCAGGTGTTCAGCCTGAAAACACATTACTTGATGAAATACTTAAGATCAGTATGACAGAAGACTTTATAAATGAGCTTCTGGCGGGACTTGATACAAATATCTCAGAAAGAGGAGTTACGTTAAGTGCCGGGCAGAGATCAAGGATTGCAATTGCAAGAGCTTTGGCAATAGATCCCGCAATACTGATACTTGATGAGGCAAATTCAATGCTGGATGAAGAACTGGAAACCGAACTTTGGAAGAGGCTGTATGCATTCCGGAAAAACAGAACAACAGTGATATTCAGCCATCATACGGAATCCATTCCGAAAGTTTATAATCACTTCAAAATATAATTAACGGAGTGGATAATACCATAACTGAAAAAAAAATACTTATTATCCGCCTTCATGCAACAGGTGATACTGCAATAACCATACCGGTATGTAATTTCATAAAGAAGAATTATCCCGGGTATGAACTACATTACCTGACTGTAAAATCAAACACCGGACTTATGGGATCATTTAACATCTTCAAAAGTGTTTATGATATCGGGCTAGGTTTTGAATTTCCGGGCACAGGATATAATAGTTCTTCCGCTAAATTCAGACGGCAGCTTTCATGCTTAAGTACAGCTTTTAAGCTGAGGAAAAATAAGTATGATGCAGTTATTGACCTGCAAAATAATAAATACAGCAGAACAATAAGAAAGATTATATCACCCAGGCTGTATGCAGAGTTTGAAAAATATGAGGCACTTTCACACTCGCAAAGAATAATAGATACATTCATTAAGGCCGGTTTTGAGAATGTTAAAAATGATTTCAGATCAGAAATACGAGAACAGGATATCATTAATGGAAAAAAGATCCTTGAGGATAATGGCTGGGATGGATTACGGAAGATCATTTTAATAAACCCGGCAGGATTGTATGAAACCAGAAGATGGGGATTAGAAAATTACTTAAAGCTTTCTGAACTGTTAGCTGAACGTGGTTATGATATTATGATATCAGGAACTGAAAGTATAAAGAAATTTTCTTCTGAATTTAAAAACCATATTGGAAATAACATGATCAATATAGCGGGCAAGACATCTCTCAGCGAATTACCCGGAATACTTACACATATCGGAGGTATCGTAAGCGATGATTCGGGGTTATTCCATTTGGCATGGGCAATGGGCAAACCTGGCGTGCTGCTGCTTGGTGCAACAAGAGCTGACTGGACCTGCCAGCCGGGTGATCATACAATTTGTTTAAATTCTTCTGATTTGGATTGCGGGAACTGTATGAAGGAAACCTGTAAATGGGGTGATACCAGATGTCTTAAAAGATATGAGCCCGAAGAAGTCTGCAAAAAACTAGCTGATTTGATCCATAAACAAAATAAATAACTTATCTTTCTTTTTCTGCAAGTTTCCTATACAGATTAATATATTTTTCAACTGAAGCTCCCAAAGAAAATCTTTTGAGCAAATCTTTATATTCCGGCTTTGGCTCGTTAACAGCTTTTATAATATTTTGAGCAAGTGAAAATGTATCACCGGGTTTTGAAATATAAGGAGTGATCTCAGGGGCGACCCCAACATTTGTTGAAACTACAGGAAGCCCCATAAAAGCAGCTTCAAGCATAGACATATTTTGTGATTCATAAAGAGAGCTCAAAACAAATACATCGGCTCTATGCAAGGCAGCCGGAATTTTATTATATTCTATGAAATTAAAAACATTAACATTTGCTACAAGTCCCATATTCCGTGCAATACTTAAGATAACTTCTTTATCACCATTTCCGTAAATATGCAGCTGAACGCCAGGAAAATGTTTTTTAACTTCTGCCAAAGCTGATAACAGTTCTGTGTGGGCTTTTACCGGAACTGAATGAGCAATATTTATTAATACGGGATGTTCTGATTTGTTTTTTTCAGGGAACAGCTTTGATGAAAATATGGATACATCTACACCAAAAGGAATTTTTCTGATCTTTTGAGTAATTGAGCTGCCGTAAAATTCAGAAGCTTTTTCTGTTATAAAATCACTTCCGCAAATAATGGTTTCTGCTTGATTAAAAGTTTTTCCAATGAAATATTTTTGTAATGAACTTAATTGCTGACCGTAATTAATTTCAGGATATGAGGCCAGCTCACCACCGCAGATATTTGCTGCAAGCGGTATCCTGAATTTTTGTGATACTTTCGAAGCATTATACCCCGGTTCACCTGCCCAAAATGAATGTATAAGGTCAAAATTATTCCTTTTATGTTCTTCAGTAAATTTTTTCCGGAATGCCTTCCATATTTTTATTTTGCGCAGGGAAGTAAGTTTTTCCGGCGGGTACGAGCAGAAAGTAAAAACTTTTGAATTATATAGCGTATAATCCTTTTTATCAAAAGGGTAGTAAATTGCAAAAACAGTTAGTTCTATTTCCGGTACAAGTGATATTTCCCTGGCGAGCAAATGTATTGCAGCAGCCCCGCTGAAGTCGTTTTCATCAGCATAAAAGCCGCTGGTTACCCATGCAATATTTATTTTTTTTTTGTGGTTCATTTCTTTTTCATGACAATTATAAAATGATCACCAAATAAATTATATAAAGGCAGACCCATTGTGAGCTCATCTATTTTCATCCAAAGTCTGACAAGGGGTTTTAGCTTATTGTAAATACCTATCAAATACGGAGGCGGTGTGTTGTTACCGAGGCTAAATACTTTAATCTTGTTAAAATTCTTACTAAAGGCTTTTGCAAATTCGCTGGGTGTGAAGTAATATGTGAGTACTTTTTCACCATTAAGCTCAGCCATGATGCCGTTCTTGCTGAATCTTCGGAAGGCTTCGCTAAACTTTAATGTGATCATATAATAGAACATTTCCCAGAGGCATATTTTATTCATTACAACAGCTATGAACAGACCTTTTGGCTTTAGCTTTTGGGCAAGGTCACCCGAGAGCTTCTGAAAATCGTTAATGCAGTTCAGCCCGCCGAAGTTTGAAACAACAGCATCAAAATTATTATCAGTTATATTTGAAATTTCATCAAACGATAGAGTTTTTGTTTCTATTATTTTTGCCTTTTCACTTTTGCCTTTTGACTGAATTATTTCTATCATTTTATCTGATATATCGGTTGCCAGTATTTTGTATCCCTTTTCAGCCAAAAACACAGCATCAACTCCTGTGCCTGCGTTAAGC